>DLOL01000035.1:0-4463 GCA_002478485.1 Eubacteriaceae bacterium UBA7485 | reverse complement strand
ACGGCGAAATCATCCTGGTCAATACCGATGAGCATGCCGTCGGACGAAAGCCTTTTCAGAATCTCCTCCGAATGGCCTCCGCCCCCGAGCGTGCAGTCCACATAGATGCCGTCTTCTTTTATATCTAAATTTTCAATGCTCTCGTCCAGCAGAACACTGACATGTTTGAGTTCCATCTTTCCCTCCTCCCCGTCTTCATCCGATTTTCTCATTCGTGCCTGAAAGTTTCCTTTTATTGACAGATGAAAACGGAGGTCTGTCTTCATATTTTCTTATTCCGGCTTTGCCTTGTCAATTCATGAGCGCATCCTCAATGAATTCTTCGTTCTTTGGTTTTCTTAAATGGAAAAATACCGGCGGAATGATTAAAATTAGAGTGACTAATTATGTGAATGGAGAAGAAAATTATGAAGGCCGTTGTAACCGTCATTGGAAAAGACCGTACAGGCATCATTTACAATATCTCGAAAGTGCTCGCAGAGAGCAACGCGAACATTCTGGATCTTTCGCAGACAGTCATGCAGGACTTGTTCACCATGATCATGCTGGTGGATGTCGGAGACCTGACGTGCGATTTTGTCGAGCTTCAGGAAGAACTCGACCGCGTCGGGATCAATCTCGGACTTTCCGTCAGAATTCAGCTTGAAGCCGTTTTTAACGCGATGCACCAGATCTGATCCGGAGGCGATATGGGTTATATGAAAAATGTCCTTGAGACAGTCCGGATGATCGAAGAGCAGAAACTGGATATCAGAACCGTCACGCTCGGCATCAACCTCCTGGACTGCGCGGACTCAAACAGCGAAGCGTGCCGGAAGAAGATCTACGACAAAATCACTTCTCTCGGAGAAAATCTCGTCCCGGTCGCGGACCGGGTGGCTGCGGAATACGGGATCAACATTGTCAACAAGAGGATATCGGTCACCCCCATCTCCCTGGTCGCAGGTGCAACTTCGGATGAGAATTATGTAGAGTTTGCCAAGACGCTTGACAAAGCCGCAAAAGAAGTCGGGGTGGACTTTCTCGGCGGGTTTTCAGCCCTCGTTCCGAGAGGCTTTACAAGAGGCGATCTCCGGCTGATCAATTCCATCCCAGAAGCACTTGCAGAAACCAGTTATGTTTGCTCTTCCGTGAATGTCGGCTCGAGTAAACTGGGTATAAATATGGATGCTGTCGCGATTATGGGAGACGTGATTAAGAAGACGGCTTATCTTACCCGGGACGAGGACTCCATTGGATGCGCCAAGCTCGTGGTGTTCTGCAACGCGGTGGAGGACAACCCTTTTATGGCCGGCGCTTTTCACGGTGTCTCCCAGCCGGAAACCGTTCTTCATGTGGGCGTCTCCGGACCCGGCGTGGTAAAGAGCGCAGTCGAGCGCTATCCTGACGCGAATTTCTCTCAGCTCGCGGAAGTCATCAAAAAGACCGCTTTCAAGATCACCCGGTCCGGACAGCTGGTTGGCACCACGGTTGCCGACCGTCTGGGTGTGCCCTTCGGCATTCTCGACCTTTCTCTCGCACCGACGCCGGCAATCGGGGATTCGGTTGGAAGAATTCTTGAAGAGATGGGCATCGAACATACAGGCGGCGCCGCATCCACATGCGCGCTTGCGCTTTTGAACGACGCGGTGAAGAAAGGCGGTATTATGGCAAGCTCTTCGGTCGGCGGGCTCTCCGGAGCTTTCATTCCGGTTTCCGAAGATGAAGGCATGATCGAAGCAGCCTCCATGGGCGCACTGACCCTGGACAAACTCGAAGCCATGACATGCGTCTGCTCGGTTGGTCTTGACATGATCGCCATACCCGGCCACACGCCGGCTTCCACCATTTCAGGGATCATCGCGGATGAGGCGGCCATCGGGATGGTGAACAACAAAACGACAGCCGTGCGTCTGATTCCCGTTGTCGGAAAAGATCTTGGTGACAGCGCATCCTTCGGCGGACTTTTGGGTGAAGCCCCGGTGATGAAGGTCAATCCTTCGGACTGCTCGGCCTTTATCTCAAGAGGGGGGCAAATTCCGGCGCCGATCCACAGTTTCAAGAATTAATGCCGTTTTCCAAGAAAAGATTAACCACGGCAATTCTTTTCTTTGTACAATAAAAGAAGGTATATTTTCTTGTGTTTGAGTGGAAAATACAAAGAAAACTAAAGTTGAGGAGCTTATATGGAACCTTTAGAAGTGAAAATCTGCGTAAATACGAAATGTATGATGCTGGGCGCGATGGACATCATGGATCAAATCGAAACACTCAATGATGTCGTTGATGATCTGAATCTGAACCGCGGGATCGAAATTGAAGCGGTCGCGGAACTTGGCGACTCCGACAATTCCGACAAGTGCCCTGTCGTACAGGTGGGAAGTGTAATGATCGAAAACGCGTCCACTGAAAATGTGATGAGCGCCATCCTCGATCAAACCGAAGGAGGACAGTACAAGTGAGAGGTGTTTACACGCCAGTTACCGACATACGTCGTAAAGTCTATGAAGCCGTCGCTAGATTAGCATGGGAAAACGAACCGGACGAATATGCCCAGAGGATGGAAGAAATCCCGTTTGAAATTATCCCGGGCGAAGAACCGACCTACCGCGAATCCGTCTTCAAGGAAAGAGCCATCGTAGGGGAAAGATTAAGACTGGCCATGGGCCTGAGCCTTTATCCGATCGACCGTCCGACCCCGATTTCCAAAGATATCGCAAACGTCTCAATCGATGAAATCTACTATGAACCTGAACTGATCAACGTCATTCCGTTTGCATGCATGGCCTGTCCCACAAGAACCGTATGGGTCACCAACAACTGCCGCGGATGTCTTGCGCATCCTTGCATGCAGGTCTGCCCGAAGAGCTGCATCAGTTTTGTGGACGGACACGCTTTCATCGACCAGGACAAATGCATCAAGTGCGGCAGATGCAAAGAAGCCTGCCCGTACAACGCAATCACCGAATATGACCGCCCGTGCGCTGCAGCCTGCGGTGTGGACGCAATTGGATCCGATGAAAAGGGACGCGCGAAGATCGACCATGAAAAATGCGTCTCCTGCGGACTGTGCCTCGTAAACTGCCCGTTCGGCGCCATTACCGATAAATCCCAGCTCTTCCAGCTCTCGCTTGCGCTGAAAAAAGGCGAAGAAATTTATGCAGCCATCGCCCCGGCCTTTGTCGGACAGTTCGGTCCGCTCGCCTCACCCGACGTCTTAATGGAAGCTTTGAAAGCGCTCGGATTCAAGGGAACCTACGAAGTCGCCATCGGCGCGGACCTCGGCTCCGTCGAAGAAGCGCATCACTACATTGACAAAGTGGCAAACGGTGAAGACAAGTTCCTTGGAACTTCCTGCTGCCCGTCCTGGTCTGTCATGGCCAAGAGAGACTTCCCGGAACTCGCGGACTGCATTTCAGGGGAACTCACCCCGATGGTTGGCACAGCTCGAATCATCAAGAAAGAACACCCGGACGCAAAAATCGTCTTTATCGGACCTTGCATGGCCAAGAAGCTTGAAGCACTGAGAAGAAGCGTGCGCTCCGACATTGACTTTGTCATCACTTTCGAAGAACTTATGGGCATGTTTGCGGCCAAGGGAATTGAATTCTCCGATTATAAACCAGAAGGCAAGCTTGAACAGGCGACTCTGGCCGGCCGAAGCTATCCGATTGCCGGAAATGTCGCCAAAGCCATCGCTGCCAACATCAAAGCGATCGATCCGGAAATCGATGTGAAGATCGACTCGGCGATGGGACTGAAGGAATGCAAGAAGATGCTCACGCTCGCCAAGAAAGGCAAGAGAGACGGATATCTTCTCGAAGGGATGGCATGCCCAGGCGGTTGTGTCGCAGGCGCCGGTACCCTTCTCCCGGTTAACCGCGCAACGATGCAGGTCAACAAGTTCATGAAGGAAGCCGACAAGAGCCTCGGTCTCGATTCTGAATACATGGACGAAATTGAAGTCATGAAAGACATCAAATAAAATAGGTTCCAAATACACAAAGGCAGTTTCCCGGAAGAGACTGCCTTTTTCTTATCTTGATTTTTTCAGTGTTCTCTTCGCGGCGGATTTTACACCAGCGCAGGTTCCCGCCACGGCCCCCGACAGAACAAGCGAGAGGCACATCTCAAATACGAATTCCATTTTCTTTCCTTTCGAGGCGCAATCCGCGCAGTTCTTTTTAACACGGTAATTTGTTAGTCTTATCTAATAATCAAATTATACCATATGACTGGGAAAAGAAAACAGGTTCTTGCTCTAAAACGAAAAAAAGACGGGAAATTTCCCGTCTCACACTTTTTAACATACCTGTCCGGAGAAGTCCCCCACCTCTATAGGTGGCGGGATGAATCCGGACTTATTTGCGGCCAGTGCAGCTAATCTACGGTATAATTATTTGAGGAAAAGGAATTCCCTGAAATAAAGGAAAAGCTGTGGAAAGAAGCGTTCTGGTCAAAGAGTTTCTTCCTGGTCGCCACCG
>DLOL01000038.1:2446-2606 GCA_002478485.1 Eubacteriaceae bacterium UBA7485 | reverse complement strand
AAATCGTTCGATAAAAGTGACCATCTGATAAGAAAGGCAACTTATAATAAAAACTAGGGAAAATTGAAGAAATCGAGGATTTGAGAACAGTCTGGCCACATGAAGCCTTGGACTTTACCCCCGGCTCGTTGAAGAAGAAAATCTGAATCTGCTGGGAGAC
>DLOL01000038.1:827-2374 GCA_002478485.1 Eubacteriaceae bacterium UBA7485 | reverse complement strand
TAGAAGAGTGATCATTGAAAACTAGCTTGAAACCACCAATCATGATCATCTTGGAAAACTGATTACTTATGCTTCAGGAAAATCCGCCAGTATAGTGGTTTAGATCGTAAATTATGCCTGAGATGAACATAAAGCGGCAATAGAATGGCTGAATCAGCCTACGAATGATGATATGAATTTTTTCCTTAGCTCCTACATTCTTGAATACAATACCCGCTTTGCTTTTTCCTCTTCTTCTATTAATAGCGCCTATGAAACTCAACCGGAGAAGAGCGTGTTGACTAGATCCTCGCTGTGCTCAGCCGCAGAAGCATTAAGGAGGGCCGCTACGTGAAGTTTGAAAATCATTTCTTCCTTCCGGCTGACCAGGACGGAAAACCTGTCTACCCCCTCTTAAAACCAAGGTCGTCATGATTAAAAACTTCAGACAGGAACTCCTTATCTCCACCTGCCATGAGGTCTATCTCGCCCTTGAAGTAGAGCTGCACGGCAAGCTCTTAAGTGAGCTTGATCCCGCTCATCCCGTGAAAGCAAAAGCGCGCCTTCCAAAGATCCCTTCCGAAAATCATCCCTGGAGGCGCAACTCTTTCGACATGCTTATCTCGAAGCGCTATGCTGCCCAGCTCTATTCACTTGCAGGCGCATCCTAAAAACTGCGCTTATCTTTATTATTTTTTCAAGACTTTATTAAAACTACTTTACAGCAAAAAAATCCCCTGTCTGAAAAACAGGGGGTTTAATTTATTCTTTTTTCTCTCCGAGTTTGTTCTTATAAAGGCGGATGCCGTCCAGGAAAAAGTTCTTATCCGAGAACTGGCCCGGTTCGAGCTGCTCCTGAATTTTCCCCATCGTGTTCATGCGCGCGTCAATCATATCGATATGATGAAGAAGCTCCGCTTCCGGGAACATCGGGCGGACCGGAGAACCGTACTCCGGCTCCATATGATGGGAGAGAATCATATGCTCAAGAAGCATCATCACTTCCGGATCAATGTTGTTTTCATATCCCAGTCTGTGGAGAGTCCCCAGTTCGATTGCAATATGGCCGAGAAGCTTTCCTTCCGGCGTGTAGTCGTCCACCACGCCAAGTTCGGATGAGCTGAGCTCATTGACTTTTCCGATGTCATGAAGAATGATTCCCGAGGTGAGAAGGTCCAGGTTGATGAACGGATAGAACTTCTGGATCGCCCGTCCGAGTCTCACCATGGAGAGGGTGTGATAGAGAAGTCCGGAGCGAACCGCATGATGCACGGTTTTGGCAGCCGGAAAATACATCAGCTTGTCCCCTTTTTCCGAGACGGCCGCCCGGACAATCTTTTTCATGTCTTCATTTTCAAACGCGTCGATATAGCCGTTGAGCTCATCCATCATCTCTTGCGGGCTCATCGGCGCGCTTTCCACGAACTCTTCAATCGACACCGGATCGCCCTCATTGGCCAGACGGATCTTCTGAATATCCAGCTGCATGTTGCCCTGGTATTCTTTTCCTTTTCCCTGAATGCCCACGATCTTTCCGGATGTGAATTCCTCCACATCGGCTTCCTTCG
>DLOL01000038.1:389-807 GCA_002478485.1 Eubacteriaceae bacterium UBA7485 | reverse complement strand
GGTCAGTGTCAGCTTGATGAACTTCGACCCGTTCTTCGAGTCGCGCACATCCGCCTCCTTGATGAACAGATATCCTTTAAAAGGTTTGTCGACCTTTAAATCACTGAGTTTCACTTTAAAAATTCTTCCTTTATATTTTCTGGGTGCGCTTTTTTATAGGCCTCAAGACCGTTCAGGAGCACGTCGGAGGCGCGTTCGAGGTCTTTGTTGTTGAGCACGTAGGCAAGGCGCACTTCATCTTTTCCGTTTTCCGGATTCAGGTAAAAGTCATTGGCCGGCGTGAGCACCACGGATTCCCCGTTGTCGTCAAAGTCCCTGATCATCCACTCGATAAACGGCTCTGCATCCTTTACCGGAAGCTTTAAGACGTAGTAAAACGCGCCCGTCGGCTTTTTGGCGATGATGTCTTTCCGGTTTC
>DLOL01000038.1:0-368 GCA_002478485.1 Eubacteriaceae bacterium UBA7485 | reverse complement strand
CATGGATGACATGATCAAAAAAGCTGGTGTCCAGATCGAAGAGCTTTGCCGCTCCGAGCTGGTCCACGCTTGAGACGGCAAGACGCATCTGGCAGAGCTTTCTCACGGCATGGACGAACGCCTCGTTTTTGGAGAGGATAAATCCGATTCTCGCACCGCAGGCTGAAAACCGCTTGGAGATGGAATCGATGATGATTGTCTCCTCGTCAAGGGTCCGGTCCTGTCCCGGGCTGATATATTCCAGATCGTCATAAATAAATTCTCGATAGACTTCGTCTGAAATAAAGTAAAGCCCGTAGCGGATGCACAGATCCTTTAAATCTTCAATTTCGCGCCTGGACATGACTTTTCCGGTCGGGTTGTTCGGA
>DLOL01000061.1:14546-15289 GCA_002478485.1 Eubacteriaceae bacterium UBA7485 | reverse complement strand
GGCGGGGAGGATGTCACAGAAGAGATGGAGGAAGCCGCCTTTTCCCCTCCGGAATTTATGCTCTCCCGATCCTCCTCTTCTTTCCTTGAAGAGCTGCCTTCCTTTCCTCTCTTCCTTTTCTGATCACCCCTGTCCCTGAGAGGGAAAGAGAAACGGCTCTTCTATAAATCCCGCTGATCCTTCCGCCCTGCCGGCTCCTTGCGGAGGAGAAGGGTTTCTTTCCAACCTCTCTGTATCCTCCCGGTCTTTTGCTCCTCCGGTTTTCCGTCTGTCGGGAAGGCTTTTCCCTTCCTGAAAGGGCATTCCCCTCTCCCTCTCAGGATCATTTCTTCTGATTCGGATAATGATTCATGCGTTTTTTTATGCAGTCCTGAACTTGATATGAATTTAAATAATAGTTAAAATTATATTATTCTACACCTAGAAATTGAGGTAACATGCATGAATTGTCCCACATGCGGCGCGCCTCTTCCGCCAGGCGTGAACTTCTGCCCGAACTGCGGGGAGAAAATCATCACGTCCTGTGAAGCCTGCGGCGCGCAGATCCTTCCCGGACAAAAATTCTGCTCAAACTGCGGAAATCCCGCCGGCAAAAAGAATGAAGCCGAGCCGGATCATTCCGCTTCAGAGACTTTCCGTCCTACATCTATCGAACCGGAGCCGGATCTTTCGGAGATCCAGGAAAACGGCCTAAAGGTGCTGGCTTCCAGAATCCGGGAAGCCGCTTTGGAAAATCCGGACTA
>DLOL01000061.1:14325-14502 GCA_002478485.1 Eubacteriaceae bacterium UBA7485 | reverse complement strand
GCCCTTCTTCTTTGAGCGGTGGTCAAGCATCCTTCAGGTCTTCTCCCTCGCTCTCTGCGCGGTTCTCCTGTGCACGGCCTTCTCCTACGCAAATCTCCCGGCTTCTTCCTCAAAGTCCGCTTCACTGTCGTCAAGCCTGCAGTCGCTCCTCTCATCGGACTCCGACGGGTCTTCCGG
>DLOL01000061.1:6100-14194 GCA_002478485.1 Eubacteriaceae bacterium UBA7485 | reverse complement strand
GCGGCGGCCGCAAAGGACGGCTACCTTGTTCCGCTTGACTCGGACAGCAAGCTTCAGAAAGCGATCAGCCTTGCCCAGTCCGAGCGGGACAGAGGCTCGGATGTGGTGATCTACTACGTCGGAGGCCAGAGAGATACTTCCGGCTCGACGTACTACCAGACATCCAAGGGCGGCTCCGGCCTGACCAAGAATCCGGTCAGCGTGAACGCTTCCCGCTGGCTCTCGGGCGAGCCTTCCCTGGTGGACCTGAACAACGGCGCGGACGAGACGGTGCTTGCCATCAACTACATGAAAGAGTACGACCAGTGGTACTTAAACGACGTGCCGGAGAACATCCTGACGTACAGTCCGGAGTTCAGCGGAAAAATCGGCTACATTGCGGAATTCGAGGAGGACTGAGATGAATCGAAAGAAAAGCTATCTGACCCTGACCCTGCTTGCGCTTTTGTCGCTTGTGCTCCTTCCGTGGTATAAGATTTCCGTCGACGGCACTTTCCCCGCCCTGATGCAGGGAGACATCAATCTCTACACGATCTTAAAGAACAGTTGGCTTGTAACANNTTTCAGGCCCTCTTCGGCATGAACGGGGCTTTCTCAAGCGCCTATGCAGGATTCCGCTCGATCTGCCTGATTCTCTGGGCGGTCCCGGCGATCATTCTGATCCTCGCACTCATCGACCTGATCCAGGGAAGAGAGGAAAAGGGGATCAGGCGAGCGGACACCGGATTTATACTCTGCTGGTACTACGGCCTGTTTTATTTCTTTTTGGCCTCTTTCATGAAGTTCAACCTGACCGGGCTTTTCTCGTCACTTAGCTCCTTTGACAGCCTGATCTCGTCGCTTGCGTCCGGCGGACTTTTGAATCTGCTTGGGAACGGATTCTTTTTCCTGATGCTCTTCACGTTTTCGGCCATGGTCCTGTCCAGAAAGAAGATAACCTGCCGGGAGCTCTACGTTCTCTCCCTGTCGGTCCTTCTCTTCTTCACATCCCTGATGCCGTGGATCCGGGTGAACATCTCGATCTTCTCGTCAAGCGCCTCCCTAAGCGTCTCGCTTCTGGATATCGGATCCGTCGGGATGGGTGTTCTGACGGCGGGGTTTGCAGAGACGGGAGAATCCGTCCTGACGGTGCTCCTCCTCTCCCTCCTCTTCTTCATCCCGGCCGCTGAAGCGGGTGTGATCTCCGCGCTTGTGACCGGAAAAGACCGGAAGGTCCAGAAGAGCCTGAACGTGATCAGCATCGTCCTAATCGTCCTCTCCCTTCTCTTCTTCCTGGTTGTGGAGGGCGTGAACGACTCGATGAAGTCAAGCTTCTTTGCAATGTTCACCCTGGGATACGGATCCGGCGCGGGACTTTCCCTGGTCCTCTCCCTGACCAGTCTCTTCTTATTAAAGGGGATGCTCGCAAGGGTCAAGAAAGGGCAGACGGTTCCGGGTCTCTTCTTAAAGATCCTGGATCCAGACTCCACGGTTTCCTTCATCAAGCCGAAAGCCGGGAGAGAAGATCCTGGAAAGACTGCTCCTCTTGTTGAATACGAGGACGTTGAACTCAAAAACACCTAACCGAATCTTACTTTAAAAGACAGAGCCCGCAGCCCCAAACTGCGGGCTCTTTTGCTGTCCTGTCTTTCCTTTCAAGGACTTACGAAAAGCTCTCGATCCTGAAATGACAAAGCTCCCGGCAGCGGTATATTCCGCTGTCAGGAGCTTTTCGAATTCTTTAGTTGGATGGAACCGGAAGGGTTCCGATCACCCGGTTCACGAGAAGGTAGCGCCCTTCGTAGCTGTTCAGGCTGCAGGTGGAGAGCGTGACGATCTGGTCGGATGTGGTAAGCGGAGCGCCGCTGGTATGGATCGCATGGCCGTACACTTCATTCAGGAACGCCTGCTTTGCTTCTTCCGTCACCTGAGGCACGCTGTAGATCGATGAGACCTGGGTCTCCACTTCCAGAAAGACGGAAGGCTCCAACTGAAGGATCCGGTCCGGAAGATAGACTTTTCCCTTCATATGGGTGTTGTAGAATGCCTTGTCCTTATACTTCGGTACATCCCCGAACATCCTGCCCTCGTTCATGTTATGTCCCATCAGAAGGGTCATGAAGTCCGTGAAGTCCGGACTGTTTCCCTGGCGGATAAAGATGCTTCCCCCCGCGTTGTCCAGTCCCTGATAGTCCTTGGAGATGTAGGCCCAGTCATCCTTTCCCTGAAGGACGGGGTAGTTGATACCGGTGTCCTCAAAGTAGATCCAGGCCTTCACATCGGGATTTACCGCCCGCATTTCCATCAGCTTCTTGTAAATGTCCGCATCATCCGTCAGCCCGAAACTATCCGACGCATGAACCACCTTATACTGGTCGTAAATGGCATATCCCGCCACGAGCAGCGCAAGTAACAAAAACAGGACGATGAGGAAGTTCACCGCCCTGTTCGTTATTCGGGCTGCCCGAGTTTTCTGGTCAAAACTCAATTCAGCCTCTTTTCTGTTTTTACTTAGAAGTTGCTGGAAGCTCTTCTCTTCACGACAAGCGCAATGCCCACACCCGCGAATGCAATCAGTGCGATGTACGGGAGGTAAGACATTACCATACCGGTAACGGTATTTGCAGAGTAATCATTGGTGTATTTAAGAGCTGTGTCTCCAGATAATTTACCGTTTGCCGTCAAATCAGTTTTAGATTTTTCTGTTTTCGTTGTATTCCCATCTACATTCGTCTCAATTGTCGTTCCTTCATAGTCAGAATTAGTGTCGGAATCCGTGTCTGATTCTACAACCGTATACTTTGCTGTCTGCGGAAGTCCTTCGATATCGAAGTTTTCACCGGCTTTCAGTTTGACCGTAAGATTAATATTTCCGTCTGTCCCTTTAACGGTTTTACTACCGGTGCTTACAGTGGTTCCTTCGCCCGCAGTAACTTCCACAGCGTCTCCTGCGTCATACGTATAGGTTGCCGGTGCGTTGGTAATCGTTACTGTAAAGGTAAATTCCTTGTTCTTCGGCGCAGCTGTACCCGTAACGACCTTATTTAATTTAAGGGCTTTACCTTCAAGCTGTGTATTCGTAAAGTCTAATGAACCAACCTTTTTTTCCGAATCCTGCTGCTCTTTCGCCGTAATGCTCTGAATTTTCGTGTTATCTCCATCCCAAACGACTAAGACGTCAATATCATATTTTTCTCCACCCGGCTTAATTGATCCATCCGGATCGACTTCGGACATCGTGAAATGGTAGATTCCAGGTTTTGTGAACTGCATCGAATCAAATGAGGCTGTACTTGTATATTCTGTGCCTGACCCTGTCCATTTTCCGGTTTGAGCATCTCCCGGGAGTTTAGGTGCAGCTGTATCATTGCCGTTCAGGACCGTAACGGCCGGATTTCTGTATTCAAGGTTAAAGCTGAATTTCTGCGTATCATGAAATTCATTTGCGTTGTTAACTGTCCAAGTTTTATTAAGTGAGGGTGTCCACCAATTGTTGTCTGAAATCTGATTATTCAGTGTTTCTGGTGTTGTCGTCTCGGAATCTACCATTTCACGATGTNNAGTGCGCTGAACGGAACGGCTGCGAAAGCCATAAGGGCTACCATTAAAGTTGCGATAACTTTTTTGAGGTTTTTCATTGTTTTCCTTTCTTTCCTAAAAACCTTTATCTCTCCGGTTTCCCGTATTAGAAACTGCGCCGTCTCATGATCATCAGGAGATGACCAAGAATACGGTCTTCTGTCACCGGACCGTTATTTCTGCTGTCATCCGTGTTCTCATACTGGTCATTCAGGATGAAAACACTACCTTCGGGTACTGTAACCGGGTAAGCGGCTGATCCCCTGTCGAGAATGATGATCGCCTCATTGTTTCTCGCCTGGGGCTGTCCGTTTACCATAAACTGTCCTTCTTCGTTTATATCGATCACATCTCCGGGAAGACCCATGACTCTTCCGTACTGGGTCTTTCCATCATCAATGTAACTCACAACATCTGTGAAGTTGAGGCTCTTATCAAGCCTGTCGTAGAGGGATAAATCACCCTGCCTGAGGCTCGGGGACATCCGCTCATCCGCAATGATTGTTACGCCATAGAAAACCTGGAACAGGATGAAGACACCGGCTATGAGGAACAGGACCTTGACGATAATGTCCCCCCANNTGAAGATGTCGCCAACCGCCTGCTCAGATGAAAACCCTGAAGTTTTCTTCTGACGACGTCTTGAGGCTTAAGACTTTTCTTCACGCCTGATCATCTCTTTCAGTTTTTTGTTCTCCATCTGAAGTTTTCTGATGACTGCGTCTCTCTCCTTCAGAAGAGATTCATATTCCGCCTGCTCGTACTGGTAAACCTGCTGGTAATACTCATCAAGTTTTCCAATGCCTTCCCAGACGTTTGCTTCATCCACTCCCCCGAACATGCGTTTCTTGAACCTGAACTTCTTCAGGCGGTTGGCGACATCTTCAGGGGTTTTAAATTCAAAGTTTTCCTGCATGATTCTGTCTAGTTCCTAGGCTGACTTTTTCTTGTTGTGCTTTGCGACAAGGGCAACCACAACCGCTGCAATCAGGATTCCTCCGATTAGAAAGAATGCAAGATTGCCATTCAGACCGGTTTCGGGCGACCAGGGAAAGATGGGTTCCGGAGTCGGCTGAACCGGTTCAGGTTCTGCCGGGGCTTTGTAGTTCGCGTTCATGAACGGCGGATCCACAAGCTTTCCAAGTTCCGGTTTCCCTTCAACGGTCGTTACAACCTGGGGAATGATTTCCCCCTTCTCGTTCCGGATGGTAAGGATCTTCACGTCGTAGACATGAAAATCTGTCGTGAAGTTCTCAAGTTTCTGGTCTTCGCAGCTGACTTTGTATTCATACAGTTCAGCTGCATCGCAATTTGAGAAGTCTAAGATAAAGGTTCCTTCGCCGGACCCTTCAATCTCAAGGGTATTGCCGTTTTCCGGCATCGGTGCATTCTTCGTCACCGGTGTAAGTTTGATCACAAACGGGTACTTAATATCCGTTTCGTCTCCACCCTGGCGGGTGATGACTTCATATTTCAGCACACCGGGTTGATCCGCGGCCAGAACCGGCTGGCTTACGGAAATCATCATCAGCGCCACAAGGAGAGAGAAAGCAAAAGTTTTAAGCTTCTTCATCACACCCTCCTCCTTCTCTTAATGAGAAAGACACCGAGAAGGATACCGCCTGCGACAGCTCCGATTCCCAAATAGGGAAGAGTGCTGTTCCGATTCCCGGTTACAGGCTGCGCATCGAGCACGTTGGTGCAGATAAGTTCCTGATCTGCTTCTATCGATTCAATTTTGACTGTATTCGAACCAATCGTAACGCCGGATTCAGAAGACTGTGATCCGAGCGTCCAGGACGGTGTGTAGGAATAATTTCCTTTATTTGGATCGGTTTCCATAAGATTCGTGATATTGGTTCCGTAAGGAACGTCAAGCACAATCTTCTCTCCGCCTTTCAATATAAAGGAATGAACATAGGTTCCTTCGTTATTCTGAGAAGTCAGGGAAACTTTTTCACTTGACCCTTCAGAAGCCTGAGTCACCTCTTTATCAGAGTTGAAGGTAAATGTGAAGGTATCATTCGGATTCACCGCCGTTCCCTTCAGGACTTTGCTGACTGTCAGCTGATAGGTTTTGACTTTATTCTTGAAAACGAGGTTTCCGTTACTATCGAAGGATAGATTTTTATCCGGAGGCGTGATTTCTTTATTGAGTGTAACCACACGCTTAACGGGATTCTCTCCTTCATCTTGCGCATCTTGCGATGTGACTGTAAACGTATAATCTGTCTCATCTTTTTCATATCCGGTCGGAGCTTCGGTTTCCTGAAGCTTGTAAGTTCCCGGCGGAAGTGAGGTGAGATCAACTTTTCCGCTTGAATCGACGGTGACATCTCTTACTGCTGTAAGCAAGCCGTCTTTAGATGTCCAGGTTAATTTGAATTTCGCTCCTGAAAGTGCTTCACCTGTTTTAGCGTCCACTTTGTTCAGAGGTGCTTGTGCCCCGACTACAACATGGGGCTGATTTCTGTAATGAAAATCACCAAGCTGTTCATTGTTAAACTTCCCGCTTCCCACCGCCATGGTGTTGGTCGGAAGCTCGACTGATCCGGAATTCTGCTCAAACATCGCTTGATAAGCCTCTTTTTTCAGCTTCACCTTGAAGCTGACCTGAAGCTTCTGCCCTGCTTGCAGTGTTCCGTTGTAAGTGACTTTCAGAGCTTCCTCAAGTGATTTGCCATCCCACTCTCCGACCGAATATTGCCCTTCTCCAGTTCCTTCAGTTAAGGAAGTTGTGGTCGCGGCGTTTGTATCGACTAAGGACACGGTTAAATCAGAATTCTTTAAATCCGTCCCTGTGGCTTTAAAATAAGTCGTGTTGATCTGGTCGGCAATGTATGCATCTTCAACTGCGATCGTCGGTGTGACCAATTTATCCAGTATGCTCTGAAGACTCTTATCATTGGCTTCCAGCACCGTATTGGTTTTCGGCTTGCCGTTCTCCATCGCATTCTCAGCGCCAATATACTGCAAGAAGTTGAACGGTCCAGTGTCAGAATAATTATTCGTTCGACTGATCGGATACGTTATCCCATTCACCGTGTATCCAGCAGTTCTCCTTGGAATATCTCTAACGCTTACGCTCGGAGTCGTATCGAACGCAATCGGATAGGCGGAGCAGATTGTTCCGTCTTTCGTATTTGCAGCAAGAGTGGTGTTGAGGGCATTAATCGCTTCTATGGTCTTTTGGAAGTTTGTATAGGTGCAGGAACTTCCAGCCGCCGATACCCCATTTCCGTAGAAAGTTGGCTCTCCGTCACTGAGGAAGATCACAATTCTCTGGTCCGCGGTTGAATTTTCAACTCTTTTTTTTGCGAGTTCGAGAGCGGCTTGATAGTTCGTTCCACCAGTTGCCGTTACAGCATTAATTTTCTCTGATATAACTTTATTGCTATTTGACGCAGTTACTATTTGAGATGCAGTGCTGTCAAAGGTAATCAGTGAAAAAGTGGTGGTATCGGGATACTTTGCAAAGACTTGATTTACAAAAGAACCCGAAGAAGCTTCTCCGCTCCCAGTTGTTCCTTTTCGGCCGATCAGCGCTTGCTTAAGGATATTCAAACGGTTATTTTCATTATCTGGATATTGTGTAGAACCTGATCCAACAAAATTCATGCTGCCGCTTTGGTCAAGCACCAGGATGTATTCCCGCGTCACGCGCTTCACACCGGTTTTACCGCTGTAGTCAAGCGTGATCTGGTATTCGTCATCTCCAAGATAAACAGCCGTCTTCGTTCCGGGAAGATCCTCTTCATCAGTCCCCGGCCCGACTACAACAGAATAGGTTGCAGTTTGAGTCGCACCATTCTCGGTCCAGCTATGCGTGACCGTCGCAGTTCCCGCAGACAATCCTTCAATGGTGCAGTTGTTTCCATCTGTCGACTTGATCATCGCGATGGTCGGATCGCTGGTTGTCCAGGAATTGTCTGATCCGGCCTCACCGGAAGCCGTAATTTCAAAAACCTGCCCGACCTTCATGGTCAGGATGGATCCGTTTAATGTCGGCTCATCTGCCTGACTTACGGTGTCATCCGCTGTCTCCTGAGCAGATTCGAAAGAGATTTCATCGTCATCCGTGAAATCCGTATCAGCGGCAGCGGATTCAGAGTTTTCCGCATTTATCTCCACCGTCTCGTCACGTTGTTCTTCAGACTTCGTCTCTTCCTGCTCCTCTGGAGCCGCATGAACTGCTTCCTCCGACGGTGAGGCCGGATCAGACAATNNCTGCTTCCTCCGAAATTTGGTCCTCCTCATCTTCTCCAATAGGCTGAAGATCATCCTCCGGTTCTTCCAGCGCCACGGCTTCGGTCTCGGAAACGCTCTGCGCAACCTCCTCAGCAAACGCCGAAGGAAAGAGTGAGAAAACCATCGTGAAGATCAGCAGAAACGCTGCGATTCGAGACAAGTGTTTCTTTTTCTTCATAGGCATTTTCCTTTCATATTCATTTGTCAGGGTGGCGGCAAGGCCGCCGAAAACATCCTCCTTTGACGCGGAGCGCGTATCGCTCCGCAAAGGCGCGGCCTGGTTCTCAT
>DLOL01000061.1:5841-6053 GCA_002478485.1 Eubacteriaceae bacterium UBA7485 | reverse complement strand
CTGGAGGAGTTTTCACGGCAAGATGAAAATCCTCGAGATCAGGAAAGCAGGCTTATTCTGAAAACAAGGCCGCTTTCTGGCTTCCGGGTCATTGTGCGCTTCGATGTTGTTCCTCAATCCGGCCTTTTCCCTTTTATAAAAAAGTAAGTGCCGGAGACTCGGAAAAGCTTTTGATTTTAAGAAAAGAAAATTTTCAAATCCGGTATCAGAAA
>DLOL01000061.1:5422-5810 GCA_002478485.1 Eubacteriaceae bacterium UBA7485 | reverse complement strand
TTTAAAGCATTATTATACTTGTGTCAAACTGCAAATTAATGATATAAAATAAGCTAGAATTATATTACAAATTATCAAGTCATAATTTTCCTATGGAAATCTACTTTTTAGAACAATTTATTTTAAGACAATCGTTTACATTCAATATTTTGTGTTCTTCTTATTATTTTCATGATCATAAATAATTTTTTAGTTTAATTTCAAATTATAATATAAATATAAATTATCTCTTAAAAACAAAATAATAATATTTTTAAGATNNCTCAATTATAAATCAATCGATAGTTAGGCTCTTTCACTTTCGAAACCACCCGGACATTCAAATTATCACGAAAACTTATACTTCCTTTTAACTTCTCCTCTGATAGAGATGCCACCCTTGCCCGGC
>DLOL01000061.1:5045-5353 GCA_002478485.1 Eubacteriaceae bacterium UBA7485 | reverse complement strand
CATCAAAAGATGTCCGGAGGGCCTGTTGCTCCCGCCACTGTTTATTTCTATGCGTTTCTCCATCTCCTGGTTTTTACCACCGGTTACTTTCCCCACGAATCCGGAGAAAATTCCGCCCGGATTCGGTCAGGCTTTGGACCGCCTGATTTGTAAACCGGAAAAGCCCGGATCCAAAGTTCGNNAGAGATGCCACCCTTGCCCGGCAGGCGCCTCTGGATGCTTGATTCTACCTCTCAATCAAAAGAAGTCTGGCTCTCCGTTTCAAAAAGCGAAAAACAGGCCCTCCGGGCATCAAAAGATGTCCGGAG
>DLOL01000061.1:2785-4919 GCA_002478485.1 Eubacteriaceae bacterium UBA7485 | reverse complement strand
AAAAGCCCGGATCCAAAGTTCGAATCCGGGCTTTTCTTTTGATCTGATCTGGATGGACGGTTAACCGGCCGGAACCGGGAGGGTGCCGATGACCCGGGTCACGAGAAGGTAGCGTCCCTCATAGCTGTTCAGGCTGCAGGTGGAGAGAGAGACGATCTGGTCTTCCGTCGTGAGCGGGCTTCCGCTGGTGTGGATCGCCTTCTGATACACTTCCCGTATGACCGCCTCCTTCGCTTCCTCCGTCACCTGCGGCACATCGTAGATCGCGTGATCCTCGCTGTCCACTTCAAGGAAGGCAGCGGGCTCAAGCCTCAGGATACGGTCCGGAAGAAAGATCTTCCCTTTCATGTGGGTGTTGTAGAAGGACTTGTCCTGGTACTTGGGAACATCCCCGAAGATCCGTCCTCCATTCATGTTATGCCCCATCAGGATGGTCTGGAAGTCCGTGAAGTTCGGGGCGTTTCCCTGCTTGATGAACACGGAGCCTCCCCCGCTGTCCTGTCCCGTGTAGTCCTTGGAGATGTAGGCCCAGTCATCCTTCCCCTGAAGGACCGGGTAGTTGATGCCGGTGTCCTCGAAATACACCCATCCCTTCACGTCCGGATTCTTTGCCATCAATTCCATCATCTTCTTGTAAATGTCCGCGTCATCCGTGAGCCCGAAACTGTCGGAAGCGTGAATGACGTGGTACTGGTCGTAAAACGCGTAGCCCGAGACCATAAGCGCGAGAATCAAAAACAGGACGATGAGCGTGTTCATCGTCCTGTCCATGATTCGGGCAGTCCGGGCGAGATGCTTGTCGCTCAAACTTGCCTCTTTTCTTTTCGCTTAGAAATTGCTGGTTGACCGTCTCTTCATGATCAGCACAACCGCGATGACTGCGATCACGAGAAGTCCCACGTACGGGGCAATGTTCATGACAAAGCCGGTAACCGGACTCTGGGTCGCGTTGTTCGTGAAGGCCACGACATCACCTTGCGCAATCGACTTGTCCGGTGTGGTGTAGTTATTAAGCGTGGCAGCCGCGCTGTTCACCGTGGCGCTGACATTGTATCCGGATCCCGGATTGCTTTCCGCAACGGTGTAGTGTGCGCCGACCGGAAGCGTTGAGAAGTTGACTTTGTCGGAGTCTTTCAGCTTGAAGGTGATGGTCTTGTTTGCCGAGTCTTTGTTGACAGTCGGGGTCGGATTTCCTGTCGCCGTGTAGGTGATGGCGTTGAAGTCATCATCTGTGATGTCAGTAAACGTGACTGTGAATTCAAAGTCCTTGGTCTTGTCCCCGAACGGGCCGGTGACGGTCTTGGAGACTTCAAGGGACGCGGTGGTGTCCGCGTAGGTGTTGGTGAACGGAGCCGCTGTTGACTTCTTGGTGGTGTCCGTTCCAGGGGACGCCTGGTCTAAGCCCTTGACATAAACCACATTGGCAATCTGGAGGATTCCTGCAGTACCCCCGTTTTCGACCGTTACGTAGGCGGTGTAGTTGTCATTGCAGGTGAAGCCGCTTCCCGGTCCGTTTTCCACCAGGTTGAACGCGTAGACGCCCGGGGCGTTGAAGGTGATGTTGTCAAACGTCACACCAGTCGTCTTCGATAAAGACGAGGAGGTGAAATCACTCTTCGTAAAGGTGACGGTTCCGACCGGGTTGGTAACTGTCGGCGCTGCCGGCGCGTATCCGGTTGCGGTCTCCGAAAGGCCGGGAAGATACGTCGCGTTATAGGTGAAGGTCTGGTCGCCGTGTGCCTGGGACTGGTCGTAGTTCGGGAAGATCACCGTCTTCTCGCCGCCAAACGTTCCGGTAACCGGCGTGTAAGCGGAAGCTGCGAACGCGCTTCCCGGAACCGCCGCGAATGCCATCGCCGCGACAAGCAGCGTGACCATTAACTTTTTAAAGTTTTTCATGGTTTTCCTTTCATGTTTTGCATCTTGTTTTCCGGATTTCCCGGACTAAAAACTTCTCCGTCTCATGATCATCATCAGATGACCCGTGACATCTTTCATGGATACCGGACCCTTCGTCCGGCTGTCGTCGTTGTTCCCGTAGTTGTCATTTAATAAGAAGACACTGTCTTCCGGCACGGTCACCGGGTAGGTGACACTTCCCCGGTCCGTCAGGATGATCGGTTCGTTGTTCACC
>DLOL01000061.1:569-2756 GCA_002478485.1 Eubacteriaceae bacterium UBA7485 | reverse complement strand
TCACATCTCCGGGAAGACCCATAATCCTTGAATAGGCCGTCCTCCCATCATCGATGTAGCTGACCACATCCGTGAAGGCCGCATTTTTGTCCATCCGGTTGTAAAGAGACAGGTCGCCCTGCCGAAGGCTCGGCGNNCCGCTCGTCCGGGACGGTCGCCACACCGAAGAACACGAAGAAGACCAGATAGAAGAGGACCAGGATGATGATCCCCTTGACGATCACGTCGCCCATCATCTGTCTTGCTTCAAAATGCTGAATCCTTTTTCGGACCACATCACCCGGCAGAATCTTTTTCTTCTCTCTGCTCATCGCTTGATCTGGTCCTTCAGGCGCTTGTTCTCTTCGATCAGCGCCCGTATCGTTTTATCTTTGTCCCGGAGCCGGGCCTCGTATCCGGCCTGCTGGTACTTGAAAAACTCCTCGTAGAACGAATTAAGCTTTCCAATCCCCTCCCAGACATTTTTTTCGTCCACGCCCCCGAAGGTCTTCTTCTTGAACCGGAACTTCTTCAGCCGGTTTGCGATGTCTTCAAGGGACTTAAATTCAAATTCCTGCTCCATCAGCTCTTTTTCCTCCGCTTCACGACTGCAAAGAGAAGGAGAATCACAGCGGCCGCCCCGATACCCAAAAACAGATAGAGCTGCGTCGGGTTCCCGTCAAGACCCGTTCCCGGAGCGAACGGGAAGACCGGAATCGGCGAGGACGGAGGGGGAGCGGGCTTTTGGTAGCTCGCCGTGAAGAGCGGGTCTTCATATTTCCCGTCATTCTCCTTCCCTTCCATCACGGTGACCGCTTCCGCGCTGATCCCGCCGTCCTCCGTGTTGATCGTGATCAGACGCACCCGGTAGACGGATGAGTCAAACGAGAAGTTCTTTTCCTGCGGGTTCTCAAGGGAGAGCGTGTACTCGTACACTTCACCCGCATGGCGGCCGGTGAGATCAAAGGTGAAGGATCCTTCACCGGATCCGCTCACGTCCTGCGTCTCGCCGTTCACCGGAAGGGGAGCCCCTTCCGTGACCGGGGAGATATGGACCTTGAACGGATATTTTTCATTCGTCTCGTCCCCGGTCTGCTCGGTCTTGAATGTCAGCGTGTAGGAATCTCCCGCCGCGAAGGCTGGAACGGAAGCCAGCGCAAGCGCCAGTGATAAGAGGAGAACAGAGATGAAGGTTTTCTTTTTCATGTCATCCTCCTCAAACGCTTCTCTTGCGTCGCCGGCTGATCAGGTAGACGCCCGCGGCNNGGCCGGTGATGAGAAGTCCGCCGATAAACGGGAAGATGTCGTTCCGGTATCCCGTCACAGGCTTCGCGTCGGCCGTGTTTGTGCAGCTGACGGTCTGGACCTTGGTCATGTCAGAATCCGAGATCGTCACGCTTCCCCCGCCGACCGTTGTGGTGGAGGCGCCCGGCGTCACGCTCCAGGTCTTTGTGTAGCCCTGGCTGTCGGAAGCCGATTCACTCACGGTAACCGATTTTCCGTACTTGACGCGAAGCGTCTGGCTCTCGCCGTTTCGCAGGGAGACGGTCTGGTCCGTCTCGCCCTGCTGGGCGATGGTGAACGTGAAGGCCTTGGTCTTGTCGCCGAAGGCTCCCGCCACGTGCTTTTCTATCGTGATGTTGATGACTTCCGGACGGTTCATGAAGGTGAGTTCGCCCGTGGTGTCATCATATGAAATCGTAAGGCTCGAATCGTCGTAGTTTCCGGACTGCTTCGTGATACTTGAAGCGTCCACCGCGACCGCGGGGCTTGACCCGGTGCTGGTGTAGCCGACCGTGAACGAGTAGACATTGGTGTTCAGTTCATGGTGTGTGGGCGCTGCCGTTTCCTGGAGCCGGTAGTTTCCGGCGGGAAGTCCGGTCAGCGTGAGCTTTCCGTCCGTCCCGG
Source organism: Eubacteriaceae bacterium UBA7485 (assembly GCA_002478485.1). Classification (GTDB taxonomy): domain Bacteria; phylum Bacillota; class Clostridia; order Eubacteriales; family Eubacteriaceae; genus UBA7485. Next base: position 869 of record DLOL01000061.1, on the reverse strand, counting down.
TGGTGCCGCTCCCCCAGTCAAGGTACGTTCCGGGGGTATCCACCGACTCTTTCTGGAGCTTGAAGGAAGCGCCGGAAAGAACCGTGGTGCCGTCCGCGCTCACCTTTTTGATCGTGAGGTCCGTGACTGGAAGGGCCAGGCTCGGGCTTGCCGGATTTGCGGTGTAGGTCTGGCCTAAAATGCTCCCCTGCGCGGTCGCGACGGTGTTGGTGTCAAACGGCTGCCCGTTCTTCGCCTTTTCGTACGCGGCGTCGGTGAGCTTGACCGGAATGACCACCTTGTAGGCCTGCCCGTACCCCT
>DLOL01000061.1:0-562 GCA_002478485.1 Eubacteriaceae bacterium UBA7485 | reverse complement strand
CGGTCGAGGCGCTGGTCGCGCCGGTGACCGTGTACTTGTCGCTGCTGGTCTCCGACCAGTTCACGGAAGCCGGATTGAGCGAGTAGTTCAGGGTGTCGTAGACCTTGATCTTGCTGGTGTCCGGAATCGTGACTTCAGGCGTCAGGCTGTCCGTCAGCGTGATGTTCCCGAGGTGGGAGACTGACAGGTAGCTTAGGATGTCGGTCAGGTTCTGCTGGTCGGTCGCCGCGAACACGTTCTGCGGCAGGNNAGTCCGACGGAATCGCGGAGGTCGTCTTGTAGGTCGCAGCCTTATCCGCGCCCTTTGACGCGATCCCTTCAAGGAAGTTGTAGTATCCTTCGATGTTCGCGTTTGAGATCGTCCCACCGGACCCGTTCCCGAATCCGTACGCCGTCATCCCGAACTTGCTCCCCGAAAGGTTTGCGTTGGTCGTCCCGTAGCTGATCGCGTACGGGGTCACATCCGGATGATCCTTGAAGAAGCTGTCAATCGCGCTCCGGGTCCCGTTATAGGTTCTCGTGTCCGGGATCTGGCCGTACGTGGTGCTGTTGTACCATCCGT
>DLOL01000093.1:8438-8803 GCA_002478485.1 Eubacteriaceae bacterium UBA7485 | reverse complement strand
ACCAGAACAGCGGAAAGACCACGCTCTTCAACCAGCTGACCGGATCAAACCAGCATGTCGGGAACTTTCCGGGCGTGACGGTCGACCAGAAATCAGGGCCGATCCGGAACCACAAGAACACAAAAGTCACCGACCTTCCCGGTATTTACTCGCTCTCGCCGTACACAGCTGAAGAGATCGTTTCTCGGGAATTCATTCTTCATGATAAGCCGACCGGCATTATCAACATTGTCGACGCAACCAACATTGAAAGAAATCTTTATCTGACCCTGCAGCTGATGGAACTTGACGTTCCCATGGTTCTCGCGCTCAATATGATGGACGAAATGAACGGAAACGGCGGCTGGGTCAATATCAATGATATG
>DLOL01000093.1:3058-8431 GCA_002478485.1 Eubacteriaceae bacterium UBA7485 | reverse complement strand
AACCGATCTCGGCTGCGAAAAACGATGGAATTGACGAGCTCGTGCAGCATGCCCTCCATGTCGCGAAATTCCAGGAAAAACCGGAATACAGAGATTTCTGCACCAATGATCAAAAGACAGGACCGGTTCACCGCGCCATTCACGCGACGATCCATATGATCGAAAATCACGCTAAGCAAGCGGGGATTCCCGTGCGTTTTGCTGCCACCAAGCTCATCGAGGGAGACGAGCACATTGAGCAGGCACTCAATCTTTCCGAGAACGAGAAGAAATCCATCCGCCATATCGTTAAGCAGATGGAGCAGGAAAGCGGACTTGACCGGGAAGCTGCAGTGGCGAACATGCGCTTTCAGTATATTTTTGACGTGGTGGACAATACGGTAAGCAAACCGAAAGTCAGCAAGGAGCGGGAGAGAAGTTCAAAGATCGACCGCTTTCTCACCGGAAGATTCACGGCCATTCCCGCGTTCATCGTGATTATGGCGCTTGTTTTCTGGCTCACCTTCAACGTCATCGGAGCCTGGGGCCAGGAGATGTTCGAAATCGGAATTGACTGGGTGACAGCCTGGGCTGACACCGCGCTTATTCATGCGGGCACAAATGAGGTGCTCAGGAGCCTGATTATCGACGGCGTCTTTAACGGGGTCGGATCGGTTCTGAGCTTCCTTCCGATCATCATCACGCTGTTTTTCTTCCTCTCGCTTCTTGAGGATACGGGATACATGGCGAGAATTGCGTTTGTCATGGATAAGCTTTTAAGAAAGATCGGTCTTTCAGGAAGAAGTATTGTCCCGATGCTCATCGGTTTCGGATGCACGGTTCCTGCGGTCATGGCCACAAGAACCCTCCCGTCGGAAAGAGACAGAAAGCTTACAACGCTTCTACTGCCGTTCATGAGCTGCACGGCCAAGCTTCCGATCTACGCCTTCTTTACCGCGGCGTTCTTCCCGGGGCATGGCGGGCTCATCATGGTTGCGCTTTATCTGATCGGCATTGTGGTGGCCATCTTGACGGCGAAAATCTCAAAGGACACGATTTTCAAAGGCGATCCGGTTCCGTTTGTCATGGAGCTTCCAAACTACAGGATGCCGGGAATGAAGAATGTGCTCCAGCTCCTGTGGGACAAGGCAAAAGACTTCATGCAGCGCGCCTTTACCGTGATCTTTGTCGCCTCCATCGTGATCTGGTTCCTGCAGAATTTCACCCCGTCGCTGTCCATGACGGAATTCCCGGACCAGAGCATCCTCGCGATTGTGGCGGGCTGGATCACTCCGATCTTCGCACCGCTCGGCTTTGGACAGTGGAAGATAACCACCGCGCTGATTTCGGGCTTTCTTGCCAAGGAAAGCGTGGTCTCCACACTCTCCATTCTCTACGGAAGCGTTGCTTCTCTTCAGAATGCGATCACACCGCTTGCGGCCGGGTCCCTCCTTGTCTTCTGCCTGCTTTACACGCCGTGCGTGGCGGCCGTCTCCTCAATCAACCGGGAGCTCGGCGGAAAATGGGCGATCGGGATTGTTATCTTTCAATGTGTTGTCGCCTGGATCTGCGCGCTTATCGTCAGGCTGATTGGACTGATGTTCGGTCTGATTTAGAAAATCAGGATATTTCAGAGGAGGGGAGCTTCGGCTTTCCTCCTTTTTTTCAATCAGTCAGGGCATAAAAAAAACGCCGTCCGAAGACGGCGCAGCCAATTCTTATTCCTGTTCCTGCGGCTTTTCATCCGTTTCCTTTGTTTCTTCAGGCTTTTCCACGTCAGGACTCAGATCGTCAATCTTGTCCGCCAGACGTTCTTCTTCCGACTTGGCTTCATCTTTCGCTTTTTCAGCGGCGCTCTTGATCTTTTCGTCCGCTTCCTTCAGGTGATCGTCCGCATCCTGTTCTTCCGAATAGACGGCTTCCTTGATGTTTTCTTCATTATCCCTGAGTTCGGACTGAAGCTTCGCAAGGTCGGTTAGAGCTTCTCTGATCTTATACGTGGCCTGTGCGACCGGGTCGTCGCTGGTCTTTGAAGCCTGATCTTCGTATTTCGGATACAGTTCAAGTCCGAGTTTGGCGTAAAGCTGAACGAGTTCGGCCTTTCCTCTGGAAATCTGCGCTCTGAGTTTGACATTTTCAGCAGTCTTCGACACGGTTTCTCCGGTTTTATGCGCAATTCCCTTCACGCTTGAAGAAATGTCTTCATACATTTTTTGTAAATCGTCAAGTAAATCCATAATATTCTCCTTCCTTTCTTAGGCCATTCAGGCCTCTTCTCTAACTTTTACGTATCCATCCAAAAAGAACTTAGACAAAATTCGACTTAAAAGATTTTTAGAAAGCCTGATGTATTCGTTTATCTTGTTTTTGACCGGGTATTTCTTTACTATCGGTAAAATAAAGGTTTTCTTAATTAAGAATCATTTTTTTACTCCTCTCTTTTATCCCCTGGCGGCGACCAGGGGTTTTTTTATGCCCGGAGCCGGCACATAAAAAGCGTGTCCCGGTTGTGGTATAATTTTCCTAATTATTGTCATCGAGGATACTTATGGATAACGAAAAATCGAATTTTATCATCAACGCGATTGATGAGGACATCAAGAGCGGAAAATATAAACCGGAGGAAATTGTTACCCGTTTTCCGCCGGAGCCCAACGGCTATCTTCATATCGGACACGTTAAAGCCGCGCTTTTAAACTATTCCCTGGCCAAGCATTACGGGGGAAAGTTCAATCTGCGTTTTGACGACACCAACCCTGCAAAGGAAGATGAAGAATACGTTAATTCCATTCAGGATGACCTTCACTGGCTGGGACTTGACTGGGGTGAGAACTACAGAACAGGGTCTGAGCATTTCCCGAAGATGCTTGAACTTGCCAAGGAGCTGATCAGCAAAGGGAAGGCCTATGTTGACGATCAAACAGGCGAGGAAATCAAAGAAAACCGCGGCACGCTCACTGAGCCCGGAAAGGAGAGTCCGTACCGGAACCGCAGCGTGGAAGAAAACATGGATCTCTTCAACCGGATGATTGACGGAGAGTTTGAAGAAGGGGAGAAGGTCCTCCGGGCAAAGATTGACATGGCCTCTCCAAACATCAACATGCGCGACCCGATCATCTACAGAATCCTGAAAAAAGAGCATCACGCAAGCCACGAATTCTACAATGTCTATCCGATGTATGATTTTGCCCATCCGGTTGAGGACGCTCTGGAAGGCGTGACCCATTCCATCTGCACGCTTGAGTTTGAGGACCACCGCCCGCTTTATGACTGGGTGCTCCAGAACCTGGATGAGTTCAAGGACAAGCCGCCAAGGCAGATTGAATTTGCAAGGCTGAACATTTCGGAAACGGTTTTGAGCAAGCGCTATCTTAAGCAGCTGGTGGATGAGGGAGTCGTGGACGGATGGGATGATCCGAGACTGCCCACCATTGCGGGACTGCGGAGACGAGGCGTGACGCCTGAGGCGCTTCAGCGCTTCAATGAGGAGATCGGCGTGGCCAAATCCAACTCCATGGTCGACAAGGGCATGCTCGACCATTTTATCCGGGATGACCTGAAACTGAAGACAAAACGTCTCAACGTGGTACTCAATCCGCTCAAGGTGACGATCACCAACTGGCCGGAAGACAAAATTGAATGGATCGAGACGGAAACCAATGTCGACGTGCCGGAGATGGGAATGCACAAGGTTCCGTTTGGAAGAAATCTTTTGGTCGAGCAGGAAGATTTCATGGAAGTTCCTGTGAAGAAGTACTTCAGACTCTTTNNACCCGGCAATGAGGTTCGTTTCAGAGGCGCCTACTTTGTCCGTTGCGAAGACGTGGTTAAGGATGAAGACGGAAATGTGACCGAGCTTCTTTGCACCTATGACCCGCAGACGCGCCAGGGTTCGGGCTTCAAGGGAAGAAAAGTCAAGGGGACGATTCACTGGGTCAATGCGGATGAGGCCGTCGAAGTGCCTGTGCGCCTCTACGATCCGCTCATGAAAGATATGGAATTCAAGCCCGGCGAATTCATGGATCATGTCAACCGCGACTCCATTCACAAGATCACCGCATACGCTGAGCCGGAAATTTTGAAGGTCAAGCCAGGGGAAAAAGTGCAGTTTGTCAGAAACGGCTATTTCAACGCGGACCCGAAGTACGCGAAAGAAGGCGAGCCGGCCTTCAATCGAATCGTCGAGCTTAAATCAAGCTGGCGCCCGAAAAAGAACTAGAAAGCATAACAGATATTTAAGGTTAAGGGATGATTTGGTCATTAAAAGAAACGCTTCCGAGAGAAGAGATTGAACGCATACAACTTAAACGGCTGAAGAAGCAGGTCAAGAATGTGTATAAAAATTCGCCGTTCTACCGAAAGAAGATGAAGGAGCTCGGGGTGAAACCCGGAGACATCCAGACGCTTGAAGACGTCAGGCTTCTTCCGTTTACGACAAAGGACGACATGAGAGACACTTATCCGTTCGGCCTGTTTGCCGTTCCGAAGGAAAAGATCGTGCGCTATCACTGCACGTCGGGAACCACCGGGAATCCAACCGTTGTCGGCTATACCCGAAACGACATGAAAGTCTGGAAGGAGTGTATTGCGCGCCTGGTGACTGCAGCAGGCGTCACTTACCATGACACCGCGCACATTTCCTTCGGATACGGTCTTTTCACCGGAGGGTTCGGTCTCCACCAGGGTCTTGAGAAAGTCGGCGCCGGCGTGGTTCCGATGTCTTCTGGAAACACCAAAAAGCAGATCAAGCTCATGAAGGACTTTGAAGCCACGGTTCTGATCGGAACCCCGTCCTACGCGTTAAGACTTGCCGAGACGGCGCGCGAGATGGGACTGGATCCCGCACAGGATCTCAAGCTTCGCGTGGGCTGCTTCGGCGGGGAAGGGTCAACCGAGGCCATGCGGGAAAAGCTCAACGAGGCGTTTGGCATGTTCGCGACCGAGAACTGGGGAATGTGCGAGCTCATGGGGCCCGGTGTGGCCGGCGAATGCTCGGAACTCAGCGGCATGCATATCAGCGAAGACCATTTTCTGGTGGAAATCATCGATCCTGTCACAGGCGAGCCTGTGCCTGAAGGAGAAAAAGGAGAGGTTGTGGTGACTCCGCTCACCAAAGAGGCGATTCCGCTCCTGCGGTACAGAACCAAAGACATTTCAGCTGTACACAAAGAAAGATGCGCCTGTGGAAGAACCACTGCAAGGCTTGAGAAGATCGACGGAAGAACCGATGATATGATGATTATCAGCGGCGTGAATGTCTTCCCGAGCCAGATTGAAGAGGTGCTCTATAATATTCCGGGCATCGGGGACACCTATGAGATTCTTCTGAAAAAGGATGGCTATATTGACAAAATCGAAATCAATGCGGAAGTGACGGACCACGAAATCCTGGAT
>DLOL01000093.1:749-3041 GCA_002478485.1 Eubacteriaceae bacterium UBA7485 | reverse complement strand
CGGAGAGCGCATGCATGCAACACTCTCAATCCATCCGAAAATCAACCTTGTTGAAGCCAAGTCTCTCAAGCGCTCGGAAGGAAAAGCAAAGCGCGTTTTCGATATGCGCGAAGAGAAGTAAAGGGGAGGCCATGATCAAGCAGCTTTCAATATTTATCCAGAATAAACCCGGCCATCTGGCGGAAATCACAGAGCTTCTGGCAGAGAATGACATCGATATCCGTGCGATTGATGTGACAGAAGGTAATGAGTTCGGCATCCTGCGCCTGGTTACAGACCATCCGTACAGAGCCGAGCACGTTTTGAGAGACAGCGACTATCTGGTGAATCTTTCCGATGTGCTCGCCATCGAGCCGGAAGACAAACCGGGATCCCTCGCAGGCATTTTTAGACGTCTGAAACAGGAAAATATCGACATCCGCTACATTTATTCCATTATTCGCCCGATTCACGGACAGAACCCGACTGTAATCATTAAGACCAGTGATAATGAAAAAGCCAAGAAGGCGCTTTCTGAAATCGGGGTGACAGTGGTCCCTTCAAAGGATGTGTATGAAGCAAACCTGGTAACGGAGGGCGAGGGAGATATTCAGCTTTAGAAAAGGAATTATGGCTAAGAAGAAGAACGGGGTCAAGAGAGCGCTGGTCGTCACCACCTGGATTTTTGCAATTGTGATTATCGTGGCCGTGTGCATGATGTTTTATTATTTTCATTATGCCAACAAAAAAACGGTCACAAAAGAAGATGTCAGCACTTACTTAAGCCAGGACCAGATTATTGCGGATCCGATGAGCGGGTTTTCCCATCTCAGCGAAGACGAACAGCAGGCCTACATCAGAATCTTAAAAGAGCTCCAGGCAATTCCTGAAGACATTGGAGAGGAGGATCGTTCCTATACGATCCAGATGGAAGGCAACAACATCACCATTGATCAGCTCAAGAACGTTTACCGTGCGATTTCAGCTGATCATCCGGAGCTGTTCTTTATTGACAATTACGAGTATACGTATCTTCCGGATTCTCAAATGGTTCAAAGCGTCAGAATTATCACTTCGATGACCAAAGATGAAATCAGGCAGAATCAGGATAAACTCAACACTTACAAAGACGAAGTCTTGAAGGCGCTTCCCGGAGGAGATTACGAAAACGCGAAATATCTGCATGATTACATCATTGACCATACGCAGTATGATGTGAGCGCGCCGAATAACCAGAATCTGATTTCAGTTGTCGACGGTGCAAGCGTGTGTGCCGGATACGCGGAGATGTATCAATACCTTTTGAATCAGGCGGGACTATTTGCAACGACCGTGTATGGAACGACCAATACCGGGCAGACCCACGCTTGGAATCTGGTCAAGCTTGACAATTCCTATGGATGGGTTGACCCGACCTGGGATGATCCCAGCTTTAACCAGGATGATTTTGACTCAAAGAGTTATCAGTATTTCGGGGTCTCCAGCGCGGATCTTGCCAAGACTCACACGATTGACAGCGGATTTCAGGGCTACGACAAGATTGAAGAGCCTTCCTGGAATTATTTCAAGAAAGAGGGGCTTGACTTTAATCTGAATGATTCAGGAAGCCTGAATGCCATCATTCAGGCTATCCGCAACGCAGCGCAGTCGGGGCAGGAAACAGTGTTTATCCGCCTTGCGGACATGGGACAGGTGAATCAGGTTCTGACAGACCTCTCGAATGATTCCATCAGCAGAGACTACAACCTCACCTATGTGAAGGATCCAAATTATCCAATCTTAATGTTCATTTTTTAGACGGGTTCAAGCCCGTCTTTTTTTTATAATCGGTCTTGCCTTTTTGAAAAGATAAGTTTATCCTAACACTATAAGGATACTAAAAAAATGTGTGATAGAGATAACCTGAAAGGAGGACCGAGCATGGCGCTGACAGTCGCACCAAGAGAACAAGTCCTGACGATTGAAAGAATCACCGGTAGAGAAAAGACCAAACATTTTTTAGAAACGCTGGGATTCTTTCCAGGCGAAAAAATCAAAGTAATCAGTGAATTCAACGGCAGCTATATCGTCAACGTGAAAGAAACAAGGATCGCGATTGACAGAACGATGGCAAACCGGATTCAGGTCGTCGCATAATTTACGGATATCGGGCAGAAGGTTACCTTCTGCCTTTTTCTTTTTTGCGTATAATATTCTTAAGAGAAAACGATTAATTTTGACTCAGGAGCTCCAAAGGGATGAAGGATGATCAAATGCTAATTATTGAGAAACAAAAGCTTTCAACACCGTTTATTGCGCAGGGAGAGCGGTTCC
>DLOL01000093.1:240-738 GCA_002478485.1 Eubacteriaceae bacterium UBA7485 | reverse complement strand
AGGTGCAGGAGCGGTGATTTTGTCCGGATTTGTCCCTGCCTCTAAATACGAGGAGCCGGGAAGAGGATCGCTTACCAAAAAAATCGACGGTTCGGTGATCTCCGTCCACCGGCGTTTTCTGTCTAGGAACTCTTTAAACAGTCTTCCGGTCTTTGCAGGACTCACACATCCGGGAGCTAAAGCGCCGCTCGGCGTAAAAAGGGAAGTTCCATCTGTCATCCCGGAGCTGGACGGCCCCTGCGCAAGAAAGATGGAGCGGATCAAGACCTGGGACTGCGAAATGCTGTCTGTTTTGATGGGAGAAGCTGCAAAGGCCGCTGGGCAGGCCGGATATGATGGAGTGGTTCTAGAAGCCCAGGCGGGTACGCTTCTGGGGGATATGATGAGAGAAAAGAAAAACTTCAGAAAAGACAAGTACGGCGGGAATGTGTTAAACCGGGCAAGGCTGGTCTGTGCCTGCATTGAAGAAATAAAGCAGTCAGATCTAACCCTCCTTAT
>DLOL01000093.1:0-155 GCA_002478485.1 Eubacteriaceae bacterium UBA7485 | reverse complement strand
GCGATGAGCGGCTCGCAGGACTGGTCAAGGATTTGACGGGACTCCCGGTTCTTTTTACAAGAAAAACCCCTTTCCTCGCAGGCGCTGCGCTTTCGGCAGTCGGGAAAAGGGGAGACGGCCTGGTTTTTCAGGCATAAAAAAAGGTTCTATGATGA
>DLOL01000029.1 GCA_002478485.1 Eubacteriaceae bacterium UBA7485 | reverse complement strand
TTAACATTACGACTTCATCTTTGTTTCCATTCTTTTTTTCTTTCTGATACATGCTTTTATTCCTGCCTTTTTGTTTTATTCTACCTTAGAAATTTAAAAACCTGTCCAGTTTCCTGAAACAGGTTTTTTTGACAGTCTGGGATCCTTTTGAAGTGTGGTTTAGACCATGATCTTATCTTTTTTATCTTTCTTCGTCGCTTTATTTTTCTTCTTGGACGTTACGTTTGGAAAGCGTTTCTGAAGGACTTCCCAAAGAGGAGCTGCAACGCAGATTGATGAGAAGGCCCCTGAGAGGATACCGACAATAATCGGAAGCGCGAAACTCTTGATTTCAGACACCCCAAAAATATAAAGTGCGAGAATTGCAAGCAACGTCGTTGTAACGGTATAGATTGTTCTCTTTAATGTCTGCGTAACAGACATATCAATCAGGCGGTCCATATCCGAGCCGTATATCCCGAGATTCTGGTTTTCTCTCACACGGTCAAATACAACAATCGTACCGTTAATGGAATAGCCTAGAATCGTGAGAATAGCAGCAATAAAAGGCGTATTGACCTGAATCTGGAACAATGCGTAAAAACCGACTACATTGAGAATATCGAAAATCAATGTGCAAACAGCTGAAATTCCAAAGAAGAACTCAAACCGAATCGAAATGTAAATTAACATCAGGATCACGGATACAATGACTGCAATCCAAGCCTGTTTTGTCAGTTCGCCTCCTACTGTCGGTGAAACTGTATCGACAGAAATCAGATCTGTGTTTACAAGATTGTATTTTTCTTTAAAGTCATTAAAGAGCTTGTTGCGGTCCTCTTCTGAGAAGTTCTTCTGAGAAGAGATAACAATAATATCTTTTCCATCTCCTGCGTAAGTGATATTGGCATACTTATCGTACTTATCCGTAATTTGTTTGGTTTCTGTCGTATCAAATTCGGTGTGGAGATCAATTGTGATAATTGTTCCGCCGACAAAATCGATTCCGAAATTTAATCCGCGAATCAGAATTGATCCGAGAGAGATGATGATTAAGAGGAGTGCAATTCCAAAATAGATTTTTCTTTTCTCAGCTAAATGAAAAACTCTCATGCTGCTCCTCCTTCCTTAATCCCTAATATTTTCTGATTATTGAAAATCTTCGAATCGACCACCATGCGGATCAGCCAGTGTGTGATAAACACCGCCGTGAAAAGGGAGATAAAGATACCGAGGATCAGCGTTACCGCAAACCCCTGTACCGATCCCGATCCCAGGAAGAATAAGACAAAACCAGCAATCAATGTCGTGATGTTTGAATCCATGATCGTTCCCATTGCACGCTTAAAGCCGCCTGCGATCGCGGATTTGTAACTTCTACCCTGCCCGGCTTCGTCTTTAATTCTCTCAAAAATGATGACATTTGCATCAACCGCCATCCCGACCGAGAGAATTAAGCCTGCAATACCGGGGAGAGTCAAGGTCACGTTCAGTTCGGCCATCAGCCAGAAATCGATAAGAATATAAACGATCAAGGCAAGATCTGCGATAAGGCCGAGTCCTTTATACACAATTAACATAAAGATAAGGACTGCAGCAATCCCGATCCCTCCTGCAAGAATACTCTGATTGAGAGAATCCGACCCCAGTGTCGGTCCGACTGTCGTCACTTGAATCGGCGTTAATGAAACAGGAAGTGCGCCTCCCTGAATGAGATCCGCTAGAGTCTTCGCTTCATCACTATCACCGACCCCTTCGATTACCGCTTCACCATTTGAGATAACAGATTTAACGTTCGGGCTTGAGATCACATCATCATCTAGAACAATGGATATCTGCTGATTCAGATATTTCTCCGTTGCGTCAGCGAATTTCTTCTTTCCTTCATCCGTAAACCGGAGCTGGACAACATAACTTTCAATTCCGTTCTCACTCTGTTTAACTGCCTGAGCTTGTGCAACATCATTTCCGGTCAAAAGCACATCACCATCTGGACTCTTAAACTCAAGCTGAGCGGTCTTTCCAACCATTTCGAGTGCTTCCTGCTGGTTTTGAATAGACGGGATAGAAACACGGATACGGTTGCCGTCCTGTTTAGCAACAGTAGCTTCACTGACACCCATCTTATCAACTCGGTTTTTAATTGCGGCTACTGTTGCGTCCATGTCTTCATCGCTGACATTTCCGCCATCTTTTGGAGTGGCTTCCAATACAACATTCACCCCTCCTGTCAAATCTAGACCATAATGCATATGGTCTTTGATATCACCAATTGTGTAAATTCCGATATCCAGCCCGAAAAAAAGGGTGTAAGCAGCAAGAACAACAAAAACAATAAACACAGTTAACTTGATTCTCGCGCTTTTAACCGGATTCTTTCTCTTTTTTTTCGTTCTCCTTTTTGGAGCTTTATTGTCTCGAGCCATCGTTAATCCGTTCCAGTGAACGCTTCGGCACGTTCAAGTCTTCTGAGGGCTTCGTCTTTTCCAATAAAGGATAAAATTGCGCCTAAATCCGGGCCGTGCATAACGCCTGTAAGCATGATTCTTGCAGGCATGTAAAGCATTTTGCCTCTGATTTTATCTTTCTTATGTTCTTTTTGAATTTCTTTAAAGACGCCTTGAATATCCGACGGCTCAAAGGAATCAAGCGCAGAGAATTTTTCAATCAGTGCTTTTCTTAGAATCGGAGTCTGTGGAGCTGTCAAGATTTCCTTAACTTCTTCTCCTTCAGGCGTGAAGTCCGAAACACGCATCTCTTCCACAATCTCGGGAACTTGAGAGAAGTACTCTATTCTTTCTCTAACAATCGGAACCAGCTTGTCTAATTCTTCTTCCGTTAAAGAAATTTCAGCCTGACTCAGAAATGGTTTCATCTGTGCCTTCATCTCTTCATTTCCGAGAGCCTTGATGTAATGGGCGTTGAACCAGTTGAGTTTCTCCGGATCAAACACCGCACCGGAATTGTTAAGACGCTCTAAATCAAACGCGTTAACTAGCTCTTCCAAAGAGAAAATTTCCTGATCATCTTTCGGACTCCATCCGAGAAGAGCCAGATAGTTGATAAGCGCTTCAGGAAGATAACCCTTCTTAATAAAATCGGCAACAGACACATCGCCCTGCCTTTTGGATAATTTCTTGTGGTCCTTATTCAGGATGTTCGGAAGATGAACATAAGTCGGCTGCTTCCATCCAAAAAGATCATATAGATAGACATGTTTCGGAGTGGAAGGAAGCCATTCTTCCCCTCGAATCACATGGCTGACATCCATCAGATGATCATCTACAACGACTGCAAAATGGTAAGTCGGGAATCCGTCCGCCTTAATCAGGACCTGATCATCCAGATCACTGGTATTAATCGTCACGTGTCCTCGAACCGCATCATCAAAACTGATGTCTTTTCCTTCTGGAAGCTTCAACCGGACCACATAGGGCTCACCCGCTTCAATCCGCTTCTCTGCTTCTTCTCTCGAAAGATTACGGCAGTGACCGTCATAGCGAGGTGTTTCACCGTTTTCCTTCTGCTTTTGTCTTACTTCGTCCAGTCGCTCCTTAGTGCAAAAACAGTAGTATGCATCTCCTGAGTCGATGAGCTTCTGAATATATTCCTGATAGATCGGAAGTCTTTCCGACTGAATATAGGGGCCTTTATCCCCTTTCTGGGAAATTTCTCCGTCTGCGAGCACCAGTCCCTCGTCTGGAATGACCCCGGTTTCATACAAAGCGTCAAGAAGCGTGTCGACCGCGCCTTCCTTGAGCCTGGTTCTATCGGTGTCTTCAAGTCGTAGAAGGAAGGTGCCGCTGTTTTTTTTGGCAAACAAATAGTTATAAAGCGCTGTTCTCAAGCTGCCGATATGGACATCGCCTGTTGGACTTGGCGCAAAACGGTCTCTAACCATTTTCTTACTCCTTCACGTGTAGGTCATTTTTAAGTAACGAGAATAATTATAACATAAATGCTCTTCCCTTTTCTCTGAACGATCACTTCATCATACACATGTCTAACTTATTTTTAAACTTTTTTAAGCGCCAATATTCCCACATTTATAATCTATTCTCATTTTCCTTGACCTTTTAAATAAAACAAACGCGCAGGAAAGATCTGCGCGTTCAATTCGAAATATATTCGCTTAAAATATCAATTACAGGCAAAAATCAAAATCATTTTAAGTCAGCATCAGCTGTTCGAATCTGTTTCATCGAAGATTGATTCATTCTCTGTTTGTAGTCTTCATGCAAATCCCGGTAGATTTTCACAATAACAACCAGGGAGATAATGAAAGTTAGGACATCTGAAACAGGCATGGAATAAAGAACACCATTGAGACCAAAACGCATCGGAAGGAGAAGCACAAAACCGACCCCAAAGACTACTTCGCGAATGACCGAGAGCAGTGTGGAAAGAACAGCTTTTCCCATCGCCTGAAGATAGATAAACGCCGCTTTGTTTACAGTGGCTAAAGGCACCATGCATAGGTAAATTCTAAAGCATTTCAGAGCAAACTGTGTATAGTAGACAGATTCTCCCTGTGCCCCAAACAGATTAATAATTTCCTGCGGGCAGAACTGGAAGAGAGCCAGGAACAACAAACCCACCACAAATTCAGTTCTGAGAAGAAGGCTGAAAAGATTCGCTACACGGTCATCTCTGCCCGCTCCTAGGTTATATCCGGCAACCGGAATGCATCCTGCCGCAAGTCCGACTGCAATACTGATCACAATCTGAAAGCACTTCATGACGATACCGACAACAGCCATCGGAATCTGCGAATACTGGGTTTGTGAATAAATTGGATCCACAGCGCCATACTTAACAATCGCATACTGAGTGGCAGCCATGCAGAGCACAAGTGAAATCTGAGAAAAGAAGCTACATCCTCCAAGAGGAATATAGCGCTTCATTAGATTTGGAAAAAAGCGTAGATCCTCTCTTTTAAGCTCAATCATTTTCATGCCACGCGCCAAATACCATACCGACATCGCCGCGGTTAAAATTTGTCCAAGCACCGTTGCAACAGCCGCTCCCATCATGCCCCATTTGAAGATAAAGATAAAGATCGGATCTAAGATTAAGTTGACAAGTGCACCAAGAACAGTGGCAGCCATTGCAAATTTCGGACTGGCATCTGAACGAATTACAGGATTCATCGCCTGTCCGAAAACGTAGAAAGGGATCCCCAACGTTATATAAAAGAAGTATTCTTTCGAAAACTCAAAAGTCTTCGGATTTACATTCCCCCCGAAGGCAGTCAAAATACCATTTTGAAAAACCAGGTAAATAACCATAACAAGAACACCGGTCACGATACTGGTTATAATAGCCGATCCTACACTTCTCGATGCCTCACCACGTTCTTTCCGGCCAAGACAAATCGAGGCAAACGCGCAGCATCCATCTCCGATCATAACCGCAAGTGCAAGAGCCACAACTGTTAATGGAAAGACGACCGTATTAGCCGCATTTCCGTAAGATCCCAAATAAGACGCATTGGCAATAAATATCTGATCAACGATATTATACAGGGCTGCAACAACCAGCGAAATCACACAGGGAAGACAGTATTTCTTCATCAATTTGCTCAGTTTTTCAGTTTCGAGCACATTCTCTTTCATCTTTTCCTCCAATATTTAAAAATAAAGCCAAAAAAAGCGCATCGAAAATGCTGGACTTACACTTTCGCTGCGCACAAAAAAAAACGAGCCGTATCTTTGCTGGTCTTACGCAAAGTCGCGGCTCGCATTCATTTTTATACCAAATTTTTGGAAAAAAAGTAAGAAAAATTTAATTTTTTATTCAGATGACTTCCTCAATGACCTTCCACGCGTCTTCTTTTCCCTTTTCTTCCTGCGTTGAGAATAAAATGACGCGGTCAGGATTCTCAATTCCCAATTCTTTCATAATTGTTTTTTTAGATTTAGCCCGCTGGTTTTTTCCAAGCTTGTCAGCTTTGGTTGCAATCACTGTTGGATGGAGATCGTAATACTCAAGCCAGTCAAACATTAGTCTGTCATCTTCTGTCGGTTCATGCCTTGAGTCAATCAAAAGCAGCACTTCCTTAAGATTGTCCCTCTTTTGAAGGTACTCTTCAATCATTGCTCCCCATTTGGCACGGTCTTTCTTTGAAGCTCGTGCGTAACCATATCCAGGCATATCAACAAATCGGAAAACTCTTCCGCCTTCACCCGATTCATCGATATTATAAAAGTTCATAGTCTGGGTTTTTCCTGGCTGAGAACTGGTTCTCGCCAGCATTTTTCGGTTGATCAGTTTGTTAATAAAGGAAGATTTTCCAACATTCGATCTTCCGAGAAGGACAATTTCAGACCGTTCATCTTCCGGATACTGTTTCGGTGAAACCGCACTGATGACCAGTTCTGCGTTTTTTACGTTCATGACTGTTCTTTCTGTCCGTCGCTCTCCGGACTGTCTTCTTTGAAGGTTGTGCCAAATATAATGGAGAGCGCATCGAGCATATCATCCACCGGCGTAATCTTAAGGGACTTCAAAATCACATCAGGCACTTCTTCAAGATCTCTCATATTTTCTTTCGGTATAAGGACCTGTTTAACCCCTGCACGCACAGCAGCTGCCAACTTTTCGCGTAATCCGCCAATCGGAAGAATTCTGCCTCTCAGCGTGATTTCTCCAGTCATGGCAAGTTCGCCTGAAACCGGCCGTTTGGTAAGAGCGGAAACAAGTGCTGTGGTGATTGTAATACCGGCCGAAGGTCCATCCTTCGGGACAGCACCTTCAGGAACATGAAGATGGATATCGATCTTTTCATAAAAATCGGGGTTAATTCCGAGCACTTTGGCTTCCTTACGAATAAAGGAGATCGCGGCTTTGACCGATTCCACCATGACATCACCAAGTTGACCGGTGATTTCCACTTTGCCTTTTCCAGGCATGGTTACTACTTCAATCTCAAGCGTCTCTCCCCCAACCGATGTCCATGCTAAACCGGTAACAAGGCCAATGGATTCGGTCTGTTCCGCATGATCAAAGGTATACTTCTTCATACCCAGAAGTTTTTCCAGATTATTTCTGGTCACACTGACCTTCTTATGGCCTTCCTCAACAATCAGCTTGGCAGCGGTTCGCATGGTTTTGAAAATCTGACGTTTCAACTCTCGCACACCGGATTCTCTTGTATAGTATTCAATGATATCCTTAAGTGCATTATCCGAGATGGAAAACTGATCCTCTCTGAGTCCGTGCTGTTCAAGTCCCTGAGGAACCAGATAGCGCTTTGCAATCTCAAGCTTTTCGGATTCCACATATCCGTTCACCTCTATGATCTCCATTCGATCGAGAAGTGGTTCGGGAATTGTGTTAAGCGAATTTGCCGTTGTGATAAATAAAACGTCTGAGAGATCAAATGGAAGCTCCAGATAATTATCTGTAAAGGTACTGTTTTGCTCCGGATCCAAAACTTCAAGCATGGCAGAACTAGGATCTCCTTTAAAGTCCTGGCTCATTTTGTCTATTTCATCCAAAAGAATAAGGGGATTGTTTACGCCGGCCATCTTGAGATTATAAATAATTCTTCCAGGAATCGCTCCCAGATAAGTTCTTCGATGACCCCTGATTTCCGCTTCGTCTCTCATTCCGCCCAAAGAGATCCTGACGTATTTCCTCCCGAGAGCTTTGGCGATGCTCTTGGCGATAGAGGTCTTTCCGACTCCCGGGGGACCTGCCAGACAGATAATCGGACTCTTAAGGTGATCGGAGAGCTTGAGAACGGATAGATATTCAAGGATTCTTTCTTTAACCTTCTCAAGCGCGTAATGGTCTTCGTTTAGAATTTTTCTGGCATAGGAAACATCATTGTTAATTTCAGACTTTTCATTCCATGGAAGATCTAAGATCCAGTCAAGATAAGTCTCAATAATCGCGGATTCGGAGGAACCGAGCGGAACTTTCTTGAGTCTGTCTATTTCAATTTCCGCTTTTTTCCGAACTTCTGCAGGAGGATTGACTTTATTAAGACGGGCAGTATATTCTTCCACTTCTCCGCCTTCGTAATCGCCAAGCTCGTCCTGAATAATCCGAATCTGTTCTCTTAAGACAAATTCCCGTTGGTTTTTATCAAGTTCTGATTTTACCCGTTCGTCAATGTCTTCTTCAATCTGAAGATATTCAATCTCCGATAAAATCAACTCATAGAGTGCCTTGAGTCTTTCGCCAACATCTTCCTCTGCTAAAAGCTGCTGGGCTGCTTCCGTTTCCAGATCCATGTTGGCTGCAATAATATCTATGAGTTTGTCAATCGGTTCGACTTGATGAATCGCAGTGAGAATCCCATCATTGAATTTATGAGTTCTTTGAAGATACTCAAGAAAAACGGATTTGGTCATATCAAGGAGAACCTGATTCTCCTTGGTTTCTTTGTATTCACTCTCTACAGTTTTACACTCTACGAGAAAATAAGGTTCCTCTTCCAAATACTTGATAATTTTTCCCCTGGCTTCGATTTCAACAAGAACGCGGATAATATTCTCCGGCATCCGCAGCATCTGTTTAACGGTCACAAAGCAGCCAAACCGGTAAATGTCATCCTGTCCCGGATCCTCAACAGCAAAATCCTTTTGTTCTGCGAGAAATATTTTGCCTTTTCCTTGCATTGCCGCTTCGACTGCATCGACAGAACGAGAACGTCCCACATCAAAATGGAATACCATACCCGGGAAAATTGGGAGTCCCCGAAGGGGCACCAACGGAAGAATCGTGCTGGACTTCACTTTTGTCTCAGTCACGCGTGTTCTTTTGATTTCATTTTCCATACATTTTCCAATCTAATTGAAACGAGGCAACCCGCATGCAGGTTGCCTTTGAATAATTAAGCGGGCTGACTCACTTCATCTTTTGTGATGATCTCCGGCTTTTCCTTGCCTTTGACGACATCAGCCGTAATTATGATTTTTTCGATTTCCGGCTTTGACGGAACTTCAAACATGATATCGGTCATAATGCTCTCCATCACACCGCGAAGTCCACGCGCTCCGGTTTTCAGTTCGATTGCACGTTCCGCAATCGCTTCAAGCGCATCCTGTTCAAAGACAAGTTCCACACCTTCTGCCTTAAGCATCTTTTGGTACTGTTTGACAAGCGCGTTCTTTGGATCTGTCAGAATATGGATCAGCGCATCCTCATCCAGCTCTTCTAAAGTTGAGATAATCGGGACGCGACCGATGAATTCCGGAATGAGTCCATAGGAAAGAAGATCGTGCGGTTCAATTTTCGTCAGAATCTTCTCATTTTCAAGATCTTTTTTGGTCTTGATGGTTGCATTAAAACCAATTGATCCCTTTTCCAGACGTTTTGAGATGACTTCATCCATCCCGTCAAACGCTCCTCCGAGAATAAAGAGAATATTGGTTGTGTCAATTTGGATGAATTCCTGATGCGGATGTTTCCTCCCACCTGTAGGCGGCACATTTGCAACCGTACCTTCAAGAATCTTCAGAAGTGCCTGCTGGACACCTTCTCCGGAGACATCTCTTGTAATAGAAGGATTGTCTCCTTTCCTTGAGATCTTGTCAATTTCATCAATATAGATAATGCCTCTTTCAGCCCGGCTGACATCCATATCAGATGCCTGAAGAAGTCTTAAAAGAATATTTTCGACATCTTCACCAACATAACCTGCTTCCGTAAGCGAAGTCGCATCTGCGATTGCAAAAGGAACATCCAGTGTTTTTGCCAGCGTCTGTGCAAGAAGCGTTTTCCCTGATCCTGTTGGTCCAATCAGAACCATGTTGCTCTTTTGAATCTCCACATCGTCATCTTTATCCTGATTGGTCAGAAGACGCATGTAATGATTATAGACTGCTACAGCCAGTGTTTTCTTGGCTTCATCCTGTCCGATAATATATTGATCAAGCTTATCTTTGATTTCTCTCGGGGTCGGCACTTTTTCCATTTCAGGAATTTCGTGGGACTGTTCATTCTCCAAAATTTCAGCACAGGCTTCCACACATTCATTGCAAATGAATACGTTCGGCCCGACAATCATCCGGTCCACTTCGCTTGAAGTGCGTCCGCAGAAAGAGCATCTGAATTCCTGAGAATCATTTTTTGCTTTGCTCATATCGTCCTTTCTAAAACCGACCAGGCTTGATCAGTCAGCGCTACTTTCGTTTAGTCAGCACTTGATCGACCAGGCCGTAATCCATGGCTTCCTGTGCATCCATGAAATTATCTCGGTCGGTGTCGTTTTCGATGATTCCAATCTCCTGTCCGGTAAAATCAGAAAGCATCTGGTTGATTTTTTTCTTTGTTTTTTTGAGGTGGTCTGCGTAGATTTCCACATCGCTCGACTGCCCCTGTTTGCCGCCAAGCGGCTGATGAATCATAATCTCCGCATTGGGCAGTGCGTAACGTTTCCCTTTTTCACCAGCGGCTAAGAGCAGTGCGCCCATGGAGGCAGCCATTCCAAGGCAGAGCGTTGAAACATCACAACTGATATAATTCATCGTATCCAGGATGGCCATGCCGGCTGTCACTGATCCTCCTGGAGAGTTGATGTATAAAGAGATATCCGCTTCTGCGTCTTCTGATTCAAGGAACATCAGCTGAGCGCAGATGAGCGAGGCCATCTCGTCCGTGACTTCCCCGTCAAGAAAGATAATTCTTTCTTTCAAAAGTCTCGAGTAGATGTCATAAGAACGCTCGCCTCTTCCGGTCTGCTCAATAACTACCGGCACGAGATTGCTGTCTTTAATCATTATTCTTCGGTTTCTACGATTTCTTCGACGATTTCCGCATTATCAAGCAGGTAATCGATGACTTTATCTCTGAGAGCGCCTACGAGCATGTATTCAACTCCCTGATCTCCTAAGAGTTCCTTGAGTTCATCTACTGTCTTTTCATACTGCTTGGCATATTCTTCAAGTTTTGCGTTCTTTTCTTCTTCGTCGAGCACAATTTCTTCAGCCTTGGCAATTTCATCAAATAAGACTTCAGTTTCAATTGCCGCTCTTGCATTTCTCTTTGCGTCTTCAACGAGCTGATCCTGGGTCATACCCATAATCTGCATGTACTGATCCAGTTCAATTCCTTGATTCTTAAGTCCGCGAACCATGTTGTTAAGCTGCGAGCGAGCTTCATCTTCAATCAGGTATTCGGAAATTGTAAATTCCGCATTGTCTCTTGCAAACTGGAAGGCTTTGTTTGCAGCTTCATTTCTAAGTTGAGCGGTCTTCTTTTCCTGAAGTGATTTCTTCAAATCATTCTTGAATTCATCAACGGTGTCAAATTCGGAGATATCCATGACAAAATCGTCATCAAATTCCGGAACTTCCTTCTGAAGCACTTCATTTACCTTAGCCTGGTATGTCAGCTGGTCCGTTCCGAATTGATCATGATATTCCTGTGGAACCGGAACATCGAATTTGACTTCGTCCCCCGCTTTTGCGCCGACAAAATGTTTACTGATTACATCGTTTTGACCTTCGGGATTTAAAGTGATGGTTTCATTTTTCGCTTCTTCTTCGATTTTTTCACCATCTTTATTATAGGTTGTCAGATCGACAACAACAGAATCTCCAACTTTTGCTTCTGTGTCTTCTACCGAATTCATCCTCGCGTTTTGATCACGAAGCTTATCAATTTCTGTATTCAGTTCTTCGTCGGTGACTTCTTTATCGAATTTTTCTACTTTCGCCCCTTTATAGTCCCCGAGTTTAACTTCCGGTGCAAGCGGCACATCAACAGTCAGCGTGACACCTTCTGGTCCCACTTCATCGATCTTGGTTACAGCCGGCTGTCCAACAGGCTGAATATCAAGTTCTTCGACTGCCTTTTGGAAGACATCCGGAAATGCGATTTCAATCGCGTCATCTGTGAAGACATCTTTTCCGTAATGCGCTTCGATGATTTTCCTCGGTGCCTTACCTTTTCTAAATCCAGGAATCGTGTAACGATATTTATTCTTTTGATAGGCTTTGTTTAAAGCCTGATCGAATTGTTCTTTTTCAATCTTTACTTTTAATGTAGCATTACCATTTTCTTGCTTTTCAATTGTAGCGCTCATGCGGTACCTCCAAATTTCCAATGCTATTCATTATAACAGTTCCCAAATTATCAAACAAGATTCATGTCATAGAGTTGCCATTTCCTGTTCGTGTGGCACTATTTTATAAGAGAACAGACAAAAAAACGGATGGTTGGCTCAAAAAATCTGGCGATGCTCCGTTCCCGTTCTTAAATGAAAGAATTTATATTCCGATTTTTTAAGCGGTTATTTCAGTTTATGAGCCAGCTTTTCATCTATATATAGGATATCGCAAAATTTTCCGTGTAAAGCGCCTGTCAGCGCCCTGGCCTTATCAACTCCACTCGCTATGATGATTTTAGTCGGAATTTTTTTTAATTTTTCGGGATCTGCCGCAATGATCCTTCCATCAAGACACGGATCAGCGATTTCACCGTCTATATTTAAGTAGTGAGAACAAACGTCACCAACGGCCCTTTTTTTAAGTTTTGAAAAATATTCCTTCTCAAATTGTCCAAGCTGAAATAAAAGCGACTTCTCGCTTACTCTTCCGACTGACCATAGACCGACATCTGCTTGTTCTGCTAATTCCAGTACTTCTCTTATCTGATGATCCTGTCTCAAAGCTTCAGCTGTAGGAAGCTGATCGACAATAACAGGGGCTGGAATCTGATATCCTTGTGCGTCAAAGCCTTTACATAACCTCGTGATAATCCGTTCATTTCCATAGTCTTTGATAATACGGCTCATTCCCCCATTGGCCTGAACAATTTTAATCCCGCTTCTCGTATAAGGATCAAGCCGTTTCGTCACTTCTGTCAAAGTAGCGCCCCAGGCTACTGTCAGCGTATCTTGATCCTTGATGTATTTTCCAAGGTCTTGTCCAAGAAGTCGGCATACATCCTGGAAGTTCACCTGCTCATCATCGATCATTTGAGGTGCGACGACAACTTTTCTGAGACCGAACTTCTTTTCAATTCTATCTTCAAGATCCGCCATGCTTACCAGTGGTTTTTCGACAGAAATCTTAACAAATCCCAGTTCCTTCGCGAGTGACAAAAGCCTACTAATGCTGGATTTTGATAGGTTCTCTCTTTTTGCTATCTCCTGCTGACTTAACTCCATCTCATAATACATTTTTGCGATTTTTAAAATCTGGTTTACTTTCTTTGCTTCCATATCCTCTTTCTTTATAAAACTCTGGAAATGATTCAAATATGGGAATAGTTCTAATTTCTTCTTATTTTCCTTTACTTTTTATGAAAAAGAAAGCAGTTTTTCTTACGTAATCAGATTAATTTTGAAGACAAAATCGCTGAATACCGACTTAGAATCACTATATTGATCTTATGGGAATATTTTCATTTCATGAAACTAGTACGATTTTATTTGTTGAAATTCGTATTCAGAGCTCTTAAACTGAATTTAAGAAGTGATGGAGGTTTTAAAAATGAGTGTTGTCACCTATATTGGATCCGGGCAAATGGCAAGTGCATTGGCCTTTCCTGTTTTTGAAAACGGTCACGAGGTTCGTCTGGTTGGAACGCCGCTGGACAGAGAAATCATTGATCGGCTGAAAGAAGACAATTATCACCTGAACTTAAAAAGACACTTACCATGTGGATGTCGATATTTTCAGGTAGAGCAAATGGATGAAGCATTGGAGGGAGCTGACATTGTTCTGTGCGGCGTTTCCAGTTTTGGTGTTGACTGGTTTGCAGAAAATGTACTTCCAAAACTGGATCCAAAATGTCCGATGATTTCTGTTACGAAAGGCATGATTAATCAAGAAAACGGCGAGATGATCACATATGTGGATTACTGGAAAAGTAAACTACCGGAATCTAAAAGGGATCTACAGATTAACGCGATCGGAGGACCTTGTACCAGTTATGAACTGGCCGACCATGATCATTCGTCTGTGACATTCTGCGGAGAAGATATCAATACGCTTCAAAAAATCAAAACAATATTTGAGTCTCCATACTATCACATCTCTCTGTCGACGGATGTTAAGGGAGTTGAGTTTGCGGTAGCACTCAAAAACGCTTACGCGCTTGCTGTTACTCTGGCTGTCGGTCTTTCCGAAAAGTTAGAAGGCGAAGGTGCAGTTCATTATAATTCGCAGGCCGCGCTTTTTGGCCAGTCGGTTAAAGAGATGTCAAAACTGCTTGAGCTTGGGGGCGGAGATCCTGAAAATATTTCTCTAGGAGCTGGAGACCTTTTTGTCACCGTATTTGGAGGAAGAACCAGAAAAATCGGAACACTTCTCGGAAGAGGCTTTAGATTTGATGAAGCCATGGAACAATTGAAAGGCGTCACATTAGAATCAATCGTAATCTCAAGAAGAACAGCAGATGCAGTTCGAAAACTTTCTGAAAGAGGTTTGACGAATAGAAGCGATTTTCCGCTACTGATGCATATCGCCGATATTCTAAACGGCGCGGAAGTCAATATTCCCTGGAAACGTTTCGAGGAGCTTTCAGAATCAAAACCAAACAACTCTTGAACTGCAATCAAAACAAAAAGGGGCTGTCGCACTATAAAAGTCGTGCGGCGGCCTTTCCAATAAGACAGCCATCCATGATGCCCAGAAGATACCGCACGGACATTGGAAAAGCCGTCAACATGACTTACCTTGAGGAAGAAAGCAGGTATGTTTGCCGGGAGGAAATGCAGCTGATCTTCCAATTCACCAAAAATCAAAAAAAAAAAGAGGAGGGTTCGTTTCGAAAAGCAGTATTTACGCTTGTGAGGGCTGTTACGGGTGCCTGGGCAAGGAGGCCTGCATCCGATCCCGCTCCAAAAGCCGCTTGAAGAGAGGAATAAGGTCATTTATGTAGCGACGGCGTTCGACAGGCTGAGAGATAAGAATGACGAAAGAATCCAGAGCGAGGAAGGTGCTCTTCTCCGGATGAATCGCTCGATTCAGGCCGAAGGCTCCTTCGCGTTTAACGAAAACCGTTCTGGGAAAGGATC
>DLOL01000025.1 GCA_002478485.1 Eubacteriaceae bacterium UBA7485 | reverse complement strand
GGCGCCGCTGGGATTAGCCGATCCTGGAGGAGACAAAGAAGACAAACACGGAAAGAAGTGTCAGGACAACCGGTCCCATCGCGTCTTTGAAGATCTCTCCTCGATCTGCAGTTGAAAACTCTTTCTTGAAGGAATAGGGCATTTCTTTTGCCACAAGATAGAAAAGGATCGCGCATCCGATGATGCCGAGCCAGTTCTTAAGCAGGCATTCCGCCGCACAGATGATGCCAAGGCAGGTCAGCGCGTCCGCGTAGTCGAGCGTGTTTACGCGTCTTTCCACGATGGTGAGAAGCCACGCAGCAAAGGGCTGGAGCATTGCGCTCAGGAACGTGACCGCGAGGATAGGATTGGCCTGAAGGGATTCCTGCATGCCGGTTCCGGCCATGCTTGCAATGTTTCTCATGTAGAACAGGGCGATAAACGGATACACGCACAAGAGAACCTTCGACCAGGTAAATACGCGCTTCATCCATTTTTCTGCAGTGCTTGTCATTTTCTCTCCATACTAGTAATAAAACCGGGGTATCCCCCGGTTTTATTTTTCAAAACTTAATCGGTTTTGCCAGAAACTTTCTTGAAGGCTTCTGTTACCTTTGGAACCTTGAGGCCAACGATAACCTGCATTGCCTTACCATTCTTCGCGATCCCGCTGGTTCCGATGGACTTGAAGTACTTGTCATCACGAACCTTGGTTTCGTCTTTGACGTTGGTTCTCAGACGTGTGACGCAGTTGGTGACATCGACGATGTTGTCTGCTCCGCCGAGACCGTCAAGGATCTTGACAGCGAGAACGGTGTTCGCATCCATATCCGGTGTGATTTCGACGGTGGCCGGACCATCTTCGATGATCATGTTGCCGTCCTTGTCGAATTTCGCGGACTGAGCCATACCGTGCGCTTCACGGAATTCAGCCTTGGACCCGAACTTGATTTCTTCTTCGTCATCTTCGCGGCCCGGTGTCTTGAAGTCAAACTTCTTGATTAAGAAATAGAAGACAACAAACCATACGACTGTTCCGCAAAGGCCGATGCCCAGCTGAATCAGGAACTGATGCCAGTGGTTGGCCATCAGCGGGATCCAGTTCAGGGATGCCATTTCGATTACGCCGCCGGAGTAGACGCCCACAATACCGGCAAGGTACATGCAGGTGGACAGGCAGGCTGCCAGGAAGCAGTGCACGACGAACAGCTGAGGTGCGATAAAGAGGAAGGTGAATTCGATCGGTTCTGTAACCCCGCAGAGGACCGCTGTTAAGGTCATCGGGATTAAGAGCGCGAGAAGTTCTTTTCTCTTGTTCGGTTTCGCGGTGAAGTAGAATGCAAGCGCGATACCCGGAACACCAAAGATCTTGGAGTAGCCGGTTGCGGTGTAAGCAGCCCACGGCGCGAGTGATTTCAGATTAGCAGTTGACGCTGCGAAGGTCGGAAGATTCAGCGACCATGCCGCGTAGATCCCCCCGTTGATGACGGCGTTGTCATAGTAGAACGGTGAGTATAACAGATGGTGCAGTCCGAACGGAATGAGGAGTCTTTCGAGGAAGATGAAGACCCAGACGCCAAGAGCGCCGGCATGCATGACAAATCCCTGGAAAGCCACGATCCCGATCTGAATTTTCGGCCAGATTAAGCAAGCGATGAGCGCAACCGGAAGCATGACAAAGAATGCGGTTGCGTATACAAATGTAGATCCAGAGAAGACGCCGATCCATTCAGGAAGTTCTTTATCATAAAGTTTATTATGAAGCCAGATAGTGATCCCTGAAATACACAGCGCGCCGATCATCCCCATATCAAGGGTCTTGATGCCGGCGATCATTGCAAGACCGGTGGATCCGCCGACTTCGTCACCCATGTAATCCATGACGCCAAAGCTTGGTCCCCAGTACTTGAGCATGGAGCCTACAAAATAGTTAAAGGTTAAGTAAACAACCAGCGCTTCCATACAGCATCTGGCGTTCTGTTTAGTGGCAAGTCCGATTGGAAGGGATACAGCGAACAACAGCGGGAGCTGATTGAACACTGTCCAGCCACCGTCAAGGATGGTATTCCAAATACCATTCCAAAGGGTTCCTTCAGCAGCGATCGGTCCTACAATAATTTCAGTAGTGCAAAGCGTACCGATACCGATGATGACACCTGCAAATGCAAACAGCAGGACAGGTGTGAACATCGCGCCACCAAATCGTTGGATTTTTTGCATCATAAGACTTCGTTCTCCGTTTTTTTAATAATATCAGCTGATGTATCAATATTATCAGAATGAATAATTTCCCGCAAGTAAACGGTTTTCAATTGAAACACCGTGTTTAATTCAAAACCTATTATTCTGAAGTGTGACAATTCACGATTTCAACATCAGTTTTACGGTTCTTTGTTACAAGATTTTTAATTATTTTTCAATATTTTTTCAAAAGAAGGATTTTAAGTAAGCTTTAGTTCAGTTTCATGTGAATTTTTACAAACCGTTACCCAACGATTGACAAAATAACCAGGTGAAAAAATTTACGTGAATTTATCCAAGCCTGGATGAGGCGAAAAATATAAAAACAGCAAAGAGGATCAAGACGATCGGTCCTGTCGCGTCTTTCAAGATGGACTTCCAGTCCGCGCCTGAGAACTCCTTTTTATATGAATAGGGCATGTCTTTTGAGAGGAGATAGAAGATGATCGCGCATCCGATAATCCCCACCCAGTTTTTAAACAGACATTCCGAGATGAATATCAGGAGCACACTGACAAGCGCGTTTGCGTAATCCAGATTGTCCGCGCGCTTCTGCACGATCTTGAGAAGCCAGGCGGCAAAAGGCTGGAGCATCGCGGTGAGAAAAGTGATGGTCAGCACAGGATTGGCGCGAAGGATTTCCGATCCTTGCAGTCCGTAAGTCCTTGCACTTATGCTCATGTAGCCGAGCGCCGCGAAAGGATAGATGCACATCAGTACGATGGTAATGGTTATGACGCGCTTGAGAAGCTTTTCTGTCGTCAAATTGATCCTCTTTTCCTCAGGAATTCCTGAATTAGTGAAGTTCAGGCCAGAAGCTTTCGTTTGCGACGATCAGGTCATCAAGAATCTTCTTCGCGACATCCGCGCTTGGAACGATCTTGGAGAGCGTAAGGGCCTGCCAAAGCTTATTGTAACTCTTTTCAACATAAGCTTCGACCACGAGTTTTTCAACCGCGACCTGTTCTTCCATCAAGCCTTTCTGGAAGGTCGGGATCTTGCCCTGGCAGATCTTTTCATATCCGTTGCTGCCGACGATGCAGG
>DLOL01000056.1:2332-2860 GCA_002478485.1 Eubacteriaceae bacterium UBA7485 | reverse complement strand
CCCATTATTGACGTAGAACCATAAAAAAGGGCAGCTTTCGCTGCCCTGAAATTGTATTATTTTGCTACATTGCATGTTCGCTTCTGAACTGCTTTCTGTATTCGGTCGGTGAATAACCGGTTGATTTTTTGAACACTTTTGAAAAATAGTTCGGCTCATGATAGGAAAGCTCAAGCGCGATGTTAATGATCGGCGTGTCGGTGTTTGTCAGCATGTCCTTTGCAATGTCAATTTTGCGGTCCGTCAGATACGTGACGAAATTCACGCCCGTCTCCTTCTTGAAAATCTTTGAAAGGTAGTAGCTTGACATATTGGCAAACTCGCCAACCTGATTTAACGAGATATCCTTTTGACAGTTCCTGTCGATATAGTTCAGGATGTTCTCCATGGTTCCCGTTCTTCCGTCATCTTTGAGCATAATCCTGTCGAAGATCCAGTCGATCAGGCGCATAATCTCCACCTTGAGCTCATACCGGCTCTTAAAGGCGCTCTGCACGCCGATGTAGAATTTCTTCGGGTTTGGAATCG
>DLOL01000056.1:0-2295 GCA_002478485.1 Eubacteriaceae bacterium UBA7485 | reverse complement strand
CATTTCGGTCTTGACCGCCGATATATCATATCCGCATCCCTCATAGACCGTGTCGAGATATTCCGTCAGCGCGTTTCTCGTGCCCGAATACCGCTTCTGCACGATGTTGTAGAGCACTTCCTGCATCTTATCGTTGAACTGATCCACCGTGTTGTCCTTGATCTGGTCAATCACGCCGTTGATCGCCTCCATCAGATGCTGCGGACGAATCGGCTTGAGGAGGAAGTCATCCACCTTCGCCTTGATCGCCTGGTGGGCAAAATCAAATTCGTTAAACGCGGTGGCGATAATCACCTTAATGTCCGGATTTTCCTTTTTTACAATCTTAATGACGTCAAGTCCGTTGATTTCCGGGATATTGATGTCCATGAGGACGATGTCCGGTGAATACTTATGGATTTTTTCCACCGCCTCTGTGCCAGAAGCCGCTGTTCCTACAAGCTGAAGATTTTTTCCCTCCTGCTGAATGATCATTTGTATCGCTTCGGATTCCAAATACTCATCCTCTACGATAAAAACCTTATACATCCCTCTCACTGCTGCTCCATTCTATCTGTCCTTCAACCTAACAGATCCAAGTCTTCTTCCTCCTTCATTCTGCCCGGATGCGGGCAGTCCGGAGGCGTTACTTTCCGCCAAGCCAACGGTAGTGGCGGCGTTCTCTCCATGACGGGGAGATCTGCCGCTTGCTCCCTGAACCTTATGACTTTTGAAGCTTCTCCCTTCTTCCTTCTTCTCTCATCCCGCTTTCGGGAACAGTCCCTCGGGGATGGGAACAATCATTGATTGGCTCTAATAAGATTCAAGCTCTCCGGAGTGATTTTTGGGATATTCTCCCTCACTCCTTGACCGAACGATCAGGAATATGGATTAAAATCCGGGTTCCCTCTCCCGGACGGCTTTTGATGCGCACGCCGTACTCCTGACCAAAATAATATTTAAGACGCTTGTCCACATTGCTGATGCCGATTCCGGTCGATTTCCCCCCAGAAACCCCGGATCCGGACAAAATGCGGGAAACGGTCTCCTCGTCCATTCCAGGCCCGTTATCTTCAATCGAGATGTCGAGAAACCCGCCGCTTCTGCTCACCCGTATCTTGAGTTCTCCGCCCGCGGCCCGCGGCTCGACGACATAGTTAATGACGTTTTCGATAAACGGCTGGATGGTCATGACGGGAATCAGACAGTCAAGCGTGTCCTCGTCCGCGTTGATTTCATATCGCAGCCGGCCGGCAAGCCTGCAGCTTTGAATCGAAAGATAGGTTTTGACATAATCAAGGGATTCTCTGACGCTTTCTGCAACCGCCATGTTCTGCTTCAGGTTATAGCGCATCAGATCAGAAAACTGGTAAATCAGCTCCTGCGTCTTTTCCGCGCGCTCCAAAAGCGCCACCCGCCCGATGGTGTTCAAGACGTTGAAGAGGAAGTGCGGATTGATCTGGGCCTGGAGCGCCTTCAGATCCGCCTCCATGAGCGCGGCCTCTGTCTGGCTTCGCCTTTTCACCTCTTCAACCAGTTCCATGTCCTTCTCATGAAGCTCCTGCTGCATGCGGTTGACATGCGCAAGCTCTGTTAAATAATTTGCAATCGTGTACATCAGACGCGCGGCTTCCCGGATCTTCTTATAAGAAGACCGGTGGGTGGTGTCGTAGAGCGCTTTTCTGGTCTCGTCTTCAAACAGCTTCTCCCAGTTGGTCATCTTGCTGTTCGGATCGCTTTTGAGAACTTCCATGATTTCAGGCTCGATTCTCGCCTGTCCTGCAAGGATCGCGCCGACATACTCGTCGGCCAGAAAGATGGGAACGGCCATGTCGACCAGTCCCTTATGGCATAGGTAAATCTGCGGCTTCATGCACTGAGCTGACTGTTTGCCGCCGAGCGCGTCGGAAGCGGCGCAGCCTTCACAGCCTTCCTCTTCCCTGACTTTGGTGCAGTAAGGGGTGAAATTGCTATATTCAAGGATTGGATTCCCCTCGCGATCCACGATGATAGCCGCCAGGCCCGTGGCCTCTGCAAAAGAATCCTGAATCTTCTGGAGCACGTCGAGATCTAAGATATCGCCAAGATTGCTTGGTTCTGACATCGCTTACGCTCCCTTCTAACAGATAAAAGTTAGTCTTCCATGTAATTTCTTGTTCCCATGATAACAAAAAATTACTCTGTAATCCCGGTTGAAGGAAATTTTTTTACCTTCACCTCCATACAATCTCACGCCATTTTATCAAAGAATTATGATTATTTCTCTTGTCTTTGCATTTAATCGAAAAAAGCAGAGCGTAGCGAATAAGGGATATT
>DLOL01000063.1 GCA_002478485.1 Eubacteriaceae bacterium UBA7485 | reverse complement strand
AACCGATTCTTTGACAGTCTGAAGGATCCTTCAGGATCCTTTTTTTTATCTTGACAAGGATAGTAAAATATTCATATGGAAAAATGAGGTTGGTTATGGATGTCACAATCTGGAAAAAACGCGGCAAGCAGGCAGCTGATAAAACCGTAAAGACATATTCGAAAACTCTAGATCTCAGTCCTTCTCTTGTAGAGATTCTTTTATCTCGCGGCTTTGAAGATGAAGAACAAATTAAACGCTATCTGAATCCTAACATGAAAGATTTATGTGATCCGTTCTCAATTGCCAACATGGAGAAAGCCTGTGACAGAGTCATTCAAGCCGTTCAAAATCAGGAAAGGATCGTGATCTACGGTGATTATGATGCAGACGGTACAGGCGCTTCCTCTCTTTTAAAAAATTTTTTCACTCAGTTCGGATATCCTGTTAAAATCTACATTCCAAATCGTCTAAAAGAAGGATATGGAATGAATAAGGATGCACTTTTCCGGCTAATTGAATCTGGAGTTGATCTGATTGTGTGTGTCGATAACGGAATTGCTTCGGTTGAATGTGCAGCCTACTTGAAGACGCAGGGTGTTGATCTAGTTGTTCTCGACCATCACGAACCTGGAGAGATTCTTCCAGAAGCTTTCGCCGTTGTGGATCCGAAAGCAGAAAAGCTTCCCGGCCCTTATAAAGATCTCTGCGGAGCGGGACTGGCATTTAAAATGGTTCAAGGTCTTGATAAAAAACTTGATTTGCAGGTCGATTTACGACCTTATCTTGAACTTGCTTCTCTTTCAACTGTAGCCGATCTTGTCCCGCTCAAAGATGAGAACCGCGCCATAGTTTACCTCGGTCTGAAAAGCATGAATAGAGACTGCCAGCAACCTGGCCTTCGCGCATTGATTGACAGTTTCAAACTTAACGAGGTCAGGTCTTCAGATATTGCCTATAAGATTGGCCCGGCCATGAATGCGCCTGGTAGATTGGGACGTGCCCGTGCTGTTGTAAAACTTTTCTGCGACGAAATGAATCCGGAGGAAAGACATGAAATGGCAGAACAGCTGATCGCGTTTAATGATCGAAGAAAAGAGATAGAGAAAGGCGTATATCAAAAGGCGGAAGAACAGGTTTTTCTTGAAGGAAAAGATAAAAAGAGGATTATAGTGGTAGCTGATGAGTCTTTCCATGTTGGTGTTATGGGCATTGCAGCTTCAAGACTCCAGGAGCGCGTTTACAGACCGGTTTTGATTGCAGGCGGTTCTGGAGAAATCATGAAAGGCTCGTGCAGAAGCGTGGAGGGTTTTAACATCTATGAAGCTTTAAAAGCCTGTGAAGATCTTCTGGAAGGGTACGGAGGTCACAGCCAGGCAGCCGGATTTTCGATTAAGCGAAAAAACCTGCCCGCGCTTGAAAAGAGAATTAATCAGTACGCGCTTGAAAAAAGAATAGATCCGCTTCTCAATCAGACGATTTATTATGATGCTAAAGTGGATGAGAATCAAATTGGAAGAAATCTTTATGAACAGATGAAAAGGCTGGAGCCGACAGGCCTGGGAAACCCCGGAGCTTCTTTCCTGATCGACCATGTTCATGCAAAGAATGTGGCGACGATGGGCTCGGAAGGTGATCATCTCAGATTTCAATGCGGAGAGACACGCTGTGTCGGGTTTAACAGAGGGAGCGACAAGTATCGATTCAATTCAAATCCTGCCATGGTAGGCAAAATAGAATTAAATTGCTTTAGAGGTATAGAAAATATACAATTTAATGTGAAAGATTTGAAGTTTTCTCCTCTTGAAGATCTTGATTCGGCATTTGAATGGGTCATACGGGTAAAAGAGTCTGAGGACAACGATCTTTCAAAGAACGAAACGATCCTTTGGGAACCTGTATTTCAAGGCGAATCGCTTTCGAGAGAAGAGCTGATCAAAATATATAACCTTTCCAGAAAGAAGAAAAACTTTCATGCAGACGAAGCAGCACGAATAACCGGTCTATCCTATCCGGCTATTGCAGCAGGCCTATCGATTCTTCAAGAAGAGGGAATGATCTGCTTTTCACGGGATGAAGATTTGGTAAAAACTGAAATTTGTCCCATCTCCGGAAAAAAGGACATAACTCAAAATGAACTTTTCCGGAAGATCAATCATTTATCCAAAGAAGAGGAAAATACGAATGGACTTAAAGAGCAAGATTGATATTTTTGAAGATTATCCAATTGATGGAATCAGCTTTAAAGATATTAACTCACTCATTGCTGACGGTGAAGCGTTTACAGAGGTGGTGAACCGTTTTTATGATATCGCCAAAACGATGGACGCGAACAAAATTGGAATTCCGGAATCCAGAGGCTATATTTTTGGAAGTCCTCTCGGATACAAAATGGGACTTGGACTTGTGCCAATCAGAAAGCCGGGAAAACTTCCAGGCGAAGTGATTTCAAGAACCTATGATCTCGAATACGGAACCAACACCGTCGAAGTTCAAACCAAAGCCATTCAGCCGGGTGACCGTGTCATTTTAGTCGATGACCTGCTGGCGACAGGAGGAACCATCCATGCTGCAGCAAAGCTTGTGGAAGAACTTGGAGGAGAAGTAGTCGGAATGCTTTTCTTAATTGAACTGACAGGACTTAAGGGAAGAGACAATCTAAAGGACTACGCAGTCTCCTCACTGATTCAATACGAGTATTAATATTTCCGCCGGCTGTCCGGCGGTTTTTTCAATAGGGAAAGCGAGGGGGATTTTGAAAGATACAGCTATAGACAGAAAACTAGATTCAGTAGTCGCGCTGGTGCATGAGAATCACCCCGACGCCGACCTGGATCTTATCCTGAAAGCCTATCAGTTTGCGGATAAAGCCCACCAGGGACAAGTTCGACTTTCAGGTGAGCCTTATATCATTCACCCGGTTTCTGTTGCTTATATTTTGGCCGAATTTAAGATGGATGCAGAAACCATTGCCGCTGCATTGCTTCATGATGTGGTGGAAGA
>DLOL01000075.1:7912-8853 GCA_002478485.1 Eubacteriaceae bacterium UBA7485 | reverse complement strand
GGCGGGGAGGATGTCACAGAAGGGGGATATATTAAAATCATTCACTTATCCCCCCTAGTGAATCACTCTTGTTGATCGAACAAGACCCGTATCCCTTGATAAACAAAGGATCACCAAGGCGGCTTCTTTGGANNATTCTTTTTTTATTTAAGTCAAAAAATGAAGAAGCAGTCATAGAAAATCCGCAAGGGAGTCCTATGACTGCTTTTGCTTTTCAGGTTGATTATTTCATCTGCGCTGCAACTTCAGCTGCAAAATCTTCCTGTTTCTTTTCAAGACCTTCGCCCATTTCATAACGGACAAAACGACGGATCTTGATGTTTTCACCGATCGTAGCAATCTGTTCTTTAACGAGTTCTTCAATTGTCTGATCAGGATTCTTGACGAATTCCTGGTCGAGGAGACAATTTTCTTTGTAGAACTTGTTGATACGGCCGTCTACCATGCGTTCAACAATCTTTTCCGGTTTTCCTTCGTTTAAAGCCTGATGGCGAAGGATTTCCTTTTCTTCTTCAAGGACTTCAGCCGGAACATCTTCTCTGCTGAGATACTTCGGATTTGCCGCAGCAATGTGCATTGCAATGTCTTTTGCAAATTTCTGGAAATCTTCGTTTCTCGCAACAAAGTCTGTTTCACAGTTGATTTCAACCAGTGTGCCGATTTTACCACCCATATGGATGTAGGAAGCGACAATTCCTTCAGCTGCGATACGGTCCGCTTTCTTTGCAGAATCCGCAATTCCTTTTTCTCTTAAGTAAATCGCCGCCTTATCGATATCGCCGTCGCATTCCTGGAGTGCTCTTTTGCAGTCCATCATGCCGGCACCGGTCTTTTCTCTGAGTTCTTTTACAAGCTTAGCAGAAATGGTTGCCATGTCTTTCTCCTCGTTCCTTATCTTTATCTATTGATTCAGCTTACGCTTCTTCAACGATTTCTTCTTC
>DLOL01000075.1:7429-7877 GCA_002478485.1 Eubacteriaceae bacterium UBA7485 | reverse complement strand
GAGAGAACCTTTAAGATGAGCGCAATTGCACGGATCGCGTCGTCGTTGCCCGGGATGATGTAGTCCACATCGTCCGGATTGCAGTTGGTGTCAACGATGGAGATAATCGGAATACCGAGTTTCTGTGCTTCTGCCACTGCGATTCTTTCTTTTTTTGTGTCAATGATGACCATCGCAGACGGCATTTTTTCCATATCTTCGATTCCGCCTAAGAACTTTTCAAGCTTTTCTCTTTCGCGGCGGAGAGCCATGACTTCCTTCTTCGGAAGCTTGTCGAACGTGTCGTCTTCTTCCATGGATTTGAGTTCCTTAAGACGGTCGATTCTCTTCTTGATGGTTTCGAAGTTTGTAAGAGTTCCGCCAAGCCATCTGTGGTTGACGTAATTTGATCCGCTTCTCTTTGCTTCGTTTTCGATGGAGTTCTGTGCCTGCTTCTTTGTTCCGACAA
>DLOL01000075.1:0-7365 GCA_002478485.1 Eubacteriaceae bacterium UBA7485 | reverse complement strand
TGTAGATTCCGTTTCTTTCTGTGAAGATGTAAGGAGCCATTCTCGGATCCCATCTTCTTGTCTGATGACCGAAGTGCACACCAGCTTCTAAGAGCTGTTTCATTGATACAACGCCCATTTATTTCCTCCTAATGGTTTTTCCTCCGTCTCTTCGTTTGATGCCGAGACCCTGAACGAGCACCGACGGCATCCGAAGAGGCGTGCGTAATGCATACCTTTTTATTTTACAGGATGAAAAAGAAGGTGTCAAATGACACCTTCTTTTTAGAGCATGTACTGCTCGATATTCTTCTGCGGCTTTTCAAGCTCTTTCTTGAAGACTTTGTTCACATAATCTTCATCGATTGTGACGGCGGTTTGCTCCAGATCGGGAATTTCATAGGAAAGATCTTCTAAAAGTCTTTCCAAAACCGTGTGGAGCCGTCTTGCACCGATATTCTCGTCTTCAAGATTTTCCTTGTAAGCGATCTCCGCAATTCTTTTGATTGCAGAGTCCGCAAATTCGATTTCATAGCCTTCTGTCTCAAGGAGCGCCTTGTACTGCTTGAGCAGCGAATTTTCGGTCTGAGAGAGGATTTTGACGAAATCCTCTTCCGTCAGAGAGTCAAGCGCCACCGTGACCGGAAATCTTCCCTGGAGTTCGGGAATCAGATCGGTGACTTTGGTCGAATGAAAGGCGCCGGAACCGATGAAGAGAATATAGTCGGTCTTGACAGGACCGTACTTTGTCGTGACTGTGCTTCCTTCCACAATCGGGAGGATATCGCGCTGCACACCTTCTCTTGATACATTTGGTCCGTAATTTCTCGCAGTGCCGATGATTTTGTCGATTTCATCAATGAAGACAATCCCGTTTTCTTCCACATTTCTCAGCCCGATATCGATTGCTTCATCTTTGTCGATGAGTTTTGCAGCTTCCTGCTCGGTGAGAATGCGCCGGGCATCCTTGACTTTCATCGTCTTCTTTTTCGGTTTCTGCGGCATCAGACCGCTCATGAGATCGTCCATAGAGATCGAAGTGTCTCCGCCTGCGACCATGCCGATCGGCGGCGCCGGCTTGCTGTCCACTTCAACTGTCACTTCCATGTCTTCAAGTTGGCCGGCTTTGAGCTGTTCATAGAGCTCTTGTCTCTTTTCTTTCCTCGATTGGATTTTTTCTTCTTTTTCAGCTGAGTTTTCCGTCTTCATCGCGCTGCGTCCACTAAAGAAATCGCCAAGCGCACTCCCGGAATCCTTCTTTCTCTTTTTCAGTCCTGCAAGCGCATCCGCAATCTGATTTTCCGCTTTATCCTGCGCTTCTTCGCGCACCGCGTCCATCATCTCCTGTTCCGCCTGCTTAACCGCATTGGCTGTAAGATCACGGATCATGGACTCGACATCACGGCCCACGTAACCGACTTCGGTGAATTTGGTGGCTTCCACTTTGACAAGAGGCGCGTTGACAAGCTTTGCGATTCTTCGGGTAATCTCCGTCTTCCCGACCCCTGTCGGTCCCATGAGGATAATGTTTTTCGGCGTCACTTCCTCTTTCATGTCTTCAGGAAGCATTGCGCGTCTGTAGCGGTTTCTCAAAGCAACCGCGACCGCTTTTTTAGCTTCATCCTGCCCGATGATATAGCGGTCCAGCTCTTCAACCGTCTTCTTTGGTGTGAGTTCAGAGAGATTATACTTTTTAGCCATTAAGAACCTCCGTGCGGATATGGTCATTGGTATAAACGCAGATTTCACTTGCGATCTGAAGCGCTTCTCTCGCGATATCTTCCGCGTCCATATCCGGCGCGTGGCGTTTGAGGGCTCTTGCTGCAGCAAGCGCGTAGTTCCCGCCGGATCCGATGGTAAGCACATCGTCATCGGGTGTTACAACTTCACCTGTTCCGCTGACGAGAAGCATGGTCTTTTCATCGGCCACAATCAAAAGCGCTTCAAGCTTTCTCATAGCCTTGTCCGATCTCCACTCCTTCGCCACTTCAACTGCAGCCCGTTCGAGATTCCCGTTGTATTCATCAAGCTTGGCTTCAAACATGTCAAAGAGTGTAAACGCGTCTGCCACAGTTCCTGCAAATCCCGTCAGCACCCTTCCGTCATAAAGTTTTCTGATTTTCTTTGCCGAAGCCTTCATGATCACAGATTCGCCCTGCGTAACCTGTCCGTCTCCTGCAATAGCTGTTTTCCCTTTGTTCTTCACACAGCAGATTGTGGTTGCTTTCAAATCCATTCCTATACGCTTTCTTTTGCCTGCAGTTCTTCAACCGGACCGCAGTCTTCACAGTAGAGTTTCTTTTTTTTGCCAAATCCCTTTTGAAAGAGTGTCTTTCCGCACTGCGGACATTTCTGATCGGTCGGCATATCCCAGTTCATATAATCGCATTCCGGATAATTTTTGCATGAATAAAACGTCCGGCCCTTCTTCGAGGTGCGCTTAACCAGATCGCCTCCGCATTTCGGGCAGCTGCCCGGCATCTTCTCAAAGTATGGCTTTGTATTTTTGCATTCGGGAAATCCGGGGCAAGCCAGGAATTTTCCGTATTTTCCTGTCTTGATGACCATTCGCCTGCCGCACAGCTCGCAGATCTCATCCGATTCTGGATCTTTGATCTCCACTTTCTGCACATTCTCAAGCGCTTCATCGAGTTCCGGCTTAAAATCCTTATAGAAATCCCCCATTAGGGCTTTCCAGTCTCTTTCACCGTTTGCCACCTCATCCAGTTCCCTTTCCATTTCAGCAGTAAAGCCGATATCGACAATATCTTTGAAGTTCTCCTTCATGAGGTTGGTCACAATATATCCAAGGTCCGTTGGGACAAGATAGCGGTTATCGACCTCCACATAGCCCCTGTTCTTGATTGTGCTGATCGTTGGTGCATAAGTGGAAGGACGCCCGATTCCGTTTTCCTCAAGCTTGCTGATCAGGGTTCCTTCATTGTAGCGCGCCGGAGGGCTGGTGAATTTCTGCTCTTTATTGACCTTCTCTTTGACCAGTACCTCGCCTTCCTGAAGATCCGGGAGAGACGTGTCTTTCGGGGCTTTATCCTGGTAAACCGCCTGATAACCCCTGAACTTCAGACTCTCTCCGCTTGCCCGAAGGCCGAGATTTCCGCATTCCATCTCAACGCTGGTCTTGTCAAACACTGCAGGCGCCATCTGGCTGGCGAGCATGCGCTCCCAGATCAGCTTGTAGAGTCTGTACTGGTCGCGGTCGAGCGAATCCTTTATCGCATCCGGATGGTTGGCTAAAGAAGACGGCCTGATCGCTTCATGCGCGTCCTGCACATTTTTCTTTTTTACCGGTTTTCTTGAAGCGCCGTGATACTTTTCCCCGAAATGCTCGTCAATGTAGTCAGAAGCCTCCTTGACCGCTTCCGGCGCAAGGCGCGTGGAGTCTGTTCTCAGGTAGGTGATCAACCCGACCTGTCCTCTCCCTTTGATCGGAAGGCCTTCATAAAGCTGCTGCGCGGTCCGCATGGTTCTTGCCGAGGACATTCCAAGTTTTGAGTAGGCCGTCTGCTGAAGGGTCGATGTGGTGAAGGGCAGCGGAGGCTTGGACAGTCTGTCTTTTTTGGTCACGCTTTTTACTACGAGATCATTGGACTTTATAATATCTTCCAGACGCTGTGCGTCCTTTCCGTTCTCAATCTTCAGCTTCTTTCCGTTCTCCGAGTGGAGCGCGGCTTTGAATGTCTTCTTTTCATCCTGCTTTCGGGCATCCACATCGATCAGCCAGTATTCTTCCGGAACAAAGGCCTTGATTTCCTCTTCCCGGTCCACGATCATTCTCGTGACAACCGACTGAACTCTTCCGGCAGAGAGACCTTTCTTGATCTTTTTCCAGAGAATCGGCGAGATGGAATATCCAACGACACGGTCCATGACGCGTCTAGCCTGCTGAGAATCAACCAGATTCATATCAACCGGCATTTTATTCTCGATCGCTTCATTGATTTCTCGTTTGGTGATGGAATGGAACATGATCCTGCAGTCATCATTCGGATCAATGCCCAGGAAATTCGCCACATGCCATGCAATGGCTTCGCCTTCGCGGTCGGGGTCGGTGGCCAGCAGAACTTCGTCTGCCTTTTTTGCCTGCTTCTTCAGCTCATTGATCAGCGGAGCTTTCCCGCGAACCTTAATGTACTCCGGCTCGAAATCATGTTCAAGATCGACCCCCATCCGGCTTTTCGGGAGATCGATTAAATGCCCCATCGTCGCTTCGACCTCGTATCCTTTCGGGAGATATTTCTTGATGGTCTTCGCTTTTGATGGAGACTCTACAATTACAAGTTTTCCACTCATTATACTTCCTGTTCATTTCAGCGTAAACACGCTTTGATTATAAAAGGAAAAGCCGCCCGAATTCGATGCGCAGGCATTTCTTTTCCTCCAGCTCTTTTAGCGCTGTGTTCATGGCCACAATGCCCATCTGGGTATGTTCGAGAAGTTTCTCAGGCGTATGATATCCAAGCTGAATCAGTGAGACGATCTCGCGCGCATCATCAGTGAGTCCGTCTTCATCATAGCTTCTTCTCTCCGTTCCTTTTTTCATATCCTTTTTCTTCCCGGTTCTCTCAGGCGGAGCTTCTTCCGCCTCCAGGATTTCACCCAGTGTCATCTCAAGCCCGTATCCGACATCGTTCTTTCCCTCGTTTCCGATCCGGTAAAGACCACCTCGAATATAATCCACCATCTCTGAAGTCGCTATCGTCTGGACTGCGCCTTCCTGGAGCAGCGTGCTCCCCATATCGCCCGGTGTCCTTTCGGGAATAAAGGTGCACTTTCCGGCTTTGAGCATTTTACGCGCAAGGCGGGTACATCGGGTTCGCTGAGAGGGAGCAATGGCCACCATTAAATCAGAGATTCCGGCAAGCAGCATCTCTTGACGGTCTTTTGAAAGCCGGGTTTCCTGTTCATTTAAAAACCGTTCTGTCAGAATAAGCCCGTCTTTCATCATCTTTTCGAAAAGCTTTGGATCAACGTCCTCCGGACACACATTGATTCCCGACGGAATGACGGCGATGCTTGATCCGCTTCGAAGAAGAGCTGACTCATGCGCGCTTTCGCTCACACCACGCATGAGATCTCCCACGACAGGAATCTCNNCATTGCTCCCTCTCAGCGAACCAATCTCTTCCGATCCTAATCTTTCCGCATAACGAGAGGCGTGATTCTTTTCTTTCACACTCGCTCTTTCAGGTCCGGCAATTAACCCTTTTACATTTTTCTTAAGGAGAGATTTATCTCCGATGGCAAAAAACCATGCGGGAGGGTTTTTAAGCGTGTAGAATTTGGACGGATAAAAGGAATCAAAACGTGTAATCAGTGAAATGCCGTATCGAGACAGATATTCTTCCGCCTGTCCGGCTAGTTTAAGACTTTTATTCGAGAGCATCTCAAGGTCGGAAGCGCTCAGAATATGCAGACTGATGAGGCGGTCCATGCTTGACTCATAGACTTTTTTTGGAGACGAAAAAGCCCAGGCAAGTTTGTTTCGTTTTTCC
The DNA here is from genome assembly GCA_002478485.1 of Eubacteriaceae bacterium UBA7485. Taxonomy (GTDB): domain Bacteria; phylum Bacillota; class Clostridia; order Eubacteriales; family Eubacteriaceae; genus UBA7485. The sequence continues at coordinate 1,873 of DLOL01000075.1, read as the reverse complement.
TGTTCCACACTTGTTAAAGAAGCAAGCCACAGCCAGTAAATGAGTTCGTCTTTCATGAACGCCTCCTTTCATTTAGATTTTTACGATTATTCTCTTCCGTTCCAGCAGTAGGTGCAGAGCGTGCAGGGATCCTTCCCCGTCGCATCAATCAAGTCATCCAGTTCCAGATACCTTAAAGATGAAAAATCCAGCCTCTTTCCGATTTCATCAACCATCTTCTGATGCTTCGTGGTTTTCGGATCCGCATATTCAGCCAGCGTCTCATCACTGACCGATTCCGTCCCTTCCAGCTCCCGGATCACCCGTCTTGCAATCAGATCATAATCTGAAGTGGACCGTGAGAAATTCAGGTATTTACATCCGTAAAGGATAGGCGGGCAGGCACTTCTGACGTGCACTTCATCCGCGCCGTTTTCAAAAAGCTGTTTTGCCGTGTCACGCATCTGCGTCCCCCTGACAATGGAGTCATCGATGAACAGAAGTTTCTTTCCCTTGACTTTATCGACAACTGTTGTCAGCTTCATTTTCGCGATCATATCGCGCATATCCTGGTTCGGTGGCATAAAACTTCTCGGCCAGGTAGGCGTATATTTAATCAGAGGACGCGAAAACTGCACATGGGCCTGGTTTGAGTACCCAATCGCATGAGCTGTACCGGAATCTGGAACGCCTGCAACCGCATCGAGTTTAAAATCTCCATTATCTCTTCTTGCAAGCGCCGCTCCGCAATTATTTCGCATCTCTTCTACGTTAAGATTCTCGTAAACAGAACTTGGGTATCCGTAGTAAGTCCAAAGGAAAGAGCAGATCTTCATCTTCTCTCCGGCAGGTTCAATTGTCTCCATTCCATCCCGGGTGATTTTAAGGATCTCTCCCGGACCGATAATCTTTTCATCCTGATAGCCGAGATTTTGATAGGCGAATGATTCAAATGAGACCGCCCGGTCTTCTCCGTTTTCCCCTTTCCTGACCCCGACAATCAGCGGTGTTCTTCCATATTTATCCCTTTGAGCGTAAAGCGCGTCAGAGACCATGGCAAGACAGGTAAGGGATCCATCCACTTTATCCCGGATGGTTTTAAGCCCCTCTTCCAGATTTTCTGCCTGCGCGATGACGGCTGCGGCAATCTCCGTCTGGCCGACCTGCCCGTTCGTCAGTTCCTGAAAATGCACAGGTCCCTTTTGATACAGTTCTTCGAGTATTTCTTCCGTATTATTGATCTTTCCGACAGTAGTCAGAACAAAAGTCCCGTACTTTGCTCGAACGATGATCGGCTGGGGATCTGTATCTGAGATGCATCCAATCCCGATATGCCCCTTCATCTCATTGACATCATCCGAAAATTTGGTTCTGAATGGTGAATTCTGTATATTATGAATAGCACGCTGAAATCCTTCGGGACCACTTACCGCAATGCCTCCGCGGTGAGTTCCCAGATGGGAATGATAATCCGTACCAAAAAACAGATCGTACACGCAGTCCTGGTGGGATACAACGCCAAAAACTCCGCCCATATTTTCTCCTCAATCTATATCTTTGACAATTTTTTCAATCAATATGCTTATTATATCGAAACCGTCAAGAGTTCTCCCAAAATATTTCGGGATCGCGCAACTCATCCTGAATGGATAGGCCTCTTCAGCCAATCCGCAATAATATAAAAAAATCACTCATTCTTTAAATTGACTTAAGAATGAGTGATTCCATAAGCGGCATGCTGCTTCTAAACTGTTTACTTATTTAATGTATTTCAGACAGGTCGTATCTCACTTGTATTTTTTATAATATCCGCTTGATTCAAAGACATATTCCGGCTGATATTTGGTTCTATGATGAAAGTGGGGGACGGCGTTTTTTTGCAACCGCATTCCGG
>DLOL01000016.1 GCA_002478485.1 Eubacteriaceae bacterium UBA7485 | reverse complement strand
ACGGTATAGTCCGGATGAAAGAAAACAGAATCTCTTTTTGAGACGATTAAATCAGGGCCCTGACGTGCAGGGCCCTTTTTTCGCGTGGAGCAGACTTGAAGGAGGACAAATGAAAACCAAAACCCTAACCCAGATGGCTGTTCTCGCAGCTCTCTCCGTTCTGCTTGTCGCGCTGATTCATTTCCCAATTTTCCCGGCCGCGCCCTTCCTTGAATATGACCCGGCGGATATCCCGATTCTAATCGGCGGCTTCATGTTCGGTCCGGGACTCGGCCTTGTGCTGACTGCGATTGTCTGCGTCCTGCAGGGGATCACCGTATCGGCTCAGAGCGGAATTATCGGAATTCTGATGCATTTTCTGGGAACCGGAAGCTTTGTTCTGGTCTCATCACTGATCTATAAAAAGTACCACACCATGAAAGGCGCGGTTACCGGACTGGTGCTAGGCGCGCTTGCCAGAACCGTGATGATGGTGCTCTGGAATCTGATCATGACGCCGATCTTCATGGGGACTCCGGTCAGCGTGGTGGTCGGCATGCTGGTGCCTGTCATCATTCCGTTTAACCTGATTGTTTCATTCGCGAATGCGGTTCTCACCTTCCTGGTTTACAAACCGCTCTCGAAATTCCTTAAAATTGAAATCAAAGCGAGAAAAGTCGCATAATAAAAAGCCCTTCCGGATTTTTCGGGAGGGCTTTTTAAAAAGGTAAAGGGAAAGAAAAAATTTAGGGATTCACGGTTGTGGTGTGGCAGTAACCGTCATAGGCGATAAAACGCACTTCCACCGGTTCACTGGTCTCCTGGAGATCATAGGAGAACTTGATGTTTTCGCTCTCGCCGGGCCTCAGACGCTTGAGTTTTTCGATATCAAGGGACTGGCCGTTTGATATACGCTCCAGTCTTCTTCCGTCTTGAGAAGCAAACAAAGTCATTACGGTTTCATCATCAGTCAGGGTATGATTGGATGTGTTTGTAATAGTGCAGATAATATTAATGCGGTCATTTTCCGCAGTCTGAGACCGAATGACGACCGAATAGTTTGTAAAGGTCATCTTCTGGTTTTCACTCTCATGGTGAAGGCTCAGCTGCTTGCTGCTTGTGAAACCTGTAAAAACAAGGATAAAGGCCAGCAGAGTGAAGAATATGTCTTTCTTTTTCATAGTTGGTACAATTCTCTAAGTTTTATAGCTAATTTATGGATACCCCAGAAAGATGCCAAAATAAAGATATAGCTAAAAAATAATTGACTCGATATTAAGTAATCGTTTATAATAATAAAGTCGGGAGTCAAAAAGACAAAAACTGTCAAAGCAGATACCCAAACAAAAACGAAATTTATATAAAAATAAGGCTTTACAAAGGAATTCAAATTCTGTATAATAAATATATCTTGTGGCGATAGCGAAGAGGTTCCACACAGTAACATTCCGAACCTGTCAGTTAAGCTCTTCAACGTCGAAAGTAGTGCACTGGTGACGNNACGGTGTGCGAGGATAGGAAATTGCCAGATTTTATGTATTCCTCAGTAGCTCAATGGTGGAGCACTCGGCTGTTAACCGATAGGCTGTAGGTTCGAGTCCTACCTGGGGAGCCATTTGATGATTGCGGATAGCGCGATACACGCTATCCTTTTTTAAGGCCCTGTGGTCAAGCGGTTAAGACACCGCCCTTTCACGGCGGTTACCCGGGTTCGAATCCCGGCAGGGTCACCATTTTTAAGCGGCCTGGTAGTTCAGTTGGTTAGAATGCCAGCCTGTCACGCTGGAGGTCACGAGTTCGAATCTCGTTCAGGTCGCCATTTTGAATGAATACCGCTTAAAAGCGGTTTTTTTTTACCTATTAAATGAAAACGTTTTATTATGTTCGGCTTGATAAGCATCTTTCAAAAATAATTATAGTTTTTTCCTTAGATGAACCAAATTAGGAACATGTACTTTGCTAAACTTCATTTATAAAGTAAAGATTGTAGGAATAGTCATGTATACCACCCATTCAAAAAAGCAAAGCCTTCTTTATATTTTCAGCGTTTTATATCAGTTCTCGGATAAAGATCACCGTCTTTCTCAAAAGATGATAAGAGATTTGATTTCAAGGGAATATCAAGTTGAATTAGACCGTAAGGTTATCCGTCGAGATTTAGTACTTTTAGCAGAATTTATCAACGAGATTACTGATTTTCCTATGCAGCTTCATTATTCTACTGTTTCAAGAAAAACATCAGGACGAAGCTTGGATAGAGAAGATGTAGAGAGTTCCATGCTCTCAGACTTTTATTTAGAGCATATCTTTGATACGGCTGAATTGCGTCTCTTAATTGATTCTTTACTCTTCTCACGCAATTTAAATAAAAAAGATACAAAAGAAATTGTACAAAAACTTGAGAGGCTCACTTCTAACGGATTTAAATCAAACATTGGTTATATCGAGCAACCAAATGCAAGAAGAACCGATAATGAGCAGGTTTTAAACAGTATTGATCTTTTATGTAAAGCTATTGAACAAAAAAAGAAAGTAAAGTTTAAGTATACTAAGTACGGTGTTGATCAAAAACTTCATCATAGAGTCAGAGAAGATGGAAGTGTTCGTGAATATGTAGTGAGTCCATATCAATTGGCTACTAAAAGCGGATTTTACTTCTTGATTTTGAATAATGATAATTTTTCAAATCTTTCAAACTATAGAATTGACCGCATTCAGGATATAGAGGTTTTGGATGAATCTATTCGTCCGATCGAAACTCTAAGCGATCAGAATGGACAAAGATTGGATTTATCAGACTACATGAATAAACATATCTATATGTACTCTGGTAAGAATAACTTTGTCAGATTCTCAGTTCCAGAAGATATGTTAGATGATGTTATGGATTATTTTGGACGACTTGAAAGCATCCAAAAACTTCAAAATGGAAGACTTTTATGTTCTGCGAATGTTAATGAGGAATCCATGCTCATTTTTGCAAAACAGTATTCTCCAGATGTTCTTATTAATTCTCCAGAAAGCCTTAAACAGAAGTTAAGGCAAGAGCTTGAGAAAACCCTTGATTTTTATAAACTTTTTGATTCAACTTCAAATACTCTCGCGCAATAATGCGCGAGAGCTTTATGTAAAAGAATAAATTCTTGGCCAGTATATTTCATTCATAATTTTTGCATCTATTAAATTCGAATAGTTTATAATTAAAATGCTGTTCAATCCTTCCTATAAATTGAGAGTTTCCTTAAATATTCAAGAAAGAATAATCCATCAAGAAAAATGTCTATTTCATGATAATACTTGGATAATCAGAATAACAAAGGCATTATCTTTGGAGTTAATTATGAAAAAGCAAGGAAAGAAAACTTCATTAACAATTCCTGAAATAGAACAGGAAATTGATAACGATAGGACAGAAGGAGATTTTCAGAATTATCATCTTCAAGACGATGATGACGGTAGACCAGCTCCGAAAGCGAAATCAAGAAGTAAATGGTTGGTTCTGGTTATGGCCTTTATCTTAGGACTCGTAGCTTACCTAGGTTTCATGCTTTTAACGCCTAATCGTATAGAATTGAAACTTTGGATATTAGCCGTTTCCTATATGATAATATTGGTTGGTTTTCTATATTTATTTACATTCGGCCTTAAAATTGAAAGCCCATTAAAAAGAGTCATGGGATTTTTAATGTGGATAATTTTAGGAGCTGTTTCACTATATATTGTAGAGCCCACAATATGGTGCATTATCTTTTGTGTTATTGTAGGATTACTCTCTCTTCTTTTATCTGCTTTTAGCTTTTTAAATGCATGGCGTCAAAAGAAAGACCAGTTTCACAATGGTAAGAGTATCTGGGTAGGTCTTATTTATTTTGCAGTTGGAATAGCACTTTTAATATGGCCAAGTCGTATCCATCTTCTCCGAATACTTACAGGTATGTTTTTATTTCTATTTGGATTAGACAGATTTATTTATGCTGTAACAGCCTTACTTGGAGCAAAGGGAGATTATTCCACTAGAATTACTTTTTCTTTACCGATTGCTTTAGCTGGGTTTATTCCTGTTGGATATTTTTCCTGGATTAATAATTTAGTCCGCTATAACAAGAAAGAGTTAAAGGATCTTGAGCAACCGGATAATAATGGATCTCCTGATATGATTATTTATATTCATACAAGAGCGGGTATTATTCCAGGATTTGGTCATTGTGATATTTTGTTTGATGGTCAAGTATATTCTTATGGAGATTACGATAACAAATCAATCAAGCTGCAAGGTCTCTTAGCTGATGGCGTGATGGGATTAATACCGCCGCAACGTCAGATAGAATTTGCTGAAGCAAGAAGCAAAAAAATATTAATTGCTTTCGGATTAAGATTAACAAATAAAGACAAAGAACAGGTCAGGAAAAGAATCAAACAGATTATGAGTCAATCCTATTATTGGAAGAGTGATGCTGAAAGGGCTCAAGATGGTGAAATTCCCGGACCTCCTGAACGGTATAATGATATTGCAAGTCAAATGTATTTGATCGAACATACTCAGTTCTATAAGTTTAAATCTGGATCTAACTATAAAACTTATTATGGAATGGGCATGAATTGCGTAGAACTAGTCAATGATATTGTTACTGCAACCGGACTTGAGCTCATTAACTTTAATGGGATGATCTCTCCTGGGAATTATCTCGAATATTTAGATTCTCTTTATCTTTTAGGGAATTCAAAAGTAATTGAAAGAAGATTGTACCGAATTGAAAATCATAAAGCGGAAGAGATCCCTGGCCTAGAAAATCAACCGATTAGGTTGAGCCAAATGTCCATGTAAAAATGCAGACGTTAGCGTCTGCATTTTTAAATCGTGTCAATATTGAATGAGTCTAGGGGATGAAGCTTTTTCAAGATCAATTTAAATGTGCTTGGAACGGGAGTTTCAAAAGTAAGAAATTCTCCTGATACAGGATGGATAAACCCTAGTTTTCTAGCGTGAAGAAGTTGTCCATTCGTGTTAAAAGGATTCTTCTTATCTCCGCCATATACAGGATCCCCGGCGATAGGATGATCTGATTTAGCCATATGAACGCGAATCTGATGGGTTCTTCCTGTTTCAAGTTTAAAACGCATCAAGGTATATCCCTCTTTATAGCGTTCCAGAACTTCAAAATGTGTTACAGCATTCCTGCTGTTTTTATCGGTTACAGTCATTTTCTTCCGGTCTTTAGGATCTCTTCCAATCGGTTTATCGATCGTCCCGGAATCTTCTTTCACAATTCCTTTAACAAGGGCTATATATTCACGATCGATATCATGGTTTTTAAAGAGCTCGCTTAATCCTTGGTGAGCTATATCCGTTTTTGCAGTTACCAAAACGCCTGATGTGTCTTTATCAATTCGATGTACAATACCTGGACGAAATTCTCCTCCAATTCCAGATAGGTCTTTAACGTGGTATAGAAGAGCGTTTACCAATGTTCCGTCGGGTGATCCTGCAGCCGGATGCACGACCATTCCTTGAGGTTTGTTTACAACACAAATATCATGGTCCTGGTACAGGATATCAATTGGAATATTCTCAGGATCAGCGTTAATTTGTTTAGGTGGTTTTAACTCAATTGCAATAGATATTCCTCTTTTTAGTTTTAAAGAAGGTTTTGGTATTTCACCATCGACACGAACAAATCCCTCCTTAATCAATGCTTTGATTCTTGATCGAGTCATATCGGAAATCACTTCTCCTAAGAACTGATCGAGACGTTTGCCATCGGCTTCAGGACCGGTTGTTAGGCTGAGGACTTCGTAATCTTCAGGCCTTTTTTGTTGATCTTTTAGCGTATCTTCAGACATAGAAACTTGCTTCAATTCGGATTCTTCCTTTCTTGGTCTTTTCGCCAATCGAATCAATTCTAAGTTTTCCGTGACGCTTTACCGAAATAATATCGCCTGATTTTACGTGCATATCTGTTTTTGACACTGGAGTGTAGTTTAAATTTACATCTCCCCGACTTATTTTTGATGAAGCTTCACTTCGCGATAAATGGTAGAGAGAACCGATGACAGCATCAAGTCTTTCACTGGCGGCAGTTTGAAGAACAGTCTGCATCTTTTTTTCGACGGGAATTATCTCGGTCATATCCAGCCATTTTCCCGAAATCGTTTGACCCTGAAGATTAGTAAAGTTATTCAAGACATAATCAGACATTCGATCTAACAGAATAATTTCAAAAAAATCATCTCCAATCAAAATATCACCGATATTTTCTCGCTTTATTCCAGTTGAAAGAACGGTTCCAAGAATCTTACGATGTTCAGGATTGAAACGAACCGGTACATAGATTGCCCCAATGGGACATACTACTTCATCATCTTCCACATAATCCGGCCATAAGATGACCATTCTTCTCTCTGTATCTGGAGCTCCTCCTTCAAAACGATAATTTACAGCTTCACGATTCAGAAGTGGCATTAATTCATTTTGAGTTTTGCGGTCGAGAAACGGAGAATAGTAGGGCTGGTAAAGATTTCGCGCATGATGAATAATTGTCTCAATTAAATATTTATTATCCTCTGTTTTCATAAAGGTTCTGCAAGTCCTTCAATTCTAGCCACTTCTGCTTTATTAGGTGTTATATACATAGTGTCATGGGTAGTGAAAATTACCATCCCAGGGTTAGCACCTTTTGGCTTCTTTAAATCCTTAAATTCCAAATAATCAACAGGAACATTTTCCGAATTTTTTTGACTGGAATACCATGCCGCAAGCATACCGCCTTCGAGTACTGTTTTTTCAGGAATAAATCGTCCGTTAGCAACGATCAACACATGGGATCCTGGAGCGTCTTTTACATGAAGCCAGCAGTCTTCTGCTACACCGAGTCTTGTTGAGATATAATCGTTTTGATAATTGTTCTTGCCGACATATATTTTAAAACCTTCTGAAGATGTAAAACACATTGGTTCTGAGGCTTTAGGCTTTTTATTGCCTTTTTTTGATCGTTTCTCTTTTCCTGAAGCCAGATCTGAGTTGCGGTATTCATGAAGGATTTCTTCAAGCTCATTCGGAGTTTGAGAATGGTTTAGCCCTTCAATCAATGTTTCAATATAATAAAGTTGTTCTTCTGTGATTTTTTTCTGGTGCTCCAGTTCAATTTTGGCACGCTTTCCCTTTTGATATTTTTTATAAAAGCGCTGAGCATTTTGAGAGGGCGTTTCATTGACTTTTAGCGGAACTCTAATTTGCGTAAATTCAGGGTCTTCATAGTCAATGAGAAAAGCTTCTTTCATTCCCTTTTGAATTTGATAGATATTCGCAGTGATTAAATCACCGTATTTTCGATTTTTATCATTGTTTTCTAATCTTTTCAGATCTTGGTTAAAAGTTTGAAGTTTTTTAGCAGCTCTTTTTCTTAAATTCTCAAGCTTATGCCTTAAATCCGCACTTTTGGATTTGAAACGCATTCGAAGGTCTCTGGCAGTATAGAAATATTCAAGGGCTTCGCTTACTGAAGAGAATGTTTCATACCTTGATCCTAAATAAGTTAAATTACCTGGATAAAAATCAATCAAATTTCCGCTATCTTCAAAAACAAAAAAGCTATCTGAAGAACGCATCTCTTCCGTCAGATCCTTAAAAGTGTCAGCAAGCTGTTCCATCTGTTCATCTGAATAGGTAAAAAGTTTTGTATTACCTTCAATCTTTGAACGGTATAGTGCTTCTCTTACAATTGCCGGTGAGATTCCGAAAAAACGAGTTGTGAAGAATTTCTCTGGACTAAGAGATTGGTCTTCCTTCATCAATTTAAGAATATCAGTTTTATGAGTCTTCCCAACTTCAATCCGACCTTCTCCTGGAGGGGCTTTATAGACTTCTCCAGGAAGGATATGACGGTAACGACTGGAACTGAGCCCGACTCTTTTCACAGCATCTAGAATTTTCTTTTCACCGTTTTCTTCAGCTGTTAAAATTAAATTTGAGTTTCTGCCTGTAACTTCCATAATCAGGCGTTTTTCCTGCGGTTCCCCAAACTCATTTCTTGAATCCAAAACAATTTCAACAATTCGGTCTTCATTTTGCTGTTCAATCCGTTTAATAACTGAACCTGAAATATGTTTTCTGAGAGTCATACAAAAAACAGGTGGAGTTAGTGGACTTTCTTTTTTAATATTAGAAAGATGAATCCTGGCATTATTGGGCGAGGCGGATAAAAGTAAAGATAGGTTTTCTTTTCCTTTATTCACAATTAACCGAATTTCATCCTTTTCAGGTTGCTGGATTTTTCTTATTTTTCCGCCTGTTAGTTTCTGATTTAATTCGCGTGTTATAGCATTGGACACGATTCCGTCAAATGGCATACCTTACCTCAAGCATTCTTATTGGCTTTTTTTTTAATAAACTTCCTTCCATAAGAATATACCACACGCCTCGAAAAAGACTTTCCACATTGAGTGGAGTTTTGGTTAATGATAAAATGTTAAGAATGAAAATAGGCGGTTTCATTCATGAAGTTACACTTTAACAAAATGCATGGCTGTGGAAATGATTTTATTATGATTGAAAATACTGCTGGACTTATTTCAATTGATCCTGACACTATTGCAAAATTATGTGATCGTCATAAGGGAATCGGTGCAGACGGATTAATTCTGGTAGAAAGAAAAAACAGCCGTTTTTTTATGAATTATTATAACTCTGACGGGTCAACAGCAAAGATGTGCGGAAACGGTATGCGCTGTTTTGCTGCTTATCTCGATTATTTTGGTTTTCTAGATCAAAAGAATTTTGAAGTTGAAACACGCGGAGGATTGATTCCGGTTGATATTTTAGACGATGGCATGATCCGTGTGAAAATTGGGAAAGCGAATTATGATCCGGAAAGTCTTCCGGTTAACATCGAGCGTTTTGAATCTAACAGGCAGATTCAAGGTAAAACGGATAACTTCTTAATAGAAGACCATGAACAAAATTTCCAGTGCGGGGCACTTTCAATTCCAAATCCGCACCTTATATTACTCAATAAAGGTGAAGATCAAGTTTTTTATTCTTATGGACCTAAACTCGAAAAACTTGATATTTTTCCAGAAGGGGTTAATGTTAGCTTTGTACAGCCGACTGGAAAAACCGAATTTTCAATCCGAACCTGGGAAAGAGGAGCAGGAGAGACATTGGCATGTGGCACAGGTACTTCTGCAGCATTTTCATGGCTATACCGGAATGGCCTCGTTAATGGACGTGCCCTGGCCCATCTTCCTGGAGGAGACTTATTCATGGAGATGACGCCGGAAGGCGACGTTTTAATGACAGGACCCGCCAAAATGGTTTATTCAGGCGCGATAGAGACGGAAAGTCTGAGGGATTAAACATGTACAGTATGACAGGCTATGGACGATCAGATGTAAAAACCGGTCATCAAGAGGTTACGATAGAGATTCGTTCAGTCAATAACCGTTATCGAGACATAGTAATAAAAGCTCCGCATTATCTTGGAGGAATTGAAGATAAAATCAGAAAGTATATTTCCTCTCGTTTGAGTAGAGGGAGAATTGAGGTTTTTATCCGAATCAGTGGTCAAAGTGATGCCGAACACGTGATTTTAGATGAAAAACTCGCGCTTTCCTATATTCAAGCACTTGAAAAATTAAAAAGTCTGGATACTATGATCTCCCAGAATATTGATCTTGCCCTTGTAGCCCGATTTCCAGATGTAATGAAAGTATCAGAAGATACGCCTGATAATGAGGTCTTATGGGAGATGGTTTCTCCGGCTTTATCAGAAGCGCTGGACCAATTGGAAGCAGCAAGAAAAGCTGAAGGCGATAATTTAAAGAAAGATGTGGCTTTGCATCAGGGAATGCTCCAAGATGGTCTTGAAAAGATTCAACAATTAGCACCTGAAGCCATGAGAAAAAGTGTGGAGAGTTTAAAATCGAGAATCAGGGAAGCTATGAAAGAGACTGGTGCTGACGAGGCGAGAATTGCCCAAGAAGCATCACTACTTGCAGACAGGCTGGCTATTGATGAGGAAATGGCAAGACTTGATTCACACCTTAAAAGACTTACCACGATGTTAGACACACGTGAACCCGTAGGAAGAAGACTTGATTTTCTTGCTCAGGAGCTTAACCGCGAGATTAATACGATCGGATCAAAAACAGATTGTGTGGATATCATAGATCTCGTAGTTGAAATGAAAGGTGAAACGGAGAAGATCCGTGAACAGGTGCAGAACATTGAGTGAGTCATTAAAAGAGGAATATACAGATCGGATCGGCGTTCTTCTCGTTGTTTCCGGTCCTGCAGGTGCAGGTAAAGGAAGCGTTGTAAAGTGGCTGAATGAACATGATGAAAATGTTTTTTTATCGATTTCCGAGACCACGAGAGCTCCGAGAAAAGGAGATGAAGAAGGTGTTACATATTATTTTGTAGATCGGAAAACTTTTGAGGAACGCATCGAAGAAGATCATTACTTTGAATTTGCTCAAATCTATGGAAATTATTATGGAACGCCCAAGAACAGAATCATTGACATGCTAAAAGAAGGCAAGGATGTGATTTTAGAAATTGAAATGCAAGGAGCAGCGAAAGTCAAAGAAATGTACCCTCAAGCCGTGACTGTCTTTATCATGCCACCTTCGCTCGAGGAGCTTAGAGAGAGAATCACAGGGCGGGGAAGTGATTCTGAAGATGAAATTAATCGTCGGATGAGTTGTGCAAAAGATGAAATTGCACTGGCTCCAAATTATGATTACATCATAGTGAATAAGAAAAATGCGCTTGTGGAAAGCGGGAAGAATCTTCAATCTGTTTTATGTGCAGAGCATCTGAAGACTTCGAGAATTCTTAATCAAAATGTGTAAAAGATATATAAGAGAGTTGTAATAATACTGGAAAAGAGGCAGACCATGAAACCGAATATCTCAGACAGCTATGCAAAAAAAGGCATGCGTTATCCAGCCCTGAATGATTTAATTGCAAAAGCTAATAATAAATACGAACTGGTTTTAGCAACCAGCAAAAGAGCACGTGAAATTGTAGATGGTGATGAACCTATGGTAAAGATTACGGTAGATAATCCGATTTCCATCGCAACTGCGGAAATCGCGGAAGGTTATGTCGAACTGCATAATCCTGAATTTAGGGAAGACGTAGGCGTAATTGAACCTGCACCTGCTCAGGCGTCTACTGGAACCATTTTGTCGGACTGACGTGAAGATCGCAAAGATCTACATTGATCAAAAAAACCGCAGACTTGACCGCCCGTTCGATTACCTGGTACCAGATCATGCCAGGCCGGGTTGCCGCACTGTCCAGCGATTCTCTCAGGGAGAGAAACTGACTAAAGGATTTATTTTCAGTATTGAAGAGTCATCTGAATATGAGAACTCTTTAAAAGCAATAGAAGCGCTCATCGATGAGGAACCGGTTCTTACCGAAGACCAAATCAAGCTCTGCCTGTGGATCAAGCAGAGCTATTTTACTCTTTTCTGGGAGGCTCTTTCTCTGTTTACATCCTGGAGTCCTCTTCTTAAGAAAAAAGACGGTATTGAAGCCTATCATCTGCCTGAGATTCGATGGCTTAAATTGATGAAAGAGTATGAAGGACAGCCTGGAAACGTACAGGAAAAGATTATAAGCGCACTTAGGGACGGGGATATGAGTTATGAAGAACTTAGAGAGAAAATTCCCAATCTTTTGGCGTCTTTAAAAGGACTGATGGAAAAAGGAGTTGTTGGCGCCTACCGCAAGAAGAATCCGCTCCTTATACCGGAAGATGTTGAGGAAGATCTTTTCTTTGAACGTATGGAAACATTCGAACCGCTCGACTATCCCGAAGACGAAGGGATCTTTTACCTGGAAGGAGGAACATTCCAGGAAGAACTGAGAAACGTTGAAAGACTTTACTATGATCTTTCTGAAGAAGGCCGGTCGCTTTTGATTATTACGCCTGATAAAGAGATCCTCTCCCGTGTACAATCATATTTTGATCATCTTGGAATGAAGCCTCAGATATTGTCAAAAGAAAGCGGAAAAGCGCAGCGGAATGCTGTAGCTCAGAATTTAAGAGAAGGTCGAGGGACCTTATTCATTACCACACCAGCCGGACTGTTTCTTCCTTTTTCTGAGTTTCCGCCAGCTCTTGCTGTCATGGAGACAGGTTCATACAACTATCATTTGCCCGGAAAAGTTAGTCTTTCAGCAATTGACCTTGCTGAAAGACTTCATAAAGAAACGAAATGTCCACTTTTCTTTTTTGACCGGATCGGATCGGTTATATCCAGAAAAAAACTCGAAGAGGGTGAATGGTGCAGCCTTGAAAAGGCGCAAGAAAAAAGCAAGGGTGCTGTTATCATGCATATGGATAAAGAACTCAGAGAGGGAAACCGTTCCATTCTATCAAGATTTTTAAAAGAGGCCATGCTTAAAGCACTCAATGAAGGGAAAAAAGTCTTTCTTCTTTTAAACAGAACAGGATATGCACGACACGTTTTCTGCCGATCTTGCGGATATACGTTTACTTGTCCGAAGTGCGGAATGCCTATGCAGGCTAGGCGAGGAAGCGAACTTTTATATTGTCCTTCTTGCGCAACTCAAATTCGTAAACCCGAACGTTGTCCGGAATGCGGCTCTCAGGCAGTTAAGGAAAACGGCCTTGGAATTGAGAAAGCAGTTGAAATCATCGGTAACGAGTTTAATGACAGTATAGTCAGTTTATATCCGGACCTATCAGGTGAGATTATTGTTGGAACGTCTGCGCTTAATCATATTGAAAATTATGATCAGGTTGGTTGTGCAGCAGCTCTTTTAGCTGATCTTGACTTGAATTTCCCTGATTATGCGGCAAGAGAGCAAGCAGTTCGAATGTATACACGTTTTTTCGCAAGAGCTCAAGAAGAAGCCAATTGTCCGAAAGAACAGTGCATCCTTCAAACTTATGAACGAGAAGATGAGAGCCTTCGGGCTATAGCCGGGGAAAGAGAGAAGTTTTTTGCAGAAGAGCAAAAAAGCCGGTCCCTTTCAGGACTCCCGCCCTATGGCACAAACTATGTCTTTTCTTTGAGGGGGAGGGATAGGGAAGTAACCAGTCGTGAAACTGTCTTGTTTAGACGAAGATTGCAGAATGCAGCTCAAAAGGAACAAGTTAAAGCTTCATTTTTAAAAATTTTTCAAGTTCGAAATATGAACGGTGCCTGTCGATTTATCGTGAAGAGCGATGATGTACGTTTTAAAGAACTAGTTAAAAAGTTCTACGAAGAAGGGGAAGTTGAATCGCTTATTTCAAAAGTTTCAATTCGTATTGACCCGCCGACTTTGGTTTAATGAAGCTGAGCGTACAAAAATATAAATATTAAGTTTAGATGGAAGGATAATACATATGGCTATAAGAAAACTTAGGGTCTCCGGGGATCCGATTCTAAGAAAAAAGACAAGAGAGATTAAAGAAATCACGCCAAGAATCAAGGAGCTGGCTCAAGATATGATCGATACCATGTATAAAGAGGAAGGTGTTGGCTTAGCTGGCCCCCAGGTTGGTGTTCTGAGAAAGATTTTCGTTGTGGATGTTGGAGAAGGACCTTATGTCATGATCAATCCTGTTCTGTCCGATCCGGAAGGAGAGGAAGTTATGGATGAAGGATGCCTATCTTATCCCGGACTGACCGGTGCTGTTGCGCGCCCGACCCAAATTACAGTTGAATATACAAATCTTGACGGAGAAAGAAAAAAAGCAATCTGCACGGATTTATTCGCTCGTTGTGTCTGCCACGAAAATGATCACCTAAATGGAGTAGTCTACACCGATCTTGTTCAAGAAGGGACTATGGTTGTGGATGAAAATTTTGAGGATTTTTACCATACCACAGGTGCTTCTGATATGAAGGATTATGTTAAGAGAGGACTTCTTGAATGAAACCGTGTCATGTGATCTTTATGGGGTCGAGTGATTTTGCTGTACCAGCCCTTAAGGCACTTAACGCGATGGATGACGTGAAGGTGGATCTTGTCTTAACACAACCGGATCGCCCGAATTCCAGGGGAAAGAAGATAAAGTTTCTTCCTGTCAAACAAACTGCCCTTGACTTAGGGATTGAGGTTTATCAGCCGGATAACGTTTCTAAGGAAGGAGAAGACAGGCTTCAATCTCTCCGTCCAGATTTGTTTGTCGTAGCTGCATATGGTCAAATTCTAAGAAAGAATATTTTAGACATTCCGAAATACGGCTCTTTAAACATTCATGGATCTCTCCTGCCTCATCTTAGAGGGGCAGCTCCGGTTCATCATGCGATTATAGACGGAGATGAGAAAAGCGGAGTGACGATTATGCAGTTAGACGAAGGGATGGATACTGGTGATATGATCGGTGTATGTGAAACACCGATTACCGATCAGACTACGGCGGGAGAGCTTCATAATAAGCTTTCTGAAATCGGCGCAAAATTACTCGTTGAACTGCTTCCGGAATATTTAAACGGATCAATCCTTCCGGTTAAACAGGATTCAAAGAAAGCGGATTACGCTGATAAAGTAGAGAAGAAGACAGGAGAGATTCATTTTGGCCAAGAGGGGAAAAAAATCGTAAGAAGGATAAACGGTACAGACCCATTTCCGGGCCCATACGGAATTCTTTTGGAAAACGGTAAAGAAATGAAAGTCAAGGTCTTCTCCCCGAGATTTGAACAAGCGAAGACAGCCAAACCTGGAACCATTCTTGAAAAAGATCGAAAAAACGGACTTTTGATTGCCTGCCGGGACGGCGCGGTTCGAATAGGTGAGATTCAATTCCCAGGCAAAAAAAGAATGAAAGTTGAAGACTATTTTGTTGGAAATCAAATCAGCGACAATGCCGTTTTCAAAGCTTAAAGATCTCATATCTTAGAAAGGGGGATCTTATGTTTTATTTTGCAGACTGGACTTACCTGCTGCTCATTCCTGGCATTTTGCTTTCCATGTATGCCCAGGCAAGAGTCTCCAGTGCATTTAATAAATATTCGCAGGTTAGAACCCAGAACGGAATAACGGGTGGACAAGCTGCGCGTGAAATCATGATCGATACAGGAATTGCATCGCTTCGAAATATAAAAATCGTTCCGATTTCCGGAGAGTTGACGGATAATTATAATCCGGCCACTAAATTGATGAGTTTATCTCAAAATGTTATCAATTCGCCAACCGTTGCAGCTGTCGGAGTTGCCGCCCATGAAACCGGTCATGCGATTCAGGATGCGGTAGGGTACTGGCCCATGAAATTTCGAAACGCAATCGTGCCAGTCAGCGGTTTTTGTTCTCAGGCAGCCTGGCCGCTTTTCTTTATCGGTTTGATCTTTGGAGCAGGAAAAGGATCGTTTGGATATACTCTGATGAATATCGGCATCATCCTTTACCTTGTGGCTTTTCTGTTTTATCTGATTACGCTTCCTGTCGAATTTGATGCTTCAAGACGAGCGGTAAAAACGATCTCAGAATATGGGATTCTGCCGCCGGAAGATATCGGAGGGGTAAAGAGGGTTCTTTCTGCTGCAGCATTAACGTATGTTGCAAGCATGCTCACCTCTCTCCTTACACTTATCCGACTTTTAGTGTTAAGGGACCGCCGGTCATGAACGCAAGGGAAGGCGCGCTCTCCGTATTAAACAAGGTCGATGAAAAGGGAGCCTATACGAATCTTGCACTCGACCAACTTATCAAAAGCGGAAAAGTAAGAGAGAAAAACCTCCTTACCCGCTTGGTTTACGGTACACTTCAGAACCGTGAGATAATTGACCGAATTCTTAGACGATATATCACAAGAGGATTTAACAAGTTAAAAGATCCTGTGAAAAACGCGCTGAGACTTGCCGTTTACGAGCTTCTCATGCTCGATTCAATCCCGGATTATGCAGCTATAAATTCTGCGGTTAACCAGGTCAAAAAAAGCAATAAACGCGTCTCTGGCATGGCAAACGCAGTTTTACGCAGGATTGCAGGCGATCGAGAAGTTTTACTTCAGGAGATTGACCAACTTTCCCCGGAAGAGAAGGCTAGCCTTCCGTCCTGGATTCTCGATCTGTTTAAGCAGTCCTATCAGGATAAAGCCGATGCGGTCTTTGAGCGCCTTAATTCTAGACCGCCGTTGACTGTT
This sequence comes from Eubacteriaceae bacterium UBA7485, assembly GCA_002478485.1. Lineage (GTDB taxonomy): Bacteria > Bacillota > Clostridia > Eubacteriales > Eubacteriaceae > UBA7485. The sequence continues at coordinate 13,589 of DLOL01000016.1, read as the reverse complement.
CGAAAGAATTCACTCAAAGCAGACGAAAAAATGCTTTTCGACATACTAGGCCAGGAAGGAATCGATGCGACTACCCATCCATATGTCGATGAGATGTATATTCTTGAAGGAAATCTACCTCCGGGTGGTGTTGAAGGACTTAAAGCTTATAAAGAGGGCTTGATGACCGTGCAAGATGCTGGCGCAGGAAAAATCAGCCAGCTGCTCTCCCCAAAACCATACGAAAGGGTTGCAGATCTATGTGCTGCGCCAGGCGGGAAAAGCACACATCTTGCGGCAATCATGGATGATCAGGGAGAAGTACTTGCTGGCGATATCCACGCGTCTCGAGTCAAGCTAATTGAAGAGAATGCGAATCGTCTTGGCGCAGATATCGTTAAAGCTGTTCAAATGGATGCTTCAAAACCGAATATGAGTGAAAAATTTGATAAGATACTCCTCGATGTTCCCTGTTCAGGATTAGGAATCATCAGAAGAAAACCCGAGATCCGGTACAGAATGCAGCAGGAAGACTTAAAATCACTCGAAAAACTGCAGGAAAAAATTCTAAATCAAGCAGATTCGCTCCTTAAGGACGGAGGCGAGATGGTTTATTCTACATGCACAATTAACCCCGGTGAAAATGGGAAGCAGATCACAAAGTTTTTAGAAAATCATCCGGGGTATCAACTCATCAAAGAGGAATTGACCTCTCCGCTTGAAGAGTCGGACTGTTTTTATATGGCAAAACTGAAAAAAGAATCTTAAGCGGGATAAAACCCGCTTTTTTTATGGGTTAGGGAATGGAAAAGAAGAATCTTTATGGTCTTGATCAAAAGCAGCTCAAGGCCATCATGAAAGAGATCGGGGAAAAACCCTTTCGCGGCAGCCAGATTTATGACTGGATTTACAAAAACAGAGTCTATGATTTTAAGAACATGAAAAATCTGCCGGCATCCTTGATTGATAAATTGGAGAAGGATTATACTGTTTCTTTAGGTGAAGTAATTCGAAAGCAGAAAGATCCAGAAGATGGAACTGTGAAATACCTGCTTGAATATCCGGATGGGGAACGGGTTGAATCGGTTTTGATGAAGTATCCACACGGACAGAGCCTTTGTATTTCTTCTCAAGTGGGATGTAATATGGGATGCACATTTTGCGCCTCAGGACTCGGAGGCAAGGTTAGAAATCTTACAGCTGAAGAAATGCTCATGGAAGTAGCAAATGCGGAAAAAGATTCGGGCGAGCGTGTATCCAATATCGTTTTGATGGGCATGGGAGAACCATTGGACAATTTTGATGAGGTAATGAGCTTTATCAAAAAAGCAAATGAAATTCTCGGAATCGGACAAAGGCACATTACGCTCTCAACCTGCGGATTGGTACCGGGGATTCGGAAACTCGCGAATCAAGATCTTCAGATCGGGCTTGCCGTTTCGCTTCATTCACCATTTCAGGAGGATCGAGCCAAACTGATGCCGGTTGCCAAAGCTTATCCGGTACCTGAATTGATGCAGGCATGTGAAGATTATTTTGATAAGACCGGACGACGAGTCACGTTTGAATATACTCTAATTGATGGAAAAAATGACAGACCTGAAGATGTGGCAGAACTGAAAAAACTTCTGAAAGGACATCCGCATCATATCAATCTGATTCCCTTGAATGATGTAACAGAAACTGACCACAAACGTAGCAAAAATGTAAACAAGTTTGCGGCCGAATTGAAAAAGGCCGGGCTTAACGCTACAATAAGAAGAAAAAACGGCAGCAATATTGATGCTGCCTGCGGACAGCTCCGCAGAAACAGCAGAGGAATTTAATTTATGAAATGTGCTTATGCCACGAATATCGGAGCAAAGCGAAAAATTAATCAAGATGCCTGTCTAGCTGCCGAGATCCAGAACGACGGCACCGAATATTATGTTTTTGCCGCGGCGGACGGATTGGGCGGCCACCGGTCAGGAGAAGTAGCAAGCCAGATGGCTGTTAATTATATTCAGAATTTCCTGACCGAAGTGAATGATTATTCAGATCCGCTTGAAATGGACCGCTTTGTCAATAATATCAATACTGAAATTGTCAGAGCCAGTATTCATGACCCTCAGCTTTCAGGCATGGCTACGACACTAACATTGTGCATTGAGGGAAGAGGAAAACTTTCAATCACTCAGGTTGGAGACAGTAGAGCTTACAGAATTAATTCGAAGGGTATCTCTCGCCTGACAAAGGACCATTCACTGGTTCAGATGCTGATCGATGAGGGAAGACTTGACCCCAAAGATGCTGCAAGACATCCCCAGAAGAATGTCATTACACGCGCACTCGGGACAGACTCAATGGTGACGATTGACTTGTACGAATACGATGTATGCAGGAATGATATTTATCTTGTCTGCACAGATGGTTTGTACAACATGGTATCCGAAGAAGAAATCAGACGAATCGTCTGGGAGAAAAGAGATCATCTCGAAAGCGCGGTTAAAGAATTGATTAACACGGCCAATCAGAACGGGGGAAATGACAATATCACCGTTCTTCTCTTTACGGAAAGCGGAGGGGGAGACTAATGGACTATTTAATCGGTCAGATTCTCAACAACCGCTACCAGATTTTAGAGGCAATCGGACGTGGGGGAATGGCTTATGTCTTCAAGGCCAAGGACTTAAAACTCAATCGCTTTGTAGCGGTTAAGATTTTGAGACCGGAATATACGGATAACGAGCAGTTTATCAAGAAGTTCGACCGTGAATCGCAGGCAGCCGCCGGTTTGTCTCATCCCAATATTGTCTCTGTGTACGACGTGGGTGTTCAAGATAACATTTACTACATCATCATGGAGTATGTGGACGGGATTACCCTCAAGCAGTATTTAAACAAGAAAGGCCATCTTGATTATCAGGAAGCCACACAGTACGTCCTTGAGGTCGCAGAGGCCCTTAAATGCGCCCATGAGCATAAGATTATCCATCGTGATATTAAACCGCACAATATTCTGCTTACAAGAAAACTAACACCGAAGGTTGCCGATTTTGGTATTGCCCGGGCGATTACCTCCAGCACGCTCACCATTACAAACCAAACCATGGGTTCTGTTCATTACATCAGTCCTGAACAAGCCAGGGGGGGCTTTGTAGATGAACGAAGCGACTTATATTCTCTTGGAATCATGTATTATGAGCTTTTAACCGGACAGGTTCCATTTGATGAAGAAAACACGGTTTCGATTGCGATTAAGCACATTCAAGAACCGATTGTTCCTCCGAAAGAAATTGTGCCGGAGATTCCAGAATCCGTTAACGAAGTTATTATCAAACTGACGCAAAAAGCTCCAGATGCACGATACCAGAATACAGATGAGCTCATTGCTGATCTGGACACCATCCTAAATGATTTCACCGCTTCTCTTCCAAGCACGTCCCTACCTCCAATGGATACGGATGATTTTGATGGCGAGAGTCTTTTTCAAACAGAACCTCTTCATGAAGATGAATCTGATTCAGATACAGGACCTTTAACTCCGGCCGTCCCAAAGAAAAAGAAGCATACGGGATTATGGACGTCTTTGATCATTTTATTGGTTTTAGCCGGTGCATTTATTTATATGTATATGAACGGGATTGTTTTCAACAAGAGTGTTATTGTACCAAATCTTGAAAATATGAACGTATCTGATGCTACAAATGCATTAAAGGAATCGAACCTGAGTCTTGAGGTTGAAAAAGAAGAATACAGCCAGGATGTGGAAACCGGAAAGATCATCTCGCAGAACCCGAAAGCGAATTCTGAAGCCAAAGAAGGAAGCGTGATCCAGGTCGTTGTCAGTAAGGGTGTTAAGACAGCAAACGTCCCGAATGTAGTGGGAGATAGTGAAGAGCAGGCAACAAAGACCCTGACTGATGCAAACTTTACCATTGATATAAAAAGAGAGTTTAATTCTGACTATAATTATGGTACCGTCTTCCGAATGGAACCATCTAGCGGAACAACTGTTCAGGAAGGCACCAAAGTGACGATTTATGTCAGCAAGGGAGAAGACACAGTCAATGTGCCCGGTATAGTAGGGCTGACGCAAGCAGATGCGCAGCAACGCCTTTCTTCCTACGGATTGAATATCGGAACGGTTACGCAGCAGGAATCTACGACCTATGCTGCCGGAATGGTTATCTCTCAGGATCCTGCTGAGAATGCTTCTGTAGCAAAAGGAACCTATATAAACTTTGTAGTGAGTTCAGGTCCGCCAACCAAACAGGACACAAGTTCGAGTTCTTCCTCAACAACCACACCAAGCACCAGCGATTCATCGAATCAAAACCAGAATCAGAACCAAAACCAGAATCAGAACCAGACCCCTTCATCCACGACAACAACGCCAAGCACGGATACGACGCAGACAGCCCGGACGGGAATGGTCAGTACTGATCTGTCAAATTCACTTGAGAATTTGAAGAGCTTTTTTAGTGATCCGGTAGGTTCTATACAAAGCAGCCTTCAATAAGGTTATAAAAAGCTAGAAAGCTCCTGATGGAAATTTCAATTCCGTCAGGAGCTTTCTCATTTTGTTAGCAGCCGTAATTCTGCGGTAAAATAATTGAAAACAGCGGTTTAATTTATGAAAAAAAATAAAGGAAGTTTGATGAGCAAAGAAACTTATTCAATTGACCAGCTTGATGAAATTCTCTTCCGAATCATCAAAGGAGTCGGAGGATTCTATTATGCGGTTCCAGTTAGAAATGTGGAATTAACGGATTCGGATGGAAATCCTATCCCTTATCCGATTGAATGCAAGGCAAAAGGAAAATTTAGACTCAAAAAAATTAAGCCGGCTATTGGTGATCTGGTTCGTCTGATTGTCTCGCCGGAAGGCGATTTTTCAATCGAAGAGATCGAGCCACGCAAGAATGAACTCATCAGACCAACTGTCGTAAATGTGGATAAAGCGATTCTGTGCTTTGCGCTGACCAAGCCAAAGCCTGATTTAACACTTCTTGATAAACTGCTGGTTTACTGCCAGATGTCGGGTGTGGATCCCATTATTCTCTTCACGAAGGCCGATACGGATAAAAAAGACAACTTTTCTTACTATAAAAAAATCTATGAACCGACAGGTTTTCCTGTCCTTGAAGTTTCAGCAAAGGAAGATGAAAACTTTGATGCCCTCACAAAGCTGATTCAAGGTGAAACTGCTTTCCTGGCAGGGCCGTCAGGAGTCGGGAAATCCACACTGATTAACCGTCTCTCTTCACATGAAATGGATACGGGACAGCTTTCTGATAAAACAGGCAGGGGAAAACACACAACCCGCCACGTAGAACTTCTTCCATCGCTTTCCGGAGGCTTTCTAGTGGACACGCCAGGCTTTTCAAACTTGGAATTCGAGATGCTGGACCCAGATTTTTCTGAATATGATTTGCCACACTACTATCCTGAATTTGAAGAAGAAAGCTGCCGGTTTGATGATTGCGCGCATATTAAAGAACCGGGATGCGGAGTGCGTGAAGCGGTCCGTGAAGGGCGGATTGCGAAAGAGAGATATCTTAACTACAAAGAACTCCGAAGCCTGATACAGAACAGAAAGAAGTATTAATATGAATCATCCGATAGAAAAAAGAGAATATACAGCCTTAATCTACGCCAATGGCGATTATCCCTCCAGGATGTTCGCTTCATCACTCAGAAAGGATGCGGATTTAATCATCGCGGCCGACGGTGCTGCTGAAACCTTAAAGGGAATCGGCATCGATCCGGATTTAATCGTGGGGGATCTTGACAGCATCAGTCCTGAAACACTTTCTTATTTCAAGGAGAAGGGAATCGAGATCAAGCAGCATCCAAAAGAAAAAGATGAAACAGATCTTGAAATTGCACTTGAAAGGGCAAAAGATAAAGGCGCGACCCGGGTTATTGTTACCGGTGTTACCGGTGGAAGAATGGATCACGCCGTCACAAATCTTAACATTCTTGAAGCAGCATCCGATCTTGGAATTAAAGCTGAGATTCATGAGCCACAAGATACGCTTTACTATTTGGAAGGTCCTGCAAAGATGTCCTTTGATCTACCGGAGGGCACACTGGTGTCGATCCTGCCGCTCTCAAAACGAGTAGAGGGAGTTAGCCTGGAAGGCTTTTATTATCCGCTCCATGACGCCATTCTAGAGAGAAAAAAGGCAGGACTTTCAGTCTCTAATATTGTAACAAAGTCGCCCTGTACGATTTCTCTTGTAAGAGGTGAAGTTTTAGTTGATGTTGTTTCGATAAAGAATTAAAGCGCTTTGGCGCTTTTATTTATAATAAACACTATAACGACTTTCATAGAACAGGATCAATCAGCTTACCATCAAACTGAATTTGTTTTTCAGACGTGTAAACAAAACTTTGAGAAAGAATTCAGGAATATGTGAGAGAATAAAAACAAATAACAAGAAAACTTAAATACCTTGTTTCAACCGAACGATGCTTTAGATTCTTTAGAAAAGGGAAAGAAACAATAAGAATACGTATTTTCCAGGAAAGACACAAATAATAAATAAAGCGCGGTCAAGCCGCGCTTCAAGTATTGAGCTCAATATTTGATGGACGTATAAAAACAATTAACCACGTTCAACTTTGCCAGAACGCAGGCATCTTGTGCAAACATCAACACGTTTCGGGGTGCCGTTTTCAATAATCTTCACTCTCTGAAGGTTTGGCTTAAACGTGCGTTTTGTATGCTTATTTGAGTGGGAAACATTGTTTCCGGAATGCGTGCTCTTATGGCAGACGTAACATTCTTTCGGCATTGTAACACCTCCTGTTAGAATTTCAAACTTAAACAGGAATCATTATAACACGAAATGTGCAAAAGATTCAAGAACAATATTAAATCAACTTGAAATTTCACAACAAGGGATAGAAAATATGCTTAATATCGCCTGATTAGGTATTATTATTAGTGAATGTTTAAAGGAGTTTAAACGATGAGATTTGAAAATGAATTGGGTTATATCCATATTTCTAAGAAAGTTGTCGCAGACATCACGGCTTATGCGACAATGAGCTGCTACGGGGTGGTCGGTATGGCCCACCAGCGCGGCAGAGACGGCTTGATCGAAATCTTGAGAGGAAGAAAAATCTCCAAAGGTGTCAAGGTCGAATTCAATGACAAAGATGAAGCCAACATTGACGTATACGTCATCCTAGAACAGGCGATCAAAATTTCTGTGGTAGCGGAAAATATCATCGATGCGATCAAATACAATGTTGAACGCCAGACGGGTATTAAAGTAGCGTCTGTCACAGTGAACGTTGTCAGCATCAGAATGTAGGTGATAAGAATGAGCATAACACAGATCGATGGAAGCACCCTCAAGAAAATGTTCCAGACAGGAGCAAAGAATCTTGAAATCAATAAGAAAACTGTAGACGAATTAAATGTCTTCCCGGTTCCGGATGGTGATACAGGAACGAACATGTCCTTAACCATCAAAAACGCTGTATCCGACCTCAACAAACTGGATAACAATGCGCTACATTCCGTTGCAAAAACCGCATCTTCAGGCGCATTGATCGGGGCGAGAGGGAACTCCGGGGTTATCCTCTCCCAGCTGTTAAGAGGCCTGTCAAACTCAATGCAGGATAAGGATGTCCTCGATGTAGACGGATTTGCTGATGCCTTAAAAGGTGCAAGCGATGCCGCTTATAAAGCCGTTATGAAGCCGACGGAAGGAACAATCCTGACGGTTGCCCGTGAAATGGGAGAATTTGCTCAGGATAATAAAGACCAGTTTGATGATCTGGCTGAATTTTTCGGAGCCGTCATTGAAGCCGGAAATAAAGCCTTAAAGAAAACTCCTGAAATGCTTCCAGTTCTGAAAGAAGCAGGTGTCGTTGACTCCGGCGGACAGGGTCTTATGTTTATCATGGAGGGCGCACTGAAAGGGCTTCTCGGGGAAGAGCTGGCTGTGGATGAAGACTTTGATTTCTCCCAGAGAGACCGCTTTGTAGACGATTCTGCGATGAATCCTGAAGACATAACCTTTACCTACTGCACGGAATTCATCGTCACAGATGCCAAAGACGCTGATGAAAAAGAAATGAAGGAATACTTAAGTTCCATCGGAGACAGTGTCGTTGTCATTAAAGATGATGATATCATGAAAGTTCATGTCCATACCGACCATCCGGGAGATGCGTTTGAAAAAGGGCTTTCCTACGGACCGCTCACCCGAATGAAGATTGACAACATGAGAGAAATGCTCGGGACAACGAAGAGTGCGGAAGAAGAAAAGGAACAGGCAAAGGCCAAGAATGAACCAAAACAGCCGTACGGTTTTGTTGCAGTCTCTCCCGGAAAAGGCTTGACTGAAATCATGAAAGAACTTGGCATCACGCAGGTCATCACTGGCGGACAGACCATGAATCCGAGCACCCAGGACTTCCTGGAAAGAATTGATCAAATGAACTGCGATCAGATTTTCCTTTTCCCGAACAATTCAAATATCATTCTTGCGGCTAATCAGGCACAGGCTGTTTCAGACCGCAATATCCATGTTGTCCCCACAAAGAATGTTCCGCAGTGCATCTCCGCCATGCTTGCGTTCAATCCGGATGTGGACTGGGAAAAGAATCTGGAAAATATGACCCATGCGATTACGGAAGTCAAGGTTGGCGAAATCACATACGCCGTCAGAGACACCAAGATCAACGGGCTTAAGATCAAGAAGGGCAACATTATCGGACTGACTGGCGGTGAAATTGTCGCAACCGGAAAAGATCTGGATGAAGTTGCAGAAACCCTCCTTGGAAGAATGATTGATGATGAAAGCGAACTGGTATCCCTTTACTATGGTGAAGGCGTGACCGTTGATGATGCAGACAAGCTTCAGGAAGCGCTTGAAGAAAAATATGATAGCGTCGACTTTGAAGTCAGCTTTGGCGGACAGCCGCTTTACTACTACATCATTTCAGTAGAATAAATAATATGAATTATCAAACCCCTGTCACCGCGCTGAAAGGGGTGGGGACCAAACGGGCTGAGGAGCTTTCCCAAGCAGGAATTCAAACGCTCGGAGATCTGATTAAGATGCTGCCGAGACGATATGAAGACAGAACCAGAATGGGAGAGTTTGCAGGAGAGCCGAGAGACTTTCCCGTAACCGTGAGACTGAAGGTTAATAAAAAAGGGACACTCCGCCGCATTCGGCGCGGCATGTCCCTTTTTGTTTTGCCGGTCGAATGGACTTCCCCGGAAGGAGAAGCGGTCAAAGGAGAAATTAACTGGTTTAACCAACCTTATATGGGTCAGAACTTTACCCCTGGAGACGCGTATTATTTTTTTGGTCGGATAAAAAAAGAAGAAGGGCAGCCTTACCGGATGTATGCGCCAAAATATGCGCCGGAAGAAAAGGCTGAAGAATTTTTAACCATTGTTCCGATTTATAAAAAAACATCCGGTATCGGAGAGAAAGTTTATCAAAGTTTGATTCGACAGATAACCGACAAAATTCGCAGCGGAGAGATCAAGCCGCACGATTTGTCATCGGGTGAAGATTATCTGCCGGACGATATCAAAACGACCTACCATTTAACGGGACTTACGGAAATGCTTTGCGGCATACATTTTCCGGAAAGCAAAGAAGAATTGAGCCACGCAAGAAGAAGACTGAAATTTGAAGAAGGACTGACCATCGCTCTCGGAATTGAGAGAATTAAAAATCGTGGATATGGAACGCAAGCTATCCTTAACGATCCATCTGTTCTCGACTCTTTTCTAAAATCTCTTCCGTTTAGTTTGACAAACGCGCAAAAGCGGGTGTTGGATGAAGTAGTGAATGATCTTGCCTCAACGAAGCCCATGAATCGTATGGTGGAGGGAGACGTTGGAAGTGGAAAGACTGTTATTGCAGCCGCTGCAGCGCTTCTTACAGCGCGAGCGGGACTTCAAACCGCTTACATGGCGCCAACGGAAATTTTGAGTGAACAGCATGAAAAGACTTTCCATGAATTCCTGGACCCGTTCGGGATTCAGATTGTCCGATTAACTGGAAGCACACCATCAAAAAAGGCGAAGAAAAGAAAAGATATGATCCGGTCAGGCCAGGCGCAGGTCATTATTGGAACGCATGCACTGATCCAGGAAAGTGTCGATTATTACAATCTCGGGCTGGTCATTACAGACGAACAGCACCGTTTTGGAGTAAAACAAAGAGGAAAACTCACAAATAAAGGAGATTGTCATACACTGGTGATGAGTGCAACACCTATTCCCCGCTCTATCGCGCTGACTTTATTTGGAGATCTGGACTTGTCTGTAATCGATGAACGTCCGGCCGGAAGAAAACGAATCAAAACCTATTTCTATACCTCAAAACGACTCAGAGATATTCTTTCGTTTATGGAAAAAGAAATCGGAGAGGGGCATCAGGCTTATCTGGTTTGTCCATTTATTGAAGAAAGCGAAGAAATGCCGGAAGTCCACGATGCGACAAGGGTCTATAAAGAGATAAAGAAATATGCGCAAAACCGATTTAATATCGGGCTTGTGACGGGAAAAATGAAAGCGGAAGAAAAGGACCGGGAGATGCGTAAGTTTAAGGATAAAAAGACGGATCTTTTGGTTGCGACCAGTGTCATTGAAGTGGGAATTGATGTCCCGGATGCCACCGTAATGCTGATTTTAAATGCGGACCGGTTTGGTTTAGCGCAGCTTCATCAGCTCAGGGGAAGAATTGGTCGAAGCGAGAAACAGAGTTATTGTTTTCTTGTTTCAGATAATCTTGCGCCAAACACCATTGAACGGATGAAGATCATTGTTGAAAATGAGGACGGATCTGAAATCGCGAAAGCAGATTACAAGCTTCGAGGCCCGGGAGAATATTTCGGGACTCATCAAAGCGGATATGGCGGATTGAAACTGCTAGATCCGATGCGGGAGAGAAAGCTGTTCGAGGATTGTATTGCATGCGCAAAAACAGTCTATCCGTCGGGCGATAAAGATATGATGCTACTGAAAGAAAAGCTCTTAAAAGAATTCGACCAGGCCAACAATGAAATCAGCCTGACATAAGAAGAAGGAAGAGATGCGGATAATTGCAGGAGAAAAAGGCGGTTTGCGCCTGAAAGACTTCAAGGGAGATTTTATCAGACCAACAACCGATAAGATCAAGGGGGCAATCTTTTCGAGCCTTGAGAGCCTCTCACCGGGAAAAGAAACGTTTGTGGACTTATTTGCCGGAACAGGCGGAATGGGAATTGAAGCGCTCTCAAGAGGATACGAGAATGCTTTCTTTTTCGACAAGGATCGAAGAAGCCACCAGATCGAGAAGGAAAATCTTAAGCTTAGCGGTTATACTCAAAGAGCAGAGGTAACTCTTCTGCCCGCAGCACGCGGTATCAAAATGCTAAAAGAGAATGGAATCAGACCGGATGTAATTTTTATGGATCCGCCCTATAAGATTGTGCCGGATATCCTGAAGCTTTTTCCTGAGATTGAAAGTATCGCGAGACCAGGCTCAATTGTGATTTTGGAACATGATAAGAAAGATATTATCCCCAATACAATCGGCCGTTTTGATAAAATAAAAGAAAAAAAATACGGGAACACAGTCATAGACACGTTTCGAATGGGAGAGGAAGAAGAATGAAGACAGCTGTTTATCCGGGGTCCTTTGATCCAATTACGACAGGACACTATGATATTGTTTCGAGAGCAGCTAAACTTTTTGATGAAGTGATCGTCCTGATCATGCAGAATGTTGAAAAAACGGGCATGTTTATGTATCATGAGCGCCAGGAATTCTGCGAACGCGCGTTTGCCCACCTGGATAATGTCAAAGTTGACGTCTCGAGAGGCCTTGTGGCGGATTACTGCAAAGCCAATGATTACCATTACCTGATCAAAGGGTTGAGAAATTCAAAGGATTTTTTGTATGAACTGCCTATGGCGCGCTTTAATCACGCGCTCAATCCGGATATCGAAACCTATTTTCTGCCTGCAAGCGAAACACAGTCCTGGGTCAGCTCAAGTGCAGTCAGAGAACTAATCTCTTATGACGCGGATATTTCCCCGTACGTTCCGTATCCTGTAGCAGATATGATCCAAAAGCTCAGAGAAGACGTGAACGAAATCTAATTACTGCTAGGAAGGGGTGAGAGCCTATGAAGACCATTGACCTGATAAATGAGCTTGAGGATCTCATTGAAAAAGGGAGCACCTTGCCTTTTTCGTCCAAGGCGCTTGTCAACCCGGAGGAGGCGCTTGAAATCATAAATGAAATCAAGCAGACACTCCCAAAGGAAGTGCATGAAGCCAGAGAAATTGTCAATCAGAAGCAGCAAATTCTAATGGAAGCGCAAAACGACGCGGACCTGATTAAGAAAGAAGCAGAACAGTCGCTCAATGATATGATCAATAATAATCAAATCACAAAGGATGCGACAAGGCAGGCTGAAAAAATTGTGGAAGTGGCACAAGAACAGGCAAAATCCATTCGAGTAGGCACACAGCACTACGCTGACAAGATTCTTTACAATCTTCAGCTTGAACTCAAGCAGCTGAATGACACCATCGAAGAAGACCGTAAAGAGCTTCATGAAATTAAATAAGATTCCGGCGTTTTAACGCCGGTTTTTTTTGTATGAAAAGAAATATGAAGATTGGAAAAAAACAAGAACTAATCGTGGACCATGTGGCGGCACCAGGTGCTTTCCTGGTCGAACATGAAGGGGATGAAGAGATGGTTCTTCTTCCCGGAACGGAAATCCAAAACAAAAGACTCAAACTTGAACCAGGCGATAAAGTGGAAGTCTTCCTCTATAAGGATTCAGAAGACCGCGATATTGCCACGTTAAAAACGCCTAAGATTGAACTGGGAGGTTTTGCACCGCTGGTTGCAAAAGAAACCACCCGAATCGGAACGTTTCTCGACTGGGGCCTTGACAAGGATCTGCTCCTTCCGTACAGTGAACAGACCTTTAAAACCCAGAGAGGAAAAACCTATTTCGTTTATTTATATGAGGACAAATCGGGAAGGCTTGCGGCAACTACTAAAGTTTACGATAAGCTCTTAAGAGATTCGGCTCATAAGCGCGGAGACTGGACAGAAGGATATGTGTTTAATATCAATCCGGAAGTCGGCGCTTTTGTTGCGGTTGAGAACAAGTACCTCGGAATGATCCGTGCGCAGGATCTCAATCCGTCAGTCAGGACCGGGAAAGAGATCAAAGTTCGAGTAACGGGTGTCAGAAAAGACGGGAGGCTGATGCTCTCTCCGATTAAGAAAGCCTATAAAGAAATCGGAAATGATGCGGATCGAATTCTTGAAGAAGCGAAGGAAAGGGGAGGGAAGCTTCCTTATAACGATAAGTCCGATGCGTCTGCCATCAAGGACGCGTTTGGAATCTCAAAATCCGCATTCAAAAAAGCAATCGGGAATCTTTTAAAGGACGGAAGGATCGAACTGACTGAAGACGGTCTTATCCTTAAATAGAATTGACCGTTTTAGGAAAAACCGATAAACTAAAAAAAAAGAAACAGCGGACCCGCCGGGGACCGCGAAAGCGTCAGTAAGCTTGTCGTTAGGCCATTTGAAGACAAGCTTGACTGGCGCTTTTTTTGGTTCTACGTCAAT
>DLOL01000057.1:8104-11686 GCA_002478485.1 Eubacteriaceae bacterium UBA7485 | reverse complement strand
GATCCTGTATTTGTATCCCTTGGTTACAATCATTTCTTTTCTTCCTGGCTTTCCATGTACTGCCTGATCACTTCCATTGGCGCGTTGCCGGTGGCGGACAGGAAGAAACTCTTTGACCAGAACGCTTCTTTCCACAGCTTTTCCCTTATTTCAGGAAATTCCTTTTCCTGAAATAATTATACCGTAGATCAGCCGCACTGGCCGCAAATAAATAAGTCCGGATTCATCCCGCCACCTATAGAGGTGGGGGACTTCTCCGGACAGGTATGTTAAAAGGGAATGAAAAGCAAAAAACAAACAAACGGCTTTGCTTTAATACCTACTTTTGAAGGAGGTATTAATAAACGTTATAACGATCTTCAAGATGGTCCGAAAAAAGCACCGATGAAATCGGTGCGGATAAAATGAATAAGTACAGGAAGAATTCTTAGAACTCTAGTTCAACAGTGGGATGCTTGAATGATGAAATGGTGGCTTTACCGTTTTTGAGCTCGTATACCGCGGTTTTTCCGTCACCTGGCTGGTATTGTTCCTTGAGGTGAGGATAGCGGTTGAGCATGCGCTTCTGCTCGTCGATGTTCTCATCACGCACAGCGTCGCATTTGGCTCTGAGCCATTCGCCGTTGTCGTTCATGGACCAAAGCTCGACATGAGGATTGGATTCAATGAGTTTGGCGGCTTTGTGGCCGCGGTCGGCGTGAATATAAAGTTTTCCATTGAATAAATCAATCGTTGCTTTCGGACAGTTTCTGGGCTGGCTTCCGTCCATGACCTCTAAAGAGTACATGCCGGCATCCTTCAGAAAGTCGAAAATTCTCTTTTTCAATGCTATCTCCTTCTAGATTTCCAAAACGCTTATCTCTATTTTAACGAACTCAAATAAAAAGTCTAGACTTACAAATGGATTTAACTAATAACAAAATAATAATTTTTCTTTTTAAATTGTTCAGCTTACATTTGTCAGGCTGTTTTTGTATGTTTGATAGGCTTTACACTTTTGAGCGGGACGAAGCACTCTGGGGATCTCGTGCGTCGCTGTGCAGACCGCCGCGCATCAATGCTATAATAAAAGGATGGATTTGGAGGAGAGAGATGTTAACCTTAGATAAAATTTACCACGCGCGTTACGTGCTTCGAAACGTGATTCGTGAAACCGATGTGATTCACGCGCCCAAAATCAATCCGGATGCGGAAGTATACTTGAAAACGGAGAACCTGCAGATTACCGGCTCGTTCAAGGTGCGTGGCGCCTACTATAAAATGTCCCAGCTCAGCGAGGATGAAAAGGCGCGGGGCGTGATTGCCTGCTCCGCGGGAAACCATGCCCAGGGTGTCGCGCTTGCGGCGCAGAAAAACGGTATTCCGGCCGTCATCTGCCTGCCCGACGGCGCGCCCATCTCAAAAGTGGAAGCGACCCGGAGTTACGGGGCTCAGGTCGAGCTGGTCAAAGGCGTGTATGATGACGCCTACAACCGCGCCCTTGAGCTTCAAAAAGAGAGGAACTACACCTTTGTCCACCCGTTCAATGATGTGGATGTGATGGCGGGGCAGGGGACCATCGGACTTGAGCTTTGCGACCAGATTGAGGATCTTGACGCGGTGGTGGTGCCCATCGGAGGTGGAGGGCTCATCTCAGGTGTTGCCTACGCGCTCAAAAACCTCAACCCGAAGATCGAGGTCTACGGTGTTCAGGCGGAAGGCGCCCCGTCCATGAAGGAATCGCTTGAGAAGGATGAAATCTATGAGCTTGACCATGTCCGTACCATTGCGGACGGAATTGCGGTCAAGAAGCCCGGAAGCGAAACGTACGCCATCTGCCGTGATTATGTGGATGATATCGTTACTGTGACAGACGATGAAATCTCAACCGCGATCCTGACTTTGATGGAACAGCACAAACTCATCACGGAAGGAGCAGGTGCAAGCGCGGTTGCGGCCGTCATGTTCAACAAAGTTCCCGTCAAAGGGAAAAAGGTGGCCTGTATCCTTTCAGGCGGCAATATCGACGTGACGATCCTCTCGCGCGTCATTGACCGGGGCCTTCTGACCTCCGGACGCAAATGCAAACTGACCATTGAACTTGAAGACAAGCCGGGCCAGCTCGTGAAAGTTTCTGAAATCATCGCCTCCTGCGGGGGGAATGTGACAGAGGTCCATCACGATCACGCGCCTGCAGGGAAGGATATCACCCGGTGCGAACTCCAGGTCGGCCTTGAGACGCGCGACTTCGGGCACATCGAGGAAATTTGTCGAAAACTCCGGGAAAACGGCCTGAAAATTCTGGATTAACGGATCCGCCGCCTTTGCGGCGGTTTAGTTATAAATGTCGTATAACTAAAATATATCGAAGAATACAGGTTTTCTCTATGAAAAACCAGATGTGGTACAATGCTCTAAAACGGAAAGAATGAAGGAGATAGATATGGCAGAAAAGAATCCTTCCGCCTGCGCTCCGAGCGACTGCGCAAGCTGCGGAATGAACTGCGCTTCAAGAAAAGCGGAGATGGTGGATGAAAAAGCGGGAAACAAGGATTCCCATGTGGATAAGATTATCGGCGTGATCAGCGGAAAAGGCGGTGTCGGAAAGTCCATGGTGACGGGGACGCTTGCTTCTGCGCTCAGAAAAGACGCGAAGAAGGTCGGCATCCTTGACGCGGATATCACGGGACCTTCCATTCCGCGCATGTTTGGTGTCAGCCAGCGCGCATATGCCGATGAGAGCGGCATCTTTCCGGTGAGAAGCGACGGCGGGATCGATTTGATGTCCATGAATCTGCTGCTCGATCAGGACACAGATCCGGTTCTCTGGAGAGGTCCGGTCATCGGAGGCGCGGTCAAGCAGTTCTGGACCGATGTAAAATGGGGGAACAAGGATTACCTCTTTGTAGATATGCCGCCGGGAACCGGGGATGTGGCCTTGACGGTTTATCAGTCACTCCCGCTTGACGGATTTATCATAGTTACGACGCCGCAGGACCTGGTGTCCATGATTGTGGAAAAGGCCGTGAAGATGGCAAAAGAAATGGATGTGCCGATACTCGGAATCATTGAGAACATGAGCTATCTGGAATGTCCGGACTGCGGAAAGAAGATCTCCGTCTTCGGAGAAAGCCATCTGGATGAAATCGCGGGCAAATATAACATTCCGGTGCTTGGAAGAATTCCGATCAAACCGGAAATTGCGGAACTGGCCGATGAAGGTGCGATCGAGTCGCTGGATGCGGAATGGCTGAGCGAGGCTGTTGATGCCGTTGAAAAACTTTGAGCGGACCGGGCAGAGCTACGGGGAAGAGGATGACGCCTATATCACATTCCGCGATGTGAAGAAGACCTATCAGGTCGGGGAAGTGGAGATCAAAGCGGCAGACGGGATCGACTTTGAAATCGGGAAAGGCGAGTTTGTGGTGGTGGTCGGACCGTCCGGCGCGGGAAAGACGACGGTACTAAATATTCTCGGCGGGATGGACAGCTGCACGTCAGGTGAGATCATTGTCGACGGGGAACATCTTGAAGATCTTGATGAGAAGGCGCTGACAGACTACAGGCGCTTTGACACAGGCTTTGTTTTTCAGTTTTATAATC
>DLOL01000057.1:609-8051 GCA_002478485.1 Eubacteriaceae bacterium UBA7485 | reverse complement strand
AAAAGAGATGCTTGATAAGGTGGGGCTTTCCGCGCGCGCGGACAACTTCCCTTCACAGCTTTCAGGGGGCGAGCAGCAGCGGGTTTCAATTGCCCGGGCTCTAGTGAAAAAGCCGAAGCTGCTCTTGTGCGACGAGCCGACCGGAGCGCTTGACTCAAAGACCGGAAGGCTGATCCTCGAGCTCCTGCAGAAAATGTGCAAAGCGGAAGGCATGACCGTGGTGCTGATTACACATAACTCGGCCATTACCCCGATGGGCGACCGTGTCATCCGGATGAAAAACGGAAAAGTGGAATCCATGGAAGTGAATCCGCATCCGAAACAAGTGTCAGAGATCGAATGGTGAGACGGAGAAATCCGTCTCTTTTTTATGGAACATATTAAAAAACAGGCCTCGAAATTCGATTCTGAGCAAAGAAAAAAGAAATAAACGAATAATTTTACCTGAAAACATAAAAAGCTTGCAGATCGGAAAATCAATCGTTTACATAAATAAAAGGGGAGATATCGAGATTTTAAAAGAGTCATCTAAAAACAAAATGGAATACAAAAATAGTTAGTTGTAATATTAAGAAAGAATTAAGGATTAAGGAAATGTAAAGAGATTAAAGAAAGCTTAAATTCCACAATTCATTGAAATCAGTTTAATTTTATAAAGTTTAATTAAAGAAAACTAAACTTTTTCCGTTTGATTTCTGGATGATTGCTGCTTCATGGTAAGAATAAGAGAGCTTAGGAAATCCGAAAGATTTAGAGAAATTCAAGAAAAAGACCCGAAAGAATGCCTCAGGACGAATCCAAAAAGTCCCGCTGCCTTCATCAGGCGCACGGGACTGTGCGAGTTCTGATTCGATTATGAAGAAATTTTGGATGAGGGCTTGACTTCAAAGTCAGAATCAAGCAGCCCGTCCATTTCAAGCTTCTGTTCAAGCACCTCGATATCCGAGAGAATCTCAAGGCTCTGGTCTTCAAAACTTTTGTCATAGAGGTTTTCAAGCGCTTCTTCAAAGAGGCTGTAGGATTGAATCAGCTTTTCAGTCATTGCTCTCACTTTGTCTGTTTTGACAGGTGCGGCTGAGCCGTCCGTGAGGGTATTTCTTTCAAAGTTCAGGTAATGACCGTTCACTGCCTCCATATTATTCAAAAGATATTCAGGCACCCGCTTGTTGCTTTTCTCAAGCGCCTTGAGAAGCGCTTCGCAGCTACTGACGGTCTGAAAAAATTCCGGCCTCTCTTGTGCGGTTTTCGTGGATGAAACAGCCTGAAGCTGGGAGAGGACAGAGATGATTTTAGGCTGCTTCTGTTCTTTTCCCGGCTTTTCTAAAACCTTCTTTTGTTCAGAAACCTTCCTTTTTGCCTCTTTGTGGTTTGCGGCCTCTTTGGACATTGTTCCGTCCTGGTAGGTGCTAATCATCAGACCAGCGAAGCCGAACGCGACGGCCATTCCAATCCCGGAAATCCAGTCTTTTCCGGTCAGACCGTAGAGCAGCATCAGGACGGCGAGAACATAAAGCGTATTCGGGATGAAGCGCTTTTTTGAAGTGGGAGGATAAAGCTTTTCGCCCAGATACCCGTACCAGGCCATGGAGAGAAAAAAGAGTACAACGGAAAGTCCGTAACCGAATAAGTCAAATTTGCCTCGAACTGTATCTTCAATCTCGAAAAAGAATCCGCAAATGCTAAAGAACGCAAGAAAAGTCACGCAGCCGAGCTGGATCAGTTTTCCAATTGAGTTTTTCTTCAATGAAAGTCCAATCTCCTTTCCTGTTTTTACCATTGTATCGGAAATACGAGGGCAAAAAAGGGTCATCCGGATGAAATCGAATAAGAATTTTCTGATTGGTAGATGTTTTTGGCATCCTTATCATGTGTAAACAAAAAGAAGATATAATCTGTAAACGGGAGGCGACTTTCTGCCTCAGAGATGGAGGACTCTATGGAAAACAAGCTGGTTGAAGAATATAGAAAGAAACAAAAAGAAGAGAAGAATTTCATCCCCAAGCGCGCAGCGCTCTTCCATGACCTTTCGGGGTTTGGAAAATGCTCGCTAACCGTTGCCCTTCCTGTACTCTCCGCAGCCGGGATCGAGGGCGCTTGCATTCCCACAGCCGTCCTGTCCACCCACACGGGAGGGTTCAAAGACTACACGTTCCGGGACTTAACCGAAGACCTTCCCGCGTTTTTAAAGCACTGGGAAGACCTGGGGCTGACATTTGACGCGCTCTATTCGGGCTATCTCGGATCTCCCGAGCAGGCGGAGATTCTCGCCGGGTTTTACGACACGCTTGGTTCTGCGCTTTTCTTTGTGGATCCGGTCATGGCGGATAACGGCGAATTGTATCCGGGATTTGACGGGACCATGGTGGAGGCGATGAGAAAGGTCGCGAAAAAGGCGGATGTGCTCCTTCCCAATATGACGGAAGCCGCGTTCCTACTGGATATTCCGTACCGGAAAGGCCCTTATACGGAAGACTACGTCAAGGATGTGGCCCGAAAGCTCGGAGAGCTTGGACCGGACTATGTGGTGCTCACCGGAATCGGATTTAATGAAGAGAGCACAGGCGCGTTTATCTATGACAAGAACAAGGGAAGTTTCTCCCACATCCGCGCGGATCTTCTCCCGGGCATGTTCCACGGAACGGGAGATGTGTTCTCAAGTTTTACGCTGGCAGGCCTGCTCAACGGACTTTCGCTTGAAGATGCGGTCAAAAACGCGGTGGAGCTGACCTCCCGCGCAATTGCGAANNAGACCATCGTCCTTGACACGCCTCCACGAGACGGCGTGGCGTTTGAACATACGCTCCCGATGCTGTCTGAACGTGTGGGAATGAAGCGGGAATGAGATGGGAATTGACGGCCATTCTTTAGACGGCGGTCCGAAGATCAAGGCAAAGAAAGTCGAAGCTGTCGAGCTGTTTTACGATTTGATCTATGTCTACTGCATCTCGAAACTTGAATCCTTAGTCGACCTTCAGGAAATGTACGCCAATCCCTTTGGCACGCTCCTGAATTATGTGCTGACCGCAGTTGTGATCCTGATGTCCTGGATCTACATGACAAACTACGTCAACCGGTACGGGAAGTGGAGGCGGTACGATTACTTTTTCTATGTGATCAACATGTTTGCCGTCCTCTACATGTCAAACACGCTGAGCAGTGACTGGATGCAGTCGGCAAGACCCTTTTGCATTTGCATGCTCATCATCACCCAATCGGTTGCGATCCTTTATCTGATCCAGATCCTGTTTGTTAAAGACAATACCGAAAGCGCGAAGAATTCGCTTCTGATTCTCCTGATCACTTGCGCCATATTTTTAGTCGGGCTGATTTTTGCCAGAACCGGAAAACCGAGAGACACGGTTACCATCAATATCCTCGCCATCGTGGCTGGTGCCGCGCTTCCCTTTATCACAGGCGAGCGCATTGACCCCAAGCAGGTCAACTTTCCTCATCTCACGGAGCGGTTTCAGCTTTTTGTGGTCATTACGTTCGGTGAATCGGTGGCGGATCTCGCACCATATTTCAAGATTGACAGTTTCAGTATCCAGCCGGTGATGGTCTTTATGATTTTCCTCGGTCTATACGGAAGCTATATCGTGGCGGTGCAGAACCTGGTCCGAAAACAGGCCATTCACCGTTTGCTGATCCTGATGTTCTCTCACTATCTGATCATCATCTCGGCGGGGCTGATCAACATTGCACTGAAGTTTATCTGTCTTGATGAGGACACCATGTTTTTAGATCTTCTCCTGCTGATCCTTCTGATGGCCTATTACGGAGGCGTGATGATGAACCGTGTCTACGATTGCTGGTGCGTCCAGTTTACAAGGAGGGACTACCTGATTCTTGGAAGTTCCTATGTGATCGGTGGGGCGGTGATTCTTCTCTCGCCGCTCAAGCTTGTGACGCTCTTCGGGGCCATGCTCATTGTCGGACTTCATTTTCTGGTGTTCAACAAAGTTCAAAACCATTCCCGCTTTGCGAGTTGAAAAAGCTCCATCTTTGAAGCGAACTCCCTTAACTGAGACCACCTATCTATTTAAAGAAAGGAGGGCCAGTTAGGGGGGGCATTTCACTTCTTGGATGGAGCTTTTTAAAAGAGGTTTCCGATTTCCAGAAGCCTCATTTGAACTTTATTTTTCGATTGGGAACGTGACGGCGGCGTGGGGCATCAGAATGGTGTCGGGCCAGTTTTCTTCCGTAATGCCGGCCAGTTCCAATGCCTCGTCAAAATCTTTAGCGAGCAGGAACTCGGTTTTTCCCATTTCTTCTTCCGTCAGATCCGATACTAGGATGACCTTGTAGTCTTCAGCGGTCTTCCCCATGGTGTAGGCGACAAAAGCGCCGATGGAGAAGTCTTTCCGGAGCGCATGCTCTCTTTCTTTTGAATCTTCATACCCGAGGAACATGGTTTCGATATCCGGGCTTCCGAGACCTTCCGAGCACTTGGAGAGCACGATGATCGTGCCGCCTTCGTTGACCGGGATCTTCGCGTTGAACAGGGTTTTTGAAGACTGGTAGAGGTTGATGTCTTTTGGGAATCCGCCTGCGGATGCAATGACAAGATCAGCCTTCTTTTCATAGGGGATAGCGTAGGGCGCGTCTACCTTTTTGCAGGCTTCCTCATGGGCCTTGACCATATCTCCGCTTACGGCTGTGAAAATGTTGTTGTCCGCATCGACTGCGACATTGAAGATGAAGTCGGGTTTTGCCATCAGGGCCGCTTCCAGCATGTCGTCGTGAAAGGGGTTGGTTTCATTCATGTTTCCGGGGCAGGCGAGGGGGTTTGCGCCGGTGTCTTCACCCGGATTCATCGCAAGCGCGTGATTGGTCATGACCGATTCTCTCGAAGCGATTCCGGGAAGCACCATCTTGCGCCCTCCCGAGTAGCCCGCAAGAAAATGGTAGCTCACCTCGCCCCCCAGGATCAGGTAGTCGGCGTCAAGCGCGCGCTTGTCCACTTCAACCGGCGTGCCTCTTTTCGTAGTCCCGATGTAGCGGTGCATGTCCGCATCGTCCGAGATGTGGTTTTCCACGCGGATTCTCTTATAAATATCTTCTCCGACCAGCTCTTTGAGCTCTTCCTGCGTCTGCTCCCTGTGCGTGCCGGTTGCAGAGAGGAGAAGGATATCTTCATCTTTAATCCCGCCTTTGTTGAGCTCGTCGATGAGGTAGGGAAGGTAGAGGTCCACTCTCGACCAGGCTCTTGTGACATCCGGGATCACCACCACAGCGGTTTTTCCGGGCTCAACCAGATCCCTGAGTTTCTCCGTTCCCACCGGGTTTTCAAGCGCCGTTTGAATAATCTCTTCGATTCCCCGTTCTTCAACCGGATTGGGCTCGATGGTTTGTATAATCTTCTCCTCCGGGTAATGGACAGGCATATTCTCTACTCCGTAGAGCCAGTTTTCTTTCATCAGGGTTACTCCTCTTCTAGTAATTCTCTTGAAAAATACCCTTTCCCTCTTTTAAATATACTTTTTGTATACAATATTATGAGAATCTGAAATTATGAGATTTCATAGCCTGTCTATTAAAAGGTGGGTATTTTTTTAAAGAAAGAGAGAAACAGAAGGAAAATTGAAATGACTAAATTTTTAATCAGGAAATTTGTGCCGAATTACCAGGATACGAACAACCGCGTGGTGAGACAGCGCTATGGAAGCTTCTCGGGCGCAGTCGGGATTGTGTGCAATATCCTTCTCTTTATTCTGAAAATCATCGCAGGAGCGATCACCTCCTCGATTTCCATCATATCTGATGCGTTCAACAACCTCTCGGATGCCGGAAGCTCGATCATTACGCTCTTCGGCTTTCATCTCGCGTCCGCCCCTGCAGATGACGAACATCCGTTCGGGCACGGAAGAGTGGAGTACATCACGGGGATTATCATCTCCTTTGTGATCATCTATGTCGGGATTGAGCTTTTGCAGACATCGGTCGGGAAAATCTTTTCAGGACAGGAACAGCGTTTCTCTGTCGTGGCATTTTCGATTCTGATCGTCTCCATCATGGTCAAAGCCTGGATGTGGAAGTTTTATCAGACCGTCGNNGTTGCGGTGCTTGCCGCGGCCAGCGATTCACGAAACGACTGTCTTGCAACCCTGGTTGTCGCCATCGGGACGATCATTGGTCCGATGGTGCCTTTCTCCGTGGACGGATGGTTCGGTGCCGCGGTATCGATTTTCATCATCTATTCCGGCTACGTTTCCCTTAAGGACTCAATCAATCCGCTCCTGGGCGGACGGCCGGATGACCGTATGTTAGAATATATCGATCAGGTGGTCTCCAAAAACCCGAACGCGTTCGGCTATCATAATCTGGTGGCCCACGACTACGGTCCCGGAAACTGGGCGGTGTCTTTCGACGTGGTCCTCAGGGGAAACCTGACACTTCTTGAAGCCCACCGGATCATCACGGCGATGGGCTCTGACATCGAAAACCATCTCGGATGCATGGTGACGATTCACCCCGATCCTTATGACGATGAAGAGGAGGATCGAAAAGAGGCGGAACATCTGGATGACTCCATCGGCGAGAACCAGACGCAGGTGGAAGCGGAGACCATTCATGAGAAAGACATTCGCATAAGGAGAGACAAGATGTGATGGAGAGACAAGATGGTGTGTTGAATCCGGCCGCGATCGCGCGGCTCTGGACGGAGCGGGGCAAGAACACGGCCGGGACAGGCGTGAAAGATACGTTTATTCTGGCTTTGCTCGGCGGAGTTTTTATCGGGTTTGGAGGCCTTGCCTTTATCGTCGCGGGATCCTCATCGAGCCTTGACCCGGTCATCGGGCGCTTGATTGGCGCTTTGGCGTTTCCGGTCGGACTGATGCTCATTGCCTTTTGCGGCGGACAGCTGTTTACCGGAAACAATCTCCTCATCCTCTCCGTGCTTGATGGAAAAATCCGGCCGGGGGAGATGTTCAAGAACTGGGGAATTGTGTATCTGGGAAACCTGACGGGAGCCGTTCTTCTTGCTTGGCTCGTCTTCAAATCGGGTTTGATCACCGGCGGGATCGCAGAAAAAGCTGAGGCGGTGGCTTTGTCAAAAGCTTTCCTTTCACCGCTCGAAGCGTTTCTCAGGGGAATCGGATGCAATATGCTGGTGGTTCTCGCGGTATGGATGCAGTCGGGAGCAAGAGAGCTTTCAGGAAAGATTCCGGCTGTCTGGTTTCCAATTTTTTTATTTGTTTTTCTGGGATTTGAACATTGTGTGGCCAACATGTTCTATCTTCCTCTGGGCATGATGATCAGCCCGTCGGTCAGGTTTTCAGGCGCATTGATGAATCTGTTCTTTGTGACGCTTGGAAATATCGCGGGCGGAGCTGGAATTATCGGATGTGCCTACTACAGCTCTTACCTTAAGAAAAAAAACGGGATTCCCGGAAAGTCGAGAATCCCGTTTTTCATGAAAGAAGCCCGCGGGAAGCCGCGGG
>DLOL01000057.1:0-490 GCA_002478485.1 Eubacteriaceae bacterium UBA7485 | reverse complement strand
ATTACTAATTTTATCTTTTTTTTATTAGCTTGTCAATTGAAAAGGCCCGCTTAAAACGGACCGGCATGCGCATCTTTTGAAAGAAAAGCGTGTCAGTCTTTGGATGCGGCGTTTTTGTAGTTTTGAGCTGCGTCTTTCCAGGAAGGATCGATGATCTCGTTACCGCGCAGCGCGCAGAGCAGGTCGGAGACAGCCTCGTAATTCAGAGCGGTTTATGGGAACGGCTGACTTTGCTTTGTATGTATATTCCACTTGGTTACAAGGCTGTTTGTACCCTGTTGTCTTAAAATTGCAAGGCAGTTAAAAAAAGAGAATAGATACGCTGCCCTATTTGTGGAAATAAAACCCGTAATCAAAGAGCCAGTTGCAAAGACGCAGAGCCGATATTGAGAATATTTATGGAGAACGATTATGACAGAAGCAGAGCTTTATAAAGAGCTTGGAATACTAACAAGAAGCAAGGATAGATGGAAAGAGAACATACCCTATG
>DLOL01000102.1:31278-31743 GCA_002478485.1 Eubacteriaceae bacterium UBA7485 | reverse complement strand
TCGGAGGATCCTGCGGATCCTTCCTCGGGGAATACCAGGCGGGCGGCACCATCATCGTGCTTGGCCTTGACCGTAAGAACGGCGTTCCGGCCGGGGGCTACCTCGGCACCGGCATGCACGGCGGCGCGATGTATATCCGAAGCTTTGAGATGCCCCGCCCGTATGGTCAGGTCAACGTGGAGCCGTGCTCGCCGGCTGACATGGCCGCGATTGCGGACAAGCTCGAGAAGTATGCGGATAACTTCGGGGTGCGCATGGAAGTTATCCTCTCAAAGCCGTTCTGGAAACTGACGCCAAGCCAGGACAATCCGTACAATTCGCTCTACGCGGCGTTTTAGGTGATGATATGAGCGAGAGCGAACTTTTAGAAATGCTGGATTACCTGGAGGACAATGATGTGCGGTTTGTCCGTCTTCAGTTTACGGATCTGGATGGAAACGGACGAAACTGGATCCCCTGCTCCTT
>DLOL01000102.1:27788-31253 GCA_002478485.1 Eubacteriaceae bacterium UBA7485 | reverse complement strand
CAAGCGGGGCGAGATCGCAAAAGAGGCAGCGGAGGAGCGGGAGCTCTTTCTGAAGCCCATTCCGTCCACCCGCAACCTTCTTCCGTGGCGCCCCCAGCAGGGGAGTGTCGTGAAGGTGGTCTGTGACGTGGTGAATGCAAGCGGCGAGCCTTTTAAGGAAGACAGCCGCTATATCCTAAAACAAGTGGTCAACCAGGCGAAGGAGCAGGGGATCCAGTTTCAGATCAGCGTCAAGATCGAATTCACGCTCTTTGAGCTGGACGAGAAGGGAAAGCCCACCCATAAGCCGTGCGACGACGCGGGATTTTGCGATCTCGCCCCGCTTGACAGAGGAGAGAACGTTCGGCGCGATATCATCCTGACGCTTGAAGATATGGGGTTTTCCATCAACTCCTCTCATCATGAAAGCGGAAAAGGACAGCATGAAATTGATTTTGATTCGTCAGATCCCTTAAGCTGCGCGGACAACATCCAGACGTTTAAGTCGGTTGTCAAATCCGTGGCCCAGCTCAACGGGCTGCATGCAAGCTTTATGCCAAAGCCTATCAACGGCGATCCGGGAAACGGCATGCACATCATCATCTCCATGCTCAAAGACGGGGATGACGTGTTCCGCTCCGAAGATGAGCATCTCATCTCGAGAACCGGAAGACATTTCTCGGCCGGCATCCTGAGAAGGCTCCCGGAAATTCTCGCGTTCACCAACCCGACGGTCAACTCCTACAAGAGACTGGCGGGAGGCTTCAGCGCGCCGAAGGATCTGGAGTGGCGACCGAAGGAGAATNNATCCGCATCCCGCCGGTGAACACCGGGCTTTCTGAAATCATTGTCCGCTGTCCGGACGCATCTGGAAACCCCTATCTTGCCTTTGCCCTCCTCATCGCGGCGGGGCTTGAAGGGATCGATCACGAGCTGAGTCCGGAAATGGTCGCAGGCGCGCGCATGCCGGCCACCCTTGAGGAAGCGATCCGGAACACCTGCTCGTCCGAATTCATCTCAAACGTGATCGGAAAGTCGCTCCTGGGGACTTTTTGCCGGAAAAAGCATGCGGAATGGGACGATTATCTCAGCACCGTGCACGATTGGGAGTACCGTAAATATTTCTTGAACCTGTAGTTCGTAAAGGTTAGACTTACATACAGAGAGTGAGAAATAATCATGCGTTCAGCCTTAATCATTTCCAAGCAGAGAGAAAACGCCAACGGTATTGCGCGATTTCTCCGCCCATTCCAATTTGATCATATTGAATATACGGACTCGGCCACGGAGGCGAGAAGGCGCATCGGACGTTTCGGATACGACCTGGTCATGATTAACGCCCCGCTTCACCATGAGCTCGGTGCGGATCTCGCACTCGATATCCTATCCGTTGACGGGCCGGATGTGATGCTGATCTGCAAACGGGAGAACCTCGCCGCAGCAGAGCAAAAACTTCAGAATGCGCCGTGCTTCGTGGTCACCACACCGCTGAATAAGACGGTGTTCTCAAGGGACCTGCGTTTTGTGATCAATGCGCGGGAGAGGCGAAAGCAGCTTGAGAAGCAAAACCAGAAACTGACCAAGAAGATTGAAGAGTTAAAACTTCAGCACCGAGCAAAGCTCGTGCTGATGGAGAAACTTGAAATGACGGAAGACGAGGCGCACCGCTACATTCAAAAAAAGGCCATGGATAATCGGCGCACGCCGGGACAAATCGCAGAATCGATTCTTGATCTGTATAAAAAAGACTAAAAAAAACCGCTTCCATCAAGGAGGCGGTTCTTTTTATGATTAAACTCTTTTTGTTAGATCGCGGAGTCAACCGGCTGGGTCGGCAGACCTTCCGGATAGTTGGTGCTGTAGTTGTAAAGCGCAATTTCGAAGTCTTTCTGCTTGTTTCCGCAAACAGGGCAAACCTTCGGAGCTTCTTCAGCAAGAACGGTATAGCCGCACTTCATGCATCTCCACTGAACCTTTTCCGGACGTTTGAAGACAAGACCTTCCTTCACGTTCTTTGCAAGCTTTCTGTAACGGGCTTCATGCTGTTTTTCAACAAGAACGATGGCTCTGAACTTCTGGGCGATGTCCTTGAATCCTTCTTTTTCAGCATCTTCAGCAAACTGCGGATATAAAGAACCCCATTCTTCTTCTTCACCGTTAGCGGCGTTGACGAGGTTTGTGTATGTATCATTGGTGATGGCAACCGGATAAGTTGCATTGTCGCCAACTTCGAGTTCAACCGGCTTTCCGTCAGCAGCTAAATCTTCAGCAATGAAATCATAGAAAATCTTTGCATGCTGCGTTTCATTTTCAGCGGTTTCTGTGAAGATCTGTGCGATTTGCGCATAGTCTTTCGAAGCAACTTCTGCAAAATAAGTGTATCTCATACGAGCCTGGCTTTCGCCGACGTATGCTTTAAACAGGTTTTTGAGGGTTTGTGTCCCGGCTAATCTTCCCATTTCAATAGTCCTCCTTGAAGTATAGCGAATTTCTCCGGTGGAGAAATCATACAGTACTTTAGATATACACTTTCACTATTTTTTTAAACAAGAGGCACACGCAACGTATCGGGGCCCGATGTGTTGCGTCGGCCCCGTTGACACAGCAGGTGAAATTCAACATGAAAATAGTCTGCTTTTCAGAATGATAAAAAACGGTTTTCCAGTCTTTTTCTTTATTTTTGTCTGAATAGAATGAAGGAAGGAGGAAGAATATGGAGAGCATGGAGCGTTTGTTTGAATATGCAAGAGAGAAGCGGGCCAGTGACATTCATATCGGCCGGGGGGAGCTTTTCATGAGAAAGAACGGAGAAATAGTCCGGATCGAAACGGAGGAAGACCGAACCGAGGAAATGATCCGGGTGATCTTGTCAAAGAGCCGCGAAAGAAAAGAGAACTTTTCCTTTTCGCCGCTTCCCGGCATGCGGGTTCGGGTGCATGCCTATTTTTCAATGGGAAGCAGATGCCTCGCCCTGCGCATCCTTCCCGAGCGGATTCCGGATCCGTCTTCCGTCTCAATTCCTTCCGCCCTTTTGAATGCGGGGCTTCAGAAGACAGGGCTGATTCTGATCTGCGGTCCGACCGGATCGGGGAAATCCACCACGCTTGCCTCGATGATCAAGATGTGCGCGGTCAAAAGAAGGATTGCGATCATTACGCTGGAAGATCCGGTTGAGTATGATTTCTCCACGGTGAAGGAATCCCGCTCCATGATCCGGCAGCGGGAACTTGGGCGCGATTTTCAGGACTACGCGCAGGGCATCCGGGATGCGATGCGTGAGGATCCGGACATTTTGATGATTGGAGAGCTCAGGGGAAGGGACGCTGCGGAGCAGGCGCTTTGCGCTGCGGAAACCGGACATCTGGTTTACGCCACGCTCCATACATCAAGCTGCGCGCAGAGTGTGGACCGGCTGGTCGAGATGTTTCCGGGACCGGAAAGGGAGGAGAAGAGGCGGATTGTCGCGCAGACGCTCGTTGCGGTCTG
>DLOL01000102.1:19492-27762 GCA_002478485.1 Eubacteriaceae bacterium UBA7485 | reverse complement strand
GATTTTACTCGCAAGCCCCGCCGTCAGCACGCTGATCCGGGAGGGAAAGACCCACCAGATTACCAACATTATCCAGACCTCTTCGGATCTTGGCATGTCCATGTTTGACTGCGAGCTTGCAAAGCTTGTGGTTCAGGGAAAAGTAAGCGAAAAAGAAGCCGCGGGTTACGCGGCTGACTACAGGCAATTGTCTCGCTATTTGCAAGCTTATTCCTGATTGAGATCTCTGGTTTTCTTCAGCTCCCGGATCAAGGAGGTGCGGTTTTGTTTGGCGAGGGCTTCCTTCAGGCCGATGAATTTTGCAAACGCGCGTGCGGGGTCCTCGGAATTGTTGATTTTCTCCTGGTCTTTGGGGTGCAGGAAGCGGTTTAAGACACGCTCCCTCATAGCTGAATCGCGAACGCTCCGCTTGACCGGCGTGATGTCGATGCCGACCGGGAGATCGGAGATGGCAACCGCAATGACGTCATCCGAATGCGTGATGGAGACATTGAGCGGAACCCCGTTCAGGAGTACCGGAGGTTCCAGGACAGGGGCGTTATCCTCTTCGTGGATTACATCCGGCCACAGATCCTCTCCCGTAATTTCAGCAAGCCCGTTGACGATTAACAGATAAGCCGCCAGCGCGCGGTCACGGTCCTTCAGGCTTTTCAGGGAGCGGATATATTCTCTTCTTCCCTTCGGGACCAGGGCGATCGATCGGGCCCTGAATTTATCATCAAAAGGCAAATCTTCGGTTAAATCATATCGGTATATTTTAAGCATATGCGAACTCTCTATTTCATGACATGCACATAAAATGCAGATCAAATTAATATTTATAATAATATTTCTTTCCGCTTACCCAAGGAACGGAATTCTAATCATCCAAGATTGATTCATTCTACTTTATTATAGTGTTTTGACATAAGAATTGCAAAAATATTCTGAGTTTTACCAGGAGGAGCGACAATGAAGGAACAGGCCATACTGCCGGGTCTGCTGCTTGAACAGAACAGGACGAAAGGCGGACGGGAGAATCCAGGTTCCGCTCTTTACAATCCGTATATTAAAGAAGGAAACTTAAAAGCATTTGAAGATGCGGGCGCGTATCTTCCCGGTGCGAGAAAGGAACTTTACAGGACCACCTCGAAAGATGGTCTTTCTTCTGAGAAACTTGAAGAGCACGCATGCAAAACCAGCGCGCTCAAGCACGGGCTTTATCAGGAAATGGAAAAGAAGGGATTCAGCCGGGAAGCGATGTGGCATGCGAAGAAGATCGTNNGTAGCCACGAGACCTGTTATTCAGGAGGGCGTGGATGAAGCGCGTGCAGACCGGATCCGGGAGCGCTATATCCGCGAGGCCGGGCTTTTGAGAGGCTTTCTTCTCTCAAATCCCGATCTTGATGCGTTCAACGCGTCCTGGTTTTCTTTTCTTGAACAGAACTTTTTCAACACGCAGGCGGATATCGAGAAAAGCGCTGTCTTGAACCGCAGGGTGAGAAAAAAGGCGCTGGTCCCGCGCGACTGGAAAAGCCGGTATCCGGATGAGATGAAGAAAAAACAGTTCCGGATCGACCCCGCAAAACGGCTTCCGAGCGGATTTAAAACTGTTTATGATCCGGATCTGGGAGCCTACCGCCTTTTGATGCGGAAAAACGGCGGATATGAGACGGTTCAAGAGAGTTTTCCGACGCTTGAGCGCGCGGTTTCCTTTGCAAAAGAGCAATGCAGGAAAAGCCGGGCCAGGGGAAAGACCCGCTTTCCGCGTCCGCAGTTTGAAAATCTGATTATCGAGGGGAGAATGCATCCGCTTGATGAAACATCAAGCCCCGAGGAGCTGATTGAAACATTCGGGCTCAGGGGGATCCAGTTCGGAAACTATCTGTCGGGAGAAGACCGCATGCAGGCCGTGAGTTTCGCCCACGCCGCGTTTTTCGATTTGAGCCTTGCTCTCGAGGTGAAACCCGGCGCAGTCTCGCTTGGAAGAACACTCGGGCTTTCATTCGGTGCAAGGGGAAAAGGAAATGCGATGGCGCATTACGAGCCGGATCAGCGGGTGATCAACTTGACGAAAAACGCCGGGATGTCCGGCACGCTTGCGCACGAGTACGGGCATGCGCTTCATTACAGGATCCGGGAGATCTCACCGGAGAGAGCGGTCAAGAAAGACTTGAATCCCGAAGTGCTGCACCTTTTAGCGGTCATGAAGGAAAAGAAGCTTTGCCAGCAGGATCTTCTTGACGAGATCGCAAAGGCGCCGGAAGAGATCTTCACCGAGATGAAGGCCGAAGCGGTGAGGCTTCAGGACGATTCCCTTCTTTCCTATCTCCGGGAGAAGGAGAAGCTTTTCACATTCGATCATCCGCTTCAAGCCGGGGACATCCGGGAGCGCAAGATCATCTCAAGGATGCCGGTTGAAATGATGAAGATCAATGAGAAGGCCGCGCGGATGCTTTCTTACGCCGACCGGAAGGTTCTTGAGGACTACGCAGGGATTGTGGAAAAGCTCAAGGAAGGAGTCGGCGTGTCCTCCTCGACGGACTACTACCGCGCAAGCCAGGTGTTTGACCGGAATTTTTCAAGGGAGGGGGGCTACTGGGCCAGTGATGAAGAGCTTTTCGCGCGCGCGTTTTCCTGTTTTGTCCTGGACCGGCTGAAGGAGAAAGGAATCCGCAACGATTTTCTGACTGCGGCTTCGCAAATCCACGAGCTTCCCGTCTCCTCTTCCTTTTCAAAGAGGCGTCTGACCTTTGAGGATGGGACAGTCTTCTTCTATCCGCTTCCTGAAAAAGAGGATGTCCTGAGGGCTTATCCTGTTTTCGAGGAGCGCGCGCGCATCAACCAGGCTTTCGCGGAGCTGATGGAGGCGCTCCGCGGGACAGGCGTCTTCGAGTGTTACTGCAGCGATCATTAAAAGAATGACGGCAAAACGACGCAGCAGGAGCTGGTGGATGACATGATGACCCTTCTTTTCTCTTTTTCCGCAAAACTGTACCGGTTGAGGAAGGAAGACAAGAAAAAGCTTCAAAAACAGATCAACGAGTCTCCTGAAGAAGATCAGTAAAAAAGAGGTTCTGCATGTGGAACTGGTTCAGGCTAATTCGGCGTACCCCTCTCAGGCTGGAAAGAAATATCTTGAAAAGATAAAGCTGACCGTCCATAGGAGCGCCGCCTGGATGATTGCCAGAAGAGCTATTAACAGCCATGGGATACAAGACCAGCATCAAAAAGTCGAAAGCTCAGAGTGCCCATGAAAAAATGCCGCAAGGATCAAAAAGCAAAAGATCCGGCTGAAACAGAAATAGGCGAAACAGACAGAAAAAGAATTCTAGAAATCAATGAAAGAAAACAGCGGCTTCTGTTTGATATCGTAACGGAATAATAACCCTGAAGGACGGAGCTTTACAGGAGTGATGCAGGCCTTCATTATCCTTTGGGGACTATCCGAAAGGACAGATGTTTCAAACACAAAAAAAGAATGGACCTGCAACGGGCGATAGGCCCAGTCTGTCTATTGTCTTTGCGGACAGAGAAGAAAAACTTGTGATTTTCCCCAGGCGTAGGGGGAGATAATAAACCAGGATCTGTCTCTGACTGGTCAGTGGCCTGCCAGACAGTTCTGGGATAACAGAACCAAAAGATCCCTTATTCGCTACGCTTAATGGCGCTTCCATGCAGAAACCATTCCCCCATGGTATAATGTGGTCGCTTAATGAAAATAGAAACTAACGACTCAAGCAAGGAAGAGGTTTAACATGTCAATTTCGGTGCTGGTAGGATCCCAATGGGGTGATGAGGGAAAGGGAAAGATTATTGACTATCTTTCCAAGGATTGTGATCTCATCGTCCGCTTCCAGGGCGGAGATAACGCAGGTCATACGGTCAAGAATGATAAGGGTGTCTTCAAGCTTCACCTGATCCCGTCAGGCGTTTTCGAAGAAGACTGCACCTGCCTGATCGGGACAGGGACTGTCGTCAATCCCGATGTGCTGGCCGAAGAGATGCAGCAGATTGAAGAAGCGGGTATTGATCTTTCCAACTTGAAGATTTCAGGCAAAGCGCATATCTTAATGCCCTCCCATCAGGAGCTCGACGCGCTGATGGAAAAAAGCGGGGGGATCGGGACCACCAAACGCGGGATTGGCGTTGCCTATGCGTATAAGGCGCTGAGAAAAAACCTGAGATTTGAAGACCTTCTGGATCTTGACGCGCTGATGCCCAAGATCGAAAAACTGACGGGCGCGCTCAACGCGGAGCTTGAAGCTTACGGGGCGGAGCCGGTTACCAATGAAGAGATTTTCGAGAAATGCGTGGAATGGAAGAACAAGTTCGGCGACATGATCGTCGAGCCGATAACGCTGATCCATGACTATATCGATCAGGACAAGGAGATCCTCTTCGAAGGACAGCTTGCGGCGATGAAGGACATTGATCTCGGTATTTATCCGTATGTCACGTCTTCCAATCCTGTTGCCGCCTACGCTGCCGTGTCGGGCGGATNNAGCCTGTGCAGATTTTGATTTCCCGCAAAGAAAATCGACCGGGTCATCGGAGTTGCGAAAGCTTTCTCCTCCGCAGTCGGCGCTGGCCCGTTCCCAACGGAGTCGGATGATGAGCAGATCACGCTTCTGCGCGGTACGGGAGACAAAGTGGATGATGAGTTCGGTGCAAGAACCGGCCGGTCCAGACGCCTCGGCTGGTTTGACGCTCCGGTCGTGCGCTATACCAATATGGTCAACGGCTTTGACGAGCTTGCGCTTTGCAAGATCGACAAACTTGACAATCTTGAAGAAATCAAAATCTGCACAGGCTATCTCCTTGACGGAGAGCCGGTGGATTACTATCCGAACACCACGGAGCTTGAACGGGTGGAGCCGGTCTATGAGACCATGCCCGGATGGATGGAAGACACCACGGGCGTGAGAAGAATTGAGGACCTTCCTGAAAACGCGAAGGCCTACATTAAGAGAATTGAAGAACTGACAGGAACCAAAGTGGCCTATGTCGGAGTGGGGCCGGGACGCGAAGAGCTCGCCGTCCTGGATTGATTGAATAAATATACTGAAAACGGTATAAATATTCAATTTCTGGCCTGCAACCGTGGGAAAGGGATTGCCCAAAGGCCAGTGGTTGCGTATAATTTCAGTAAAACAGGATGTTATGCATGATCAATATGCATAACATCCATTTTTTTAGGACTCGGCGAAAGTGTATTCTCACGCAAATCATTTGCATAGATAGATAAGGAAGGTTCATGTCTTATTTTAAACGAGATCAGCGGGCTTATATTGTGCTCGAGGACGGAACTGTCTTCAAAGGATATAATTTCGGGGCTCAGGGAACGTCCATCGGGGAGATTGTCTTCACGACAGGCATGACCGGATACCAGGAGGTCCTCACCGACCCCTCCTATTGCGGACAGATTGTCCTGCAGACCTATCCGCTCATTGGAAATTACGGAGTGAACCAGGACGATATGGAATCCGAGAAAAGCTGGGTTTCCGGATACATCGTCCGAGAATGGTGCGAAGAGCCTTCAAATTTCAGAACGGACGCGACCATTGAGGACTTCCTCACCGCTCACGGTATTGTCGGGGTGTGGGACGTCGATACGCGAGCGCTGACAAGAAAGATCCGGGTCACGGGCACCATGAAGGCAGCGGTGACTACGGAAGACGTGGAGAATCCGGAGATTCTTTGCAGGATCATGGACGAAGTGGACGCGCACGAGAATCCCCGCCCGGTCGATAAAGTCACCTCCAGGAAAAAGGGATGGCACTACACGAGAGAGAACCGCGCCAATCATGTCGCGCTCATCGATTACGGCTATAAGAAAAACATTTTGAGGATGCTTCTCCAGGAGGGATGCAATGTGACGGTCATGCCCGCATCCACCACCGTTGAGGAGATCAAAAGGCTCAATCCCGACGGAATCATGCTCTCAAACGGGCCGGGAGACCCTGCGGAGTATCCGGACTATATCCGAAACATCAAAGACTTTATCGCCTATGGAAAGCCGATTTTCGGGATCTGCCTCGGACACCAGCTCCTCGCGCTTGCAAACGGGGCCACCACGCGAAAGATGAAGTTCGGACACCGCGGGCTCAATCAGCCGGTTAAGGACCTCGAGCTCGACCGCGTGTTTATTACAAGCCAGAATCACGGCTACTGCGTCCAAACCCTCCCGGTGCATGTTGGCAAGATCACCCACATCAACGCCAATGACGGGAGCTGCGAGGGAATCGAGTACTACAACATTCCGGCCTTCACTGTGCAGTTCCACCCTGAAGCCTCTGCAGGCCCGAACGATACCGGATACCTGTTCAAGAAGTTTGCCGACCTGATGGAGGCCGGACAGCAAAAGAGACTGAAAGGGGATCAGTAATGCCGAAACTCAAAGACATCAACAAAGTCCTGGTTATTGGCTCCCGCCNNTGAATTCGACTACGCCGGAACCCAGGCCTGCAAAGCCCTCAAGGAAGAGGGTCTTGAAGTGGTGCTGGTTAATTCAAACCCCGCCACCATCATGACCGATAAGAACATGGCCGACCATATCTACATCGAGCCGCTCACGGTTGACACCATCAAGCGGATTATCGAAATTGAAAAGCCCGACGGACTTTTATCGACGCTTGGCGGCCAGACGGGACTTACGCTCTCCATGCAGCTTGCAAAAGAAGGCTATCTTGACGAGAAGGGCGTGAGGCTTCTCGGCGCGAACGTGGAGACCATTGACCGCGCGGAAGACCGCCAGGAATTCAAGGACATGATGCACAAGATCGGCGAGCCGGTGGTTCCTTCAAAAGTGGTCACAAGCGTGGTGGACGCTATCGATTTTGCCCACCAGATCGGCTACCCTGTGGTGGTGCGCCCGGCCTTCACCCTCGGTGGAACCGGCGGCGGGTTTGCCTCTGACGAGGACGAGCTCACCGAGATTGCAACCAACGGGCTAAGGCTCTCTCCGATTCATCAGGTGCTCATTGAGAAGAGCATCGCGGGCTGGAAAGAGATTGAATTTGAAGTCATGCGCGACCGGAAAGGAAATGTCATCACGGTCTGCTCGATGGAAAACTTCGACCCGGTCGGCATCCACACGGGCGACTCCATCGTGGTGGCGCCCTGCCAGACACTCTCGGACAAGGAGTACCAGATGCTAAGGACCTCGGCTCTGAAGATTATCTCAGAGCTGAAGGTTGAAGGCGGATGCAACGTCCAGTTCGCGCTCGACCCGGAAAACTTCAACTACGCGGTCATCGAAGTCAATCCGAGAGTCTCGCGCTCCTCCGCGCTTGCATCCAAAGCCACCGGCTATCCGATTGCGAAAATCGCGGCCAAAATCGCCATCGGCTTTGCGCTTGACGAGATCCCGAACGATATCACCGGGAAAACGCCCGCGTGCTTTGAGCCGGTTATCGACTATATCGTCGTCAAGTTCCCGAGATGGCCGTTTGATAAATTTGTCTACGCCAAACGCGAGCTTGGAACCCAGATGAAAGCGACCGGGGAAGTGATGTCCATCGGATCTTCATTTGAGCAGGCCATGATGAAAGCCATCCGTTCGATTGAGCTCGGCTTTGACACGCTCTCCGTTGAAAAATACCGCCTGGCAAGCGACAGCGAGATCCGTGAAGCTTTGGAACGTAAAGACGACCAGCGCGCGTTCGTTGTCTACGAAGCGCTCTACCGCGGCATTGAAATGGATGAGATTCAGCAGAAGACGCAGATCGACCGGTGGTTCCTCGACAAGCTCAGACATCTTGCGGTCATGGAGCGGGACCTCAGGGAAAACGGGCTCCGCGATGAGCGGGCCCAGGAGAGAATCACCGTCGCCCGTGAAATCGGATTTCTCGACTCCACGATCGAGCGTCTGACCGGAGAGAAGATTCCGAGAGAATACGCAAGCTTCAAAATGGTTGACACCTGCGCGGGCGAGTTCGAAGCGGAAACTCCCTATTTCTACTCCACGCACGATGAGGAGAATGAGGCAAGAGAATTTCTTGATCTTCTTGAGACGCATGAAGGGAAGAAGAAACGCGTAATTGTCTTCGGCTCCGGTCCGATCCGCATCGGGCAAGGGATTGAGTTTGACTACTGCGCGGTTCACGCCGCGTGGGCGCTGAAGGAGCTCGGGTGCGAGGCGATTATCATCAACAATAATCCGGAGACGGTCTCCACAGATTTCGACACATCGGACCGGCTTTATTTCGAGCCGCTCACGGCTGAGGACGTGCGTGCGATTGTCGAGACGGAAAAGCCCGACGGCGCCATTGTGCAGTTCGGCGGCCACC
>DLOL01000102.1:14957-19407 GCA_002478485.1 Eubacteriaceae bacterium UBA7485 | reverse complement strand
GAGAGCTGCGGGATTCCAAGACCTGCGGGCGAGACGGTCTTCACGACGGAAGAAGCGCTCAAGGCGGCAAACACGATCGGATATCCGGTGCTTCTGCGCCCCTCCTACGTGCTTGGCGGGCAGAACATGATCATCGCGTATGACGACCGGGATACAGCCGAATACATGGACATCATTACCCGGGAAGAGCTGGAAAACCCGGTGCTTATCGACAAGTACATCGTGGGAAAAGAGGTCGAGGTGGATGCGATCTGCGACGGGGAAGAATACCTGATTCCGGGGATTATGGAGCATATCGAGCGCGCGGGCGTGCATTCGGGCGACTCAATTTCCGTCTATCCGCCGAGGACCCTCTCGGAAGAAGTCCGGGAGACGATCATCGACTATACGGGAAGGCTTTCGAAAGCGCTCATGATCAAAGGGCTCGTCAACATCCAGTACGTGGTGCAGGACGGAAAGGTCTACGTAATTGAAGTCAATCCGCGCTCCTCAAGAACCGTGCCGTACATCTCAAAAGTCACGGACGTGCCGATGGTGGATCTTGCCACAAAGATCATGATGGGGGCCACGCTCCGGGAGCTTGTTNNTACGAGCCGGGGCTTCACCCGGAGGGAGACTATACGGCGGTTAAAGTGCCGGTTTTCAGTTTCTCGAAACTGACGGACGTGGACACTATTTTGGGTCCTGAGATGAAGTCGACCGGAGAAGTGCTCGGGGTGGCGAAAAACTTTGAAGACGCCCTCTATAAAGGCCTTCTCGCTTCCGGAAACAAGATGGAGCTGGAAGGAGGCGTCCTCTTCACGGTCAAGGACCGCGACAAGGAAGAGGCCCTTGAGATCGCGAGACGCTTCAGGAATCTTGGCTTTGAAGTCTACGCGACGGCCGGCACGCAGAAATACTTTGCAGAGCACGGGCTTGAAGCGACCTTCGTCAACAAACTTACGGACGAGGAAGTAGCGGATGTGGGCGATCTTCTCGATTCCGGCGAAATCACCTACATGGTCAACACCACCGACAAGGGAAGACAGCCCGAGCTTGATGAAGTCAAGATGAGAAGAAAAGCGGTGGAACGCTCCGTGCACCTGCTCACCGCGCTTGACACGGCAAGAGCGCTTGCCCACTCCCTTGAAAACGGCAAGACCATTTCAGAAATTGAGCTTGTCGATATGACTGCAATCTGACCGTTTCATGTTTGAACCGGCAGATTCGTGTTATAATACTAACTTATTGGATGCCGGATTTCCTCCGGCATCTTTTCTAAAACCGTAAATACGGTCAGTCCTTCCAGGGTTTCCGAATAAAGACGGAGACGGACGATCCATAACCTTTCGCGCCGTTGGCGCATCCAGCGCGGGACTGATAATAATGTTTGAAAGGATATTGTCATGGCAATTGGAAACGAACAGCTTATCATGACCCAGGAAGGTTATGATAAACTGGTTGAAGAACTAAAAGAACTCGAAGGGGAACGTTCGATTCAGGTCGCAGAACATCTGCGCGTAGCCAGAAGCTACGGAGATCTTTCAGAAAACGCGGAATATGACCAGGCGAAGAAGGAGCAGGAAGACCTCGAAAGAAGAAAAGACGAAGTCCGCTCCATGCTAAAGCGCGCGGTCATTCAGGAAGATGTCGGAATTGACACAGTCAATGTCGGTCTTTACGTCACGGTGAAGAACCTTGAGTTTGACGACGTGGACGAATACAAAATTGTCGGTGCGGCAGAATCCAACTTCTTAGAAGGAAAGCTCTCAAACGCTTCACCTGTCGGCTCCGCGCTTCTCGGAGCTAAGGTCGGCGATGTGGTCACCGCCAAAACTCCGAACGGCGAAGCTCAGTACGAAGTCATCAACATCTCCAGAGAGTCTTCAAACTAAGAGGAACTATGCCAGAAGAAAACTTAAGCGAAGTGCTCGCGGTCAGACGCCAAAAACTCGACAAGCTGCGCGCGGAAGGAAAAGATCCTTTCCAGATAACAAAGTTTGAGAGAAACTCTGACGCGAAAACCATTGAAGAGGATTTTGACAACTTAGAAGGAAATGAAGTGGTCATCGCAGGACGCATCATGTCCAAGAGAGGACAGGGAAAAGTCGGTTTCTACGATCTCCAGGACCACACGGGCAGAACGCAGCTCTTCCTTAAAAAAGACCTTCTCGACAATTATGACGATATCAAGACTTATGATATCGGAGACATCATCGGTGTGAAGGGTGAGGTCTTCAAGACCAACCGGGGACAGATTTCCGTGCGCGCCACAGAAGTGACCCTGCTCTCAAAATCCCTCCAGATTCTGCCCGAAAAATATCACGGACTCAAGGATACGGATCTCAGATACAGACAGCGTTACGTGGATCTGATCGTAAACCCGGAAGTCCGGGACACATTTGTGACCCGCTCAAAGATCATCACAGGTATCCGGAAGTTTTTGGATGACCGCGGATTTGTTGAAGTGGAAACGCCGATTCTCTCTCCGATCTACGGAGGAGCAAACGCCAGACCGTTCATCACGCATCACAACGCGCTTGACATCGATCTTTATCTGCGAATTGCGCTCGAGCTTCCGCTCAAACGGCTCATTGTCGGAGGTTTCGACAAGGTCTATGAAATCTCAAGAGTTTTCAGAAACGAGGGGATGGACGCCACGCACAACCCTGAGTTTACACTGCTTGAAACATACGCGGCGTACGAAGACTATGAAGATGTTATGAACATGGTCGAAGAGCTCTATGGAACCATCGCAGAGGAAATCGTCGGCACTACCGAAATTGAATATGACGGAAAGACCATCTCACTTGACCGTCCGTTCAAGCGTGCAAGAATGGTGGATCTGGTAAAGGAATATTCAGGTCTTGACTTTGAGAACATGACGCTTGAAGAGGCGGTGGAAGCGGCCAAACCCTACAACATTGACGAGTCCAAGCTTGGAAGTGTCGGAGAGATCATCTCGGAGATGTTTGACGCGACGGTTGAAGAAAATCTCATTCAGCCGACTTTCGTCACCATGCATCCGGTGGAAGTCTCCCCGCTTGCAAAAAAAGATCCGGCTGATCCGCGCTACACCCAGCGCTTTGAGCTTTTCATTGACGGAAGCGAATGCGCAAACGCGTTCTCAGAACTCAACGACCCGATCGACCAGCGCGCGCGGTTTGAAGCGCAGGTGGAAAAGAAAAAAGAAGGGGATGAGGAAGCCCATCCGTATGACGCGGACTTCATCAACGCCCTTGAAGTCGGCCTTCCGCCGACAGGCGGACTTGGAATCGGCATCGACCGCATGGTCATGCTCTTTACCGGAGCGAAGACCATCCGCGACGCGATTCTGTTCCCGACCATGAAACCGCTTGATAAATAGGAAGAAAAACAGAGCAGACGCAGAAGATGCGGACTGCTCTTTTCTTTTGTCCAATCGAGACAGAGACAAAAAGATTGGGTAAAAAATAAAGTGACAACATTTGTTTACGGGAATTTCAGTGAAAGATGAAGTTCCCGTTTTTGATACGAACCAGGAGCAAAAAAATGAGAATCGGCGTGCAGGAGGTTTCTCCTTCTTATATTCAGAAAATGGCGGAAAATAATTTCAGGGAGGGATTTTACTGCTCCGAAGCGCTGATGAAAGCCATTCAGGACGGGTTCAATCTGGATGCTCCGGACGAGGTGATCGCAATGTCCACGGGCATGGCCCTCGGACTTGGCGGGTCGGGATGCCTTTGCGCCGCGCTGAACGCAGGCGTTATGGCGCTTGGCATGTTCTTTGGAAGAACGGAAAAGTCAGGTCCGCATGATCCGACATCCAGGCATATTCTAAAGCTCACGAACGAACTGTTCGAGCAGTTCAAGAAGGATACGGGTAAGTTCTCCGTATGCTGCAGGGTGCTCACGAAGGAATATGATATGAAAAAAGGCGAAAATCTTGAGCAGTGCATCCATCTGACCGGCATGGCCGCAAAACGCGTGAGCGAAATTATTGCGCGTGAGCTCAACCTGAAAAATCTGGATGAAGCGGGAGCGGAAGAAACCAAGCCAAGAGAGACGCTCGGAGGACTTCTCTCCACTTTTCCGGAACTTGATTAAGAAAGGTCATCCGCTTGTTGGGTAGTAAAATAATTACGGTAACCAATGAGGAGCCAGTTATTCGGGGTGTTTATATTTTTTTAGAATAGCGGTTCTTAAAATATAATTAAGAAATGTAAAAATACTTTAACAAATTTAATTTTCTAGACAGATTCAGTAAGATTTGGATATTAAATTATTGAAAACAAGAGGCGATAACAAAACCTCCTAAAAAATACAATAGAAAAATCGGTGAAAGACATGAAAAAATTCTTGTTTTTACTTGCAGTTATCTTTCTGCTGAGTCCGCCAGTCCTGACTGCACCGGAGGTGACGACAACGGATACCTCCGCACAAGCACAGACCGGAACCGAAGCAGCGCCGATGAGAGCAAGACGCGCGGCAG
>DLOL01000102.1:9705-14945 GCA_002478485.1 Eubacteriaceae bacterium UBA7485 | reverse complement strand
TGACAGCTGCCGCCCCGAGCAGTGAAGACGCGACGGATACTGAATCTGACAACCCAACCGACACAACACAGAATGAAGATCAGAGCGCGCCGACAGAAACTGAAACTCAGGCAGCCACTGTAGTTGAAGCGAAAGCCGCGACAACCGACAGCGCCAACAGCACCACACAGACAGAAGAAGCTCAAAACACACAAAACACACAGGCCACTGAGACCAATCAAAAGGTCCTACCAATTTCGGCAGAACAAAGTTCAAATCCAGCCAAAATTATCGTAAATATCTCAGGCGGAACGCTCAACCTGTCAGACGGAAATGCCCTTCCTGAAACCGTTGAAGCGGGAGGAAGCCTGGACACGATGATCCTTCCGTCCAAAGGATGTTCTCTTCCGGCAAGCGTAAGCGTGCTTGAAAACGGAAGCGACATGGACGCCTCCAAATGGGGATACAACTCAAAGACCGGTGAGATCCTGATTCAGAATGTAAGCGATGGAGCCACCATCACCATTCAAATCAACTGCTCGGCGGCAGTACCGGCTGTCTTCAAGACACCCCTTGATCCGGATGAAGAAGTCAACGTGCATAAAGAAGTGTACAAGAGCGAGCCGGTGGAAGACGATAGCGCAAGAGTGCTTGCGGACACGCTGTTTCGCGAAGCCACGCTTCACAAAGCCTACCTATTCGCTGGCGTCGGCTGCCTCCTGGTCGCTCTAGTCCTGAGCGGCGCCATTCGCCATATCAGTAAAAACGACAAGCAGGAAGAGCTTTCAAGACAGGGCATCACCATTTATCAAAGAGAAGAAACCGCGGTATGATTCCGAATGGAATCAACCGCGGTTTTTCTTGTCGCGCCGATTAATAGTAAGCATCTTCGATTTCACTCGAGATATTCTGGGCCGTCTCGCTTGGCGTGACGGTCTTTTCATATACAAACTGATACCAGCT
The DNA here is from genome assembly GCA_002478485.1 of Eubacteriaceae bacterium UBA7485. GTDB lineage: Bacteria > Bacillota > Clostridia > Eubacteriales > Eubacteriaceae > UBA7485. Next base: position 14,003 of record DLOL01000102.1, on the reverse strand, counting down.
GACGATATTGTCGTCAAGCGTCATGGGGAAAACGTAAGAGACGCCGTCAATGTAGCCGTCTGTCACCATGCCGTCGGCCGGGAAGCGGTACTGTTCGATTTGCGCGTTTCCAAGGAGAAGCACATGGACAATGTTCTTTCCGATCTCCGTTATGGACAGGGACGTGTCGATATAGGGCATTACCTTCTGAACCAGTGAGATAAGAGCAAACGGATTCATCTTCTTGGCCTTGTTCACCACCTGTTCAAGCACGTTTCGCTGTCTTTGGGTTCTGTCGTAGTCTCCGTTTCCCGTGTAGCGAATTCTTGAATAGGCCAGCGCCTGAGAGCCCGTCAAGGTCTGAACGCCTGTCTGCGTCAGTTCGGGGTCATTTGTCTTGACCTTGTCGTTGACATCCCATAAATACTGATTGATCCAGTACAGTTCCTCATCGGTCTCCACGTTGATTTCAACGCCTCCGACTGCGTTGACCATCTGGACGAGAGCCGTGAAGTCAATGGTGATGTAGTCAGTGATCGGCGTGTCGAAGTTAGTGTTGATGATCTTGAGCGCGTTCTCCGCTCCGCCCTCTGAATAGGCGGCGTTGAGTTTGTCAAAATCGTCATTCTCTGGATAGTAGGTGTAGGTGTCCCGCATCAGAGATGTCACTTTAATTTTGCTATGCTGGTAATCTGCGGAGACGATCATGATCGAGTCGGAGCGTTCGCCTTCCACCCCTTCGCGCCCGTCCACGCCGAAAACGGCGACATTGAAAATGCGCTCGGATTTAGCAGTAGAGGCCGCGCTTTTTGAAATGCCGTACTTTTTATAATTGCCGTAGAGATCCGGGTTGAGGGGAGAGAAGCGCAGATAGGCGTATCCGCCCCCGAGGACGGCGACGATGACCAGGAGAGTGATGATGATTCTCCGGCGGACCTTATGGTTGATTCGCGGTTTTTTCTGAACCGGCCTGCGGTTCTGGCCTGACGAATTTTGCGGAGGCCGGCGCTGGCCGGATCCTCCCGAACTTGCAGGCTGAATGCGTCTTCTCTGCTGGCTTTGCGGGTTAGCGCGCTGAATGCGTCTTCCCTGATTGGAATTCTGAGTTCTTTGCTGTGTGGAGCCCGGTCTTCCAATCGGGCGTCTTTCAATTTTTGGAGACTGGCCGGACTGCTGCCTGACGCGCCTTTGATTTGATTCATCATAGCTGATCCTGTCGGAAGAATCAGAAACACTGCGGGGACGCGTTCTCCTGACTGTCTCACCGGAAGGATTTGCGTGGTAAAACGAGCTTGATTCGTACGCAGGAAGAGGTTTTCTCCTTCGTACTGTCCGCCTGAGGCGGGAAGATGGGTATGTTTGATTTGAATGCATATATTTGTCAAGGCCAGTTATTGGCTATGCTCCTGCTTTTATTAATAGGCCGGGGCCCATGATCTATTTTCTTATCCAAAAGATGAAAGATTCTTAAAGTGCCTTAAATTATAGCATAGACATTTCTTAATCATATTTAAATCTAGTTACAAAAAGGATGTAAGTCTTAAAAAAACTTCAGGATTCTGAGATTGTAGCCCGATTATTTGGTATAATGACAAAAGAATAGGCATGTTCTGTATTGTTCAACTAGTCTTTATCTTAAGGGAGATGCGATAAGCTACCTTGTAGATCTCATGCCTTACGTGTTAATATTCAAAATCCAAGAGTATTGAGGAAGAAAATGGCAGATAAAAAAGCCGAATCATCTGAAAAGATGTCCGTAACGGAAGAATTCGTGCCGCTTTTTCAGCTCTCTTCAACCGGAAAGGCCAGAGAGGAAGAAGAAAGTGACGAAATCCGGCCCGTTCAGCCGGAAGAAACGCTGGATGACGAGCTGAAGAAAAAGCTGAAAAAGATCGAAGAACGCGAGAAAACGATCAGGACCATCTTGAGACAGCTGGAGAAAAGTTACGAACTGCTCTCTAAGCGCGAAAAGCAGCTAAATGAAAAAGAGGAAACGCTCAACCGGGAGTATTTAAAAATTCTAGAACTCGAGTCGCTTTACAAGGGAATGGACAAATTCTCTGACTCGCTCAATTCCGTACTGCCTTCCCTGGACACCAGTGAGCTGGACATCAAGGAAGCTGAAGCACGCTTATTAAAGGAGGACTATAAACCGTAATGGACGAAACCAATGAAAAGATGGGCCTGTTGATGCTCATTGATGATATTGGCCTATTGATTTCAACCTTCGGAGTACTTTTGATCTTTTACCTGATCATGGGCCCGACTGAAATTTCAAAAAACGTCTTTATCATCACGCTCTTCTTCGCGGGAATTAAAATCCTGCTTACAGGAATCGGAGACATTACAGGAGTGTCGAGAAAGTTATGGGCCTCGATTCTCTTTGTCGTTATCGCGGATGCGGTGATTATTCTCGTGAACCGCTTTATGTCCTTTGGGATTTCAAACCGTATTCTTCTTATCACCATGGCAGCCGATATCGTCGTCACAGTGATCTGCCTGATGATCTGGAAACGAGTGGTTGGAAAAGAAGAGATCCAGGAAGACGAAAACCGCAGAGCATGGGTTCGCGGAGAAGAAAAAACGCAGCCTGCCGCGAAAGAAGAAGCTCATACCACGAAGACAGAGACGCCTGCGTTTGAAGAAGGAGAATACGAATCTCTGTTTGAAGAAGAAAAACCGGAAGAAAAGAAAAAGCCTGCGGAATCCTCAAAGTCACTTGGTGATGTTGAAGAAGAGCAGGAAGAAGAACAGGAAGATCTCCTCTTCGGCGGAAATGTCACGGAAGAACAAGCCAAACCCAAACAGCCGGTCGGGGCTCATGCGTTTACTGCTCAGGAAGAAGGCGGCTATGAACGCCTGACGGAAAATGTGCCTGAGATTGATCACACCGATCTGTTTGCAGATCTCTTTGCCAGCGAAACTGCAGAACACGAGACGGTGAAGGAAACCGAACCGGATCAGGAAGAAGCCGTGGAAGAGTCCTCTGAACAGGTCGGCGCCCAGAAAGAAGCTGCAGAACAGACCGCTCCAGAGGAAACACCTGTTTTTGAAGAAACGGAAGCGCCGGTTGAAGAAACACCGGTTGAAACGAAGACTGTTGAAGAAGAAGTTCAGACACCGGCTGAAACGGAAGAAGCGGTGAAGGAAACCGTGGAAGAAACACCGGTTGAAGAAACAGCTGCACCGGTTGAAGCAGTCGAAGATAAAGAAGATAAAACGGAAGAAAAAGTTGTTGAACAGACCTCCAAGCCTGAAGAGCTGACGGATGAAGATGTGGCGCAAGCGAGAAAAGAAGCCCATGAAATCCCCAGAGAGGTAACAGAACAAGTCGAAGACGAAATCTGCAAAGAGCTTGATGCGCTTTATGCAAGAATGCAGGAAAGCTCGAGCAAATCCAAAGTCCTTGAAGATCACGTTTCAAGCTTCTCCAAGGAAGTGGATGAAATGCCGGCGCTTACATCAACGGAAGACATTATCGAATCCGGCAAGCTGATCAGAAGCAAGCTGAGAACGATCATTGACAAGCAGTTTGTCATGGACGATGTGCTCAAGGAAGTCATCGAAACCTCAGACCGGATCAATCAGCGAGTGGATAAACTCAACAGGATTGAAAAAGAACTGAGAAAGAAAGAAGAAGAACTCAACAAGAGAGAAGAAGCTCTCAAGCAGCCGGAAGTTGACGTGAAGGAAGTCATCCTGAACGAGCCGAAGGAAGAAAGCACCTCTCTCTTCGAAAACTTCACAAAACCGATCGAACCGGTGAATTCCGAGGCGATTGCAGACAAGTTTACAAAAGCTGTCAATGAAACGAAGAAGACCAGAAAAATTTCGAGACATACGAAAAAGACCAATCAAGGAGAAGTCCTTCTCCAGAATGATGAATATGAAATCATCATCAATGAGAAAGACCTCGATCTGGTTCGAGAATATTTAGCCAACAACGGAATTTGAGTGGACAAATTGAATGCAGGTCAGGGTTTTATATGATAATATTGTCTTGATTTTAATTTAAGGGGGGAAGAGATGAAAAAACTTCTCAGAGTGCTCTGTGCCGTTCTGGCGCTGGCCATGTTAGTTCCACTTGCAGGATGCGGCAGTTCATCAAGTGACGATGCGGAATACAAGATCGCAACGGATACCACGTTCGCACCGTTTGAATTCGAAAATGACAAGGGAGAAAGAGTCGGTATTGACGTTGATCTCCTGAAGGCGATTGCTGAAGATCAGGGATTCACTTATGATCTCCAGGCGCTTGGTTTTGACGCTGCGGTTAACGCGCTGGATTCAGGACAGGTTTCATCTCTTCCCCCCTTAAA
>DLOL01000102.1:9192-9662 GCA_002478485.1 Eubacteriaceae bacterium UBA7485 | reverse complement strand
AAATGTGGGGTAAAATCAGATTCTGACATCACTAGTTATGACCAGCTCAGAGGCCAGAACGTGGCAGTCAAAACTGGTACCCAGGGCGCTGATTATGCCAACTCCGTAAAAGATCAGTACGGTTTCACAGTTACCTCTTTCCAGGATTCAGCGAATATGTACGAAGAAGTCAAGAGCGGCAACTCCGTTGCATGCTTTGAAGACTATCCGGTGCTTGGATACGCGATTTCACAGGGACAGCCTCTGAAGATGATCGGCGATGTTCAGGTTCCGTCACCGTACGGCTTCGCAGTGAAAAAAGACAGCGACAAGGGAGCCGAGCTTCTTGAAAAGTTTAACGCTGGGCTTAACAACATCAAGAGCAACGGAAAGTATCAGGAAATTATAAACCAGTACATCAAAGAATGATGAAGTAAACAATGTTGTGCCGTGCTCGTTATATGAGTGCGGCCTTTTCTATAGGCTAGAAA
>DLOL01000102.1:0-9110 GCA_002478485.1 Eubacteriaceae bacterium UBA7485 | reverse complement strand
ACATCTCCCTGATAATTGCAGCCTTCATTGGGCTGATGTGCGGGCTGATGCTGGTTTCGCCAAGCGGTATTCTAAGAGGAATCGCCCGTGTCTATATTGACTTGATTCGCGGCACCCCGATTATCGTTCAGGCATTCTTTATCTACTTTGGGATCCCGAACGTTACAGGTATTCGTCTCACCGCCACCGTTGCAGGGATCATCACGCTTACGCTTAATGCAGGCGCCTACACCGCTGAAATTGTTCGAGGCGGTATCCAGTCCGTTCCAGCTGGTCAGATGGAAGCAGCCAGATCTTTAGGTCTCACCCGAGGCCAGGCCATGTCCAACGTCATTCTCCCCCAGGCGATTCGGGTCATGATTCCATCTATTGTCAATCAGTGCATCATTACCTTGAAAGACTCCTCAATTCTTTCAGTTATCGGACTGACGGAATTAACACAGACCGGCCGATTGATCATCGCAAACAACTTCGAATCATTCAAAATGTGGATTATCGTCGGGATCATGTACCTTATTCCGATCATGCTCCTTACAAAACTCTCACAGTGGGTAGAAAGGAAGCTCCAAATTGCCAAAGATTGAAGTTAAAGGCTTAAAGAAAAATTTCGGGGAAAATGAAATCCTCAAAGGTATTGACCTCGATGTCAATGAAGGGGAAGTGATTTGCGTTATCGGACCTTCCGGATCCGGTAAATCAACCATGCTCCGCTGCCTGAACCGCCTTGAAGAAGCAACAGACGGCTCAATCATCATTGACGGGAATGATATTACAGACCCGAAAGGAGATATCGACCTTTACCGAAGAAATATCGGAATGGTTTTCCAGCAGTTTAATCTCTTCCCGCACATGACAGTCCTTGAAAATGTCATGCTCGCGCCGGTTAAACTGAAGATCATGTCCAAAGAAGAAGCTGAGAAAGTCGGAAGAGACCTCCTCAACCGCGTCGGACTGGCAGAAAAGGCTGACGCTTATCCTCCGTCTCTTTCCGGCGGACAGCAGCAGCGTGTGGCGATCGCAAGAGCGCTTGCCATGCATCCGGATGTCATGCTTTTTGACGAACCGACATCCGCCCTTGACCCTGAAATGGTCGGCGAAGTCTTAAACGTCATGAAGCAGCTTGCAGAGGACGGCATGACCATGATTGTTGTCACACACGAAATGGGCTTCGCCCGCGAAGTGGCCGACCGCGTAATCTTTATCGACGGCGGATACATCGTGGAAGAAGGAACTCCGGAAGAAGTATTCGGACATCCGAAAAACGAAAGAACCATCAATTTCCTGAACATGATTCTTTAATCCATATCAATTCAAAACGTCCGCTATCAGCCCAAAAATGGCTGGGAGCGGACGTTTTCTATTAAGTGATATTTTTCTGCTGTGCCATGCCATTTAAGTCTTCCAGAGGCATTTCTCGGGAAATAATGAATCGGAAACAGAGGAAAGAGAAAGGATCCTGGCGCTTCAAACCGCGCCTAGCAGGGATTAACAGGAGATTGGCATGCATAAAACATAAAAAAAACCGGCGCTTGACGCGCCGGAAGAGACAGCTTTTATTTTCTTTATGCGACTTCCATTCCTTTTTTGAGTTCTGCAAAGTCGATCGCTTTCTGATGCTGGATCGGTTCCCATGTGGTCGTCGGTTTGAAGAAGACCACGAAGTTGATGACAACCCAGCTCATAAGGAAGTACCAGAAGGCGAAGAAAGAAGCTGTGTTGACTTCGCTGAGCTTGTGGTTTTCCACCTTGATGGTGAACATCGTGTAGAGGATGCAAAGGAGGAAAGAACCGACAGAGATCAGGAGCGTGAACGCGAAGTTCGAGGTCAGATAGCCCTGGAACAAGGTGATCGAACCGTAGATGATGAAGGTCGCGATCGTGTAGATCGTTGAAATAACCTGCATGTACGGCGAGAGCAGATAGATGATCATATCAAAGCAGGTGAACTCTTTGGTTTCCTTAAAGCGCTGCCACAGCTTTGGTGCGTATTCGTAAAGAACCTGAATGGTTCCCGTTGACCAGCGGCGTCTCTGCTTGATGGATGTCTTCTGATCGGTCGGATGTTCGTCATACGTGATTGCATCCGGAATGAAGGCGATCTTTCTTCCTTTAAGAATATTCTGCGTGGAGAATTCAATGTCTTCTGTCAGTGAGAAGGTATTAAATCCCATTTCATTGATGATGTCTCTTGAAACCATGAATCCTGTTCCGTTGAGGACCGCTGAAAGACCGATTCTCGCTTTGGATTCATTCATGAAACGATTGATAACGTAATAGAAGATGGACTGGGAGCCGGATACCCAGGAGTCTTTCGGGTTTTTCGCATCTCTGTAACCCTGCGCGATTTCAACATCTTCATGCATCGCGTCATTCATGACCTGGAAATAATTCGGATCCACAAGGTTGTCCGCATCGAAGACACAAAACGCGTCATAATTGTCATTTTGCGTTAAGGTGTAATCGAAGAATTCGTTGAGCGCTTCGCCCTTGGAGTGGATTTCCCGAACCGGATCATACACATGCGCCCCGTGTTCGCGCGCCACATCTCCTGTTTTGTCGGTGCAGTTATTGGGAATAACCCAAACATCGAGCAGTTCTTCGGGATACTTCGCGCTTTTCAGCGTGTCAACCAGCTGCCCAATCACACCTTCTTCGTTTCTGGCGGCCACAACTGCGCAGAAGCGTTTTGTCGGCTCGTGGTGCTTATAATGATGATAGCGGCAAAGATAGCCTTTGATTCCGACTCCGACATTATAAAACATAAAGATGAACGTCGGGATTCCGAGAATGAACAACAAAGTGTATATCGAATTAAACATAAGCTGTCTCCATCTAGTTCGTATTTTAGATTTATCTTAGAATCGAACCCTTGATTCTAAGCTTTTTCTAAGCTATTACTAATTATAGCCAGTTGTCTTTAAAAGTACAACTATAGGCAAAAAAAACGCAATTTGTACAGCGTTTACATAGAATTTAAGAAGCAATAATATTAACAGAAACACATTTTCAGGTGAAATTATGGATTTTAGAGAATTAAATATCGATGAATCGGTCAAGCAATCCTTAGACGAAGCCGGAATCACCCATATGACAAAGATTCAGGAAAAGTCGATTCCGATTCTGCTCAAAGGAACAGACTTGATCGGAAAATCCCAGACCGGAACCGGAAAGACTTTCGCATTTGCCATTCCCGCGATTGAAAAGATTGACGAAGCCCACTTGGTTCCGCAGGTGCTGGTTCTGCTTCCGACACGCGAGCTTGCACTCCAGGTTGCGACAGAGTTTAAAAAGCTGTTAAAGCACCGAAAGGGCATCCATATCGTGTCTGTTTTCGGTGGCGCCTCCATGGATCAGCAGATCAAAAGTCTGAGAAGGGGCGCTCAAATCGTTGTGGGAACACCGGGACGCGTCATGGATATGATCAGAAGAAAAGTATTAAAGCTTGAAGACCTCAAGATGATCGTTCTCGATGAAGCGGATGAAATGCTCAACATGGGATTCCGGGAAGATATTGAATGGATTCTTGAAGCCATTAACCACGATGTGCAGACCGTACTCTTCTCCGCAACAATGCCCGCACCGATTCTGAGAATCGCAAAGACCTATCAGCATCATCCCGAAATGGTCGAAATTGAAGCAAGAAATCTCGTAAATCAGAACATTTCACAAAAATACTACAATATTGCGGAGGGGTCCAAATTTGAAGCCCTCTCCCGCCTGATCGATGTCTACAAACCGAAGAGAAGCCTCGTTTTCTGTAACACCAAGGCGCTTGTTGATGATTTAACCGCAAAGCTTCAGAAGGAAGGATATCCCGCGGACAAGATTCACGGAGACATGCCGCAGGCTTCCCGATTAAAAGTATTAAGGCGCTTTCAGGACGGAGAGCTGACCATGCTCGTTGCAACGGATGTCGCGGCGCGGGGAATTGATGTCAATGACGTGGACATCGTCTTTAACTATGATGTCCCTGATAATGAAGAGTACTATGTCCACCGGATCGGAAGAACCGGAAGAGCCGGGAAGAAAGGGCTTGCCCTCACGCTTGCGCGTCTTAGAGATCAGGGGAGGCTCAGACGGATTACCGACTATACGAAGAAGGGAATTGAAAAAGATTTGATTCCTTCCGGACAGACCATTAATGAAATCAAGAAAGAGAATTTCATCGATGCCTACCCTCAGATGAATGAGACTTCAAAGTCTTCCGGCACCTATTATCAAATTATCGATACGCTTGCCGAAGAGGGGCACGATCCGAGAGAAGTCGCGGCCACGCTCCTTTCAAGACTTCTCCCTCTTGACGAAGGACATGATCTGAATATTGAGGTCAAGCCGAGAAAAAGCAAGGAATCCGGAAAGAGCCAGGACCGCTATTATCCGGGCAATCAGAAAAGAGGGCGCGGATCCAAAAAGGGAAAGAAGAAGTTTAACGCTCAGGGAAAGAAAAAAAAGAATAAAAAGAAAAAATAAAAGGAGGGACTGGATTTTCCGGTCCCTTCTTTTTGTATTGTGAGATAATGGTACGAGGAAATCGCGCGCGGCAGTTGTCCGGCGTGCTTTTTTTCGTATCGCCAAAAATACTGCGTTCCGGTTCTCTTCAAAGCTTCTCAAGTAGCTGAGGGAATCATAGAAAGCTCAGCTTTTAAGTTGAGACATACGCAGAATATCTTGTTATGGCGGGAGGGGGACTTTTTTGAATCCTGATGAAAACCAATCTAGCAATCCAGTCACTAATAATATAGAAGAGAATTCCTCCACGGAGCCTTCACAGCTGCTTCGAAACTTTACGGAAACCTACGACTCGCTGCCATGCGGTGTGGCGCTTTTCGAAAGCGACGGCGAGATGAAGATTCATTTTGCCAACAAAATGCTTTTGAACATGCTGGGGGATGAAACGACACATTTCAATATGCTTGATTTTGTCTCCCCAGAATTTCATCCATATACCAAGGCCGACGTGGGACGAGCCGTTGAAAGCGGAGAACCGATCTGGTTTGAGAGAAAACTCAGAAAAACAAACGGGGATCCAATCTATATTTCCGGCTCTCTCAGACATTACATGACGCTTGGAGAGAAGAAATATATCCTCACCACCTTCAACGATGTGACGGAATTGAGAGCGGCAAGAATTGAAAACGACCGTGACTATGAACGCTTTCAGCTCTTGAGCGATCATATTCAGTTCAGTGTTGTGGATATCGATCTGGTCGATAATACGTGGGAATACTCATCCAGCTTTAAAAAATATATGGATCCGGTCGACCTTTCCTTTAATGCGTTTCTTAAAAAGTTCAAATATGAGTCTGTTCACCCGGAAGATCTCCAGGCTTTTGAAGAATTTGCGCTTGAAGGAGCGGATGATACAGACTCCGAAACAAAAGAGATCACGATCCGGGTAAAGAACCGGGAGAATCAGTACCGGTACACAAGGATCATATTGAGCAGGATGCGGGATTTAAAAGGAGAACCCAAACGGATTTTGATTTCTCTTAACGATGTGAACGATCTTGTTCTTGCCAGAAATACATCCGTGGAGACCCGATTCCGTCTTGATAACCTGCTTACTCTCATTCCGATCGGCGTGATCATCATTGAAACCAGCCCCGAGCCCGGGACGCGCTACATCACTTCAAAAGCGAGAGAAATGTTGGGAATCAGTGCGGAGCATTATCAGAGATTTTTAAAAGATCCGACGTATCCGCTTCTTCCAGCTGCTCTTCTTCATTATTTAAGGGATACAAACGAGCTTTTTAATCGGGGAGAAGATGTGCGAGGGTCCATTAAGGTTGAGAAAAAAGAAAAAGGTTCTGCCTGGCTTGACTGCCAGATCCGGCGCTATTACGAAGAGGAAACCAACCGCACTTACTGCTATGTCACCTTGTCGGATATCTCTGAGCAGGTGGAGCAGGAGCAAAGGCTAAAAAGAGAAGAAGGGCGCTACAAACTTCTTGCCGACCGGGACCAGACACTGACGTTTGATTATGATCCGATTAAGGACAGTCTGACCTACACCTACTCGAGGGACGGCGCACATATGGAAGAAGAGACTTCAGAATTTTTGAAAGGGACTGGTAACCATTATTTCTCAGACCATTTCAGGGACGCGCTTGAGAACATTCTCCAGGAAAAGAAAGAAGGCACGCATCAGTTTGAGATCGCAATTGATACGGCCCGCGGAAAACGCTGGTTCCGATGCACCTGTATTTCCCTGACAGATCTGCAGGGCGATGTCACACGAATTGTGGGACGATTCGATGACATCCACCGGATGAAACTTGAACAGATTCGCCTGAAGAAACAGGCAAGCCTTGATCCGCTGACTGGCATTCAAAACCGGCAGGGGTTTATGCGCATGGTCTTCGATCAGATTCGGCGCATGGAGCATGATATGCGCTTTGGCGCTTATGTGATCTTTGACATTGACAAGTTCAAGAGCATTAATGATACGTGGGGGCACGTATTCGGGGATGAGGTTCTCCAAATGGTGGCAGAATCTCTCACCAAACTGGGCGAGCGCTTTAAGTGTATGAGTTTTGCAAGAATTGGAGGCGATGAGTTCACGATCTTTATCTACGGCCTGCGAAGAGAAGAGGAAGTGGACGCGATCTTAAATGTGCTTCCTCATTATCTTGAGTATGACTATAAAGGCTGTCCTGTCAGCCTGTCTGCAGGAGTGGCCAAGTTTCCTCAAGACGGGATTACGTCCGGCATGCTCTATAACAGCGCGGATAATGCGCTGTACCGGGTCAAAGCTCATGGAGGAAACAAACTTCTTTTGTTCTCAGATCAGAGCAAAGTAGCTAGCCCGTTTAAGAAAACAACAGAATTGGTACCGGTACGGAAATACTTGGAATAAGAAAGACAAGCGGCGTGAAAAACACGCCGTTTTGCCTTTTCAGGGAAAGGAAAACCATGAAATTTTTAATCGCTTCAGATCTCCACGGGTCTGCAAAATGGACCCGAAAACTTATGGAAGCTTATGATAAGGAGAAAGCCGAAAGGCTGATTCTTCTCGGAGACCTTCTCTACCATGGCCCGAGAAATGATCTTCCGGAAGATTACGCTCCGAAAGAAGTTATCTCTTTGCTGAATGAGAAAAAAGAACAGATCCTCTGCGTGCGCGGAAACTGTGAAGCCGAAGTGGATCAGATGGTTCTGGATTTTCCGGTTCTGGCAGATTATGCGCTTCTTCCGGAGAAAGACCGGCTGATTTTCATGACACACGGCCATCACTTCAACACAAAAACGCCGCCTCCTCTGAAAAAGGGAGACATTCTTCTCCACGGCCACACCCATATTCCTGCGTGGGAAGAATTTGGTAAAGAAAATTTATATCTAAATCCCGGATCTGTTTCAATTCCAAAAGAAGGCAGCCCACATAGCTACATTATTTTTGAAAGCCGTTCTTTCAATTGGAAAGATTTAGAGAGAGAAGAAACATACCATAGCTTGCATTTATCGGAAAAAAGCGAATATAAAATACGGTAACCAAAAGAATTAGGTAGTTAAATAAATTTTTGAAACATGGACTATTATTGTCCGTTTATGACTCGATATTTGTTAGATATCGAGTTTTTTTGATGGTGCAAAAGTTACTCATTATATTAAAAGTATATAAGACGTTAAAAATTATCAAAAATACGACTAATGATTATGAAAGAAATCTATAGCGTTTATAAACGGCGACTGATATATTGAGAATACATTCTTGGAATGTAAACGATATATAAGGAGAAAGGAAAATGAAAAGAATATCGGCCTTATTCCTGTCTCTTGTTCTGCTGCTTTCACTGGTGGGATGCGGTGGATCCGATTCAGGAGATGGATCAAGTGATTCGAATGATAAAGTTCAGTTCGAAGAAATGACGGTCATCGACAATGACGAGTGTCTTCTTAAAATCACAGAGATTGACTTAAAAGGCACGACCGGTTGCGAGCTAAAAGCATATTTGGAGAACAAATCAGCGGACACGACGTATATGTTTGCCGTAGAAGAGGCCTCGATTAATAATGTCGAAGTACCATCCCTTTTTGCTACTGAAGTTGCGCCAGGAAAACAAGCAAACGATACGATCGACCTTGCCACAACGACCATTAAGAACAATGGCCTTAAAAAGTTTACTGATATAGAAGTCACGGTACGCGTGCACGATTCAAAGAACTGGAGTGCTCCGAATGTTGCTGAAGAGACATTCCATATCTATCCGTATGGTCAGGACAAAGCTGAAAAATTCACCCGGGAATCGAAAGACACCGATACAGTCCTGGTTGACAACGATCAAATCAGTGTGACAGTGACAGGTTATGATGATGACGGGGTTTTCGGTCATGAAGTAAATGTCTACCTGGTCAATAAGACGGATCAGACCTTAATGTTCAGCGTAGATGATGCTTCGGTAAACGGGTTTATGATCGATCCATTCTGGGCAACATCAGTTGCTCCCGGTAAATCCGATTTTAGCTCAATCAGTTGGAGCGATTCTTCTTTAGAAGAGAACAAGATCACTAAGATTGAAGAAATTGAAATGGTCTTAAGTGTTCATGATGCAAATGATTTATTTGCGGATGATATCTATGAAGAAACAATCAAACTTAACCCATAAAAAGAAAGGCGGGAAAGAATTTTCTTTCCCGGAATTGTCAAAATGAAGAAAAAGAAGAAAAGTCGCCTTCTGCTCGCATCTGCCATTATCGGCAGCATCTACCTCGTTTTTTTACTCTTCTACTTTGGAAGTTTTATATTTTCATCTAATCCATTTCTTGCGTTAGGCGCAAGTATGGCGATTCAGATTGTTATGCCGCATATGATCTGCGCAGTTGCCGCTCTTATTTTTAACTGGATTGGATGGGCAAAAAACGTGAGATGGGCGGCGCTCACTGCTGCGATTTTATATGCCATCTCAATTGTCATGATGATCACATATTTCTTTGGCGTAATCCTTGAGATGATCTTCTGCTTTATTGCCTTTGCGCGAATGAAGAACCCAAAAAAGAAGAACATGCCAGAAGACGTTGAAGAAGTCATTATTCAGTAACAGAAAGGTCCCGGGAAGCGGGGCCTTTTTCATGGTTCTACGTCAATAATGGAGGATACAAAAACCCAATTAATA
>DLOL01000076.1:9407-15335 GCA_002478485.1 Eubacteriaceae bacterium UBA7485 | reverse complement strand
CCTCGAATCCGGGAAGGACGAAGCCGGTCTCCCCGGAGCGGAATGGACGCGTCGTCAGGCGCTCCGCACAGGGCATTGAAGTGAAAGACACCCGGGCCATGCTTGAAGAAGAGAGAAGAATCCGCGAGGAGAAAAGGAAAAACTCCTTATGGACTTTGGTAAAAAAGATGTGCCGCCAGATGTGCACCAGGAGCACCGGGAGTATCGACAAGCCGTTTCTCGGAACTCTTTTTCTGCTGGTCGGCATCGGCATGGTAATGGTCTTCTCGGCCAGCATGTACTCTTCCCTCAACAGCGGAGGAAACGCCTATGACGCGCTTCTCAGGCAGGGCGTGTTTGCGGGAATCGGCTTTGTTGTGATGTACCTGTTCTCAAGAGTGGACTATGAAGACTACTGCAATGAGAAGTTTCAGTATGTTTTTCTCGGATTCAGCGCCCTGCTTCTCGCAGCCACACTGGTCATCGGCGTGGACGTCAACGGGGCGAAGCGGTGGATCTCAATTCCAGGCGGCACCTTCCAGCCTTCGGAGCTGGCAAAAGTCGCCATTATCATGTACAGCGCAACCACAGCCGTGAAGTACAAAGATTCGCTGACCAAGACCGGGCCTTTCTGGCTCAGACAGATGCTGCCGCTCGGACTTTTGTTCGGACTTACGGCCATTGAGCCTTCGCTCTCCGCAGCGCTTGCCATCGCGGTTGCGGGATTTGCGGTTATGTGGTTCGGAATGGTGTCGGGAAAGAACCTTCTTCAGCTGATCGCGGTCGGTTGTGCCGGTGTCGGGCTTCTGATTTTAAAAGAGCCGTGGCGTCTGACGAGAATCCGCGTGTTCGGCGGGCAGGTTGAGCTTTCCTACCAGATCAAGCAGTCGCTGGTGGCCTTCGGGTCCGGAGGACTCTTCGGGGTCGGGCTCGGACAGGGAAAACAGAAACTCTTATTCCTTCCGGAACTCCAGAACGACTTTATCTTTGCCAATATCGGAGAGGAATTCGGCCTTGTGGGATGTGTTGCGGTAATTTTGATTTACTGCTACTTTATTTTCAGAGGCTATCAAATCGCCTTTGCCATCCGTAAAAAAAGCCAGTTCGGTTTTTTATATACCTGCGGGGTGATGACCCTTTTAGGGTTTCAGATGTGTGTCAACATCGGGGTTGCGACCAAATCCATTCCGGTTACCGGGATGGCCCTTCCGTTTATCAGCTACGGCGGGACCTCCATGGTCGTGCTTTTCTTTATGCTTGCCCCGATCATGAACATGTCAAGGCAGATAAAGGTGCCTTCATTCTTCCAGAGTTTTCGGCCGCGCACGGTGAAGGAAAAGCGCGTGCGCGTGAAAAAAACGGTCAGGAAGCAGGCGTCGGCTGCGCCTCAAGTTCCGCCTTCTGCGCGGTAAGAGGCCTGCGCCGAGCCGGACAGATTCAATGAAACTTAGAAAGGAGAACGGCAATTTCTCCTCTCCGCACGCGCAGAGCAAGCGAAGAAGGATATCCTTGCCGTGCTTGATGAATATCTTAATCGCGGCCGGGGGAACCGGCGGACATATTTATCCCGGACTTTCGATCGGACAAAAACTCAAAGAACGATATCCGGATGCCAACATTGTCTATGTGGGAAGCCATGTGGGCATGGAAAAGAATATTATTCCGAAATACGGCTTTCCTCTTGAGCTGATCCGCTCAAGAGGCTTTGAAAGGGGATTTTCAAAAGAGACCATTGACGCGATAATCGGCACGTTCCAAAGCATGCGAGATGCAAAAGCGCTCCTGAAAAAATACAACCCCGACCTTGTCATCGGAACAGGCGGATTCACTGGAGCGACACTTCTCAGGCAGGCGCAGAAGATGAAGATTCCGACCATGATCCATGAACAGAACGCCTATGCGGGGAGAAGCAACCGTTTGACGGGAAAGCATGCCTCAAAGGTCGGCGTTGCGTTTGAAGAGGCAAAGCCCTACTTCCCGGAAGGGAAAACGTTCGTGTGCGGAAACCCCGTCCGGGAGAGCTTTATTCATCCGGACCGGGAAGCTGCGAGAAAGAAGCTCGGGCTGAAGGATCATGAAAAGCTGATTATCGTCATGGGCGGATCACAGGGCGCCATGAGTATTAACAAAAGCGCGGTTGATGCAATCACCGCCTTTGAAAAGGAAAAAGACGAGCTTTCAAAAGAGCTGAAGTGGATTGTGCTCGCCGGAAGAGGCAATGACGAGCCGATTAAAGAGATGATAGTTGAGGAGAACGGTTCGGTGCCGGAAAACGTGCAGGTCGTGGCCTACTCGGAAGATATGGATACTCTCCTCGCGGCTGCGGATCTGACGCTCGCCCGGGCCGGCGCAATGAGCGTGGCTGAATTCTGCGCGTGTTCTCTTCCCTCCATTCTGGTTCCCTATCCGCTCGCGGCGNNATCACCAGACCTTTAACGCCCGCGTTCTTGAAAGGGGTGGAGCTGCCAAGCTGATTCCGGACGATGAAATCACAGGAGAAGTCTTTGAGAAGGCGGTGCGCGAGATCCTCTCTGATGAAGAAAAGACCAATGAGATGAGAAAGTGCGCGGCAAAACTCAGAAAGCCCGACGCCGCCGAGCAGTTTGTGGATGAAGCCGCAAAGCTCATGGAGGCCTGACCGTTGCCCGGCAGGAAGAAAAACAAGACAGAGAGTGATGTGAAGAAGCGCCTGAAGAGGAGGCGGAGAATCAACATCATCAGAAACGCTGCGATCGCGCTGGTCACTGTCGCCATTCTCGCCGTACTCGGGTATATGTTTGAACAGGCCCTGGTCAAAGGTGAGTTTGATGTGAAGGAGATCAGTGTTGAGGGTGAGAGCGTTCTTCCGGAGAGCATGATCATCGAGGCTTCGGGCGTCAAGACCGGCGACAACATTTTCCTCGTCAACATCAATGATATGCGAAGCGGCATCGGAAATGTTCTGATGACCGATGAACTGATTATTCAGAAAAAGCTTCCGGACCAAATCAGAATTGAGATTAAGGAGAAACCCGTCCTTTTCGCCTACCATTCCGGGAAAAAGTTTGATTATGTCGGGGAAGACCTGAAGATTGTCGCAGAGAACAATTATCTCAGTGCCGGGAACGTCCCTCTGGTGTCCGGGCTCGAACCGGAGACGGACGGAAATGTCGGAGATTCATTTTCTTTAGAACCTTCTTACAAATTTACGAATATTCTTGAAATCTTAAGGATATTTAAGAATAATAACCTGCTTGGTGAAATCTCCGAAGTCAGTATCACCCCGGAGAACCTTTACCGGATTATCACGAGGCAGGATAGTGAAATAATTGTGAAGGATCTCGAGAACTTCAAAGAATACTTCGGCTATATCAAGAATATTGTTGAGAAGAAGACCCGAAGGGTTCAAATCAACATCACGACCGGAAATTATCCGGTGCAGAAACAAAGATAAGAATGCTTGAGAATTATTTAATAAAATCTTAAGCATTCCCTATATTGAAAAAGGGCGGATAAAAGGTTAAACTAAAAACGTCAAAATGACGTTTTGGGTGCTTATACCTTAATGATAGAAGAAAAACAGAGACAATCAGACATTGATGATAAAGAAGATGTTTGTTCGTTTACAGGAGGACCAAAGTGATTGAATTAGATGGCTACAATGACAATTTTGCCAAAATCCGCGTAGTCGGTGTTGGTGGTGGCGGAAACAATGCGGTAAACCGCATGATCGAATCCGGGCTCAAAGGCGTGGATTTCATTTCCATGAACACCGATAACCAGGCGCTTGCGCTTACCCTCGCGGAAAAACGCCTTCAGATTGGAGAAAAGACAACCAATGGTCTTGGAGCCGGCGGTAATCCGGAAATCGGCATGAAGTCTGCTGAAGAAAGCGAAGAAGCGATTCGTGAACTGATCCAGGACACCGACCTTCTTTTCATCACTGCTGGTATGGGCGGAGGAACAGGATCCGGTGCCGCTCCTGTTATCGCAAGAATCGCGAAGGAAATGGGCATCCTCACCATCGGTGTCGTGACCAAGCCTTTCACGTTTGAAGGACGCGTGCGCATGAGAAATGCTCAGATCGCTACGGGTCTTCTTCAGGATAACGTCGACGCGCTCGTCACCATCCCGAACGACCGCCTCTTGAGAATGGCTGATAAATCCACTTCCCTGAAAGACGCGTTCAAATTAGCGGACGATGTTCTTCTCCAGGGTGTCAAATCGATCTCAGACCTTATCTCCATGCCGGGTCTTGTCAGCCTTGACTTTGCTGACGTTAAAACCATCATGCAGGATGCAGGTCTTGCGCACATGGGTGTCGGCACCGCTTCCGGTGAAAACCGTGCGGAAGAAGCGGCAAGACAGGCCATCGAATCTCCGCTTCTCGAAACGGAAATCGACGGCGCTACCGGTGTGCTCTTAAATATCTCTGCAGGGGAAGATCTCTCCCTCTACGAAGTGGACCGCGCCGCAACGATTGCAAGAGAAGCTTCCGATGAAGACGCAAACGTCATCTTCGGTGCGACCATCGACGAAGCACTGGGCGATCAGATCCAGGTTACCGTCATCGCTACTGGTTTCCTTCCGGCTGAAGAAGTCGAAGCGAAGATGGCTAACAAAGTGAAGATGGAAGCTCAGCAGCAGCAGAGGGATAAAGTCCAGAACAAGAGAAACAGCAGAGGCTACGATACGGAAATCAATCTTCCGGGATTTTTAACTAGAGACTAATGCGCTGCCCGTATTGTGGAAGCACGGAAAATCGGGTTACGGACTCGCGCTCTGCCGAGGACGATAACGCCATCCGGAGAAGACGCGAATGCCTCGATTGCGGCAAGCGTTTCACCACATGGGAGCGTACGGAATTTGTGCCGCTGACCGTCATCAAAAAGGACGGGATGAGAGAGCCGTTTGACAGGTCTAAGCTCTTGTCCGGGCTCATGAAGGCATGCTACAAGCGCCCGATTTCTGTTGAGGTCTTAAAGGACAAGACCAGTGAAATTGAATGGGAGCTGATTCGGTCAGGTGAAACGGAAATTCCCGCCCGCACGATCGGCGAGCGGTGCATGAGTGTTCTGGAAGAACTCGACCAGATCGCTTATGTCCGGTTTGCATCCGTATACCGGGAATTTAAGGACGCCGAATCATTTATGAATGAACTTCGGAAGATCATGGATTCTTCCGCGAAGAGCGAGTAATGGAAACAAAACTTTCATCAAAAGAAATCTTTAAAGGGCACATCATTGACGTGTTCCATGACGAGGTGGTCACCTCGGAAGGCAGAAAAGCAAAAAGGGAAGTCGTCAAGCACGTGCCGGGCGTATCCATTCTTGCCTGTCATGAAGGCTGCCTTTATTTCGTCAGACAGTACCGCTATGCCGTTCAGAGCTATATGGTGGAAATTCCGGCCGGTCTGGTCGACCCGGGCGAGACGCCTGAAGAGGCCGCTGCACGCGAGCTCCAGGAAGAAGTCGGCCTGAAACCCGATTACCTGAAGTACGTCTGCAATCTGCAGCCCTCTCCTGGATTCCTAGATGAAGAGCACACGATCTTTTACTCGGATGACTTTACGCAACACGAACTTCCGAGAGATCCTGATGAAAATATTCAAATTCTCAAAATACCGATTGAAACGGTGAGAATGCTGTACCGCAACGCATTCTTTACAGATGCGAAGACAATCTGCGCGCTGGGATATTTCTTCAGTGACGAGATTTAAGCGGACAAGCGCCAATACAAGAACAGTGAAGCCGGTGCGACAGCATCGGCTTTTTTTAAGAGAGAAAAAATGACACACTTTATTTTTTCAGGTCATGACACCGTGGACCTGGCCAAAAAATACGGAACCCCGCTTTACGTATTCAGTGAAGATTTATTCATGGACCGCGTAAACAGCCTGAAGGACGCGTTTGAGAAAACCGGCGCCGATTATGAAATTAACTATGCGGCTTCGCATCTGTAAAGAATGCG
>DLOL01000076.1:7649-9380 GCA_002478485.1 Eubacteriaceae bacterium UBA7485 | reverse complement strand
CAGCCAGCGGCGGGGAGCTCCACACGGCCCTGAAGGCCGGATTTGACCCCAAAAAAATCACTCTTCACGGATCCAACAAGTCAGATGACGAGCTCCTCTACGCGCTGGAGACCGGGGTGGGGAGGATTGTGGCCGACTCTGAGGATGAACTTGAGCGAATCATCCGGCTGACTGAAGCCAATCACCTGCATGCGGATATTCTTTTTCGAATCAATCCGGGGGTTGACGCGCATACCAACGAGCTGATCAACACAGGAAAAACCGACACAAAGTTCGGTATCCCGCTTGACCTTGCGAAGGAAGTGGTTTCACGAGCAGACCGGCATCCCAATATTGATGTGATCGGCCTTCATGCCCATGTCGGAAGCCAGGTGACGGATGAGGCCTGTTTTGTCGAAGAGGCCCGTATCATGGCCGATTTGTATGCAGATCTCCTGGACGAGGGAGTCGGACTGAAGGAACTCAACCTCGGGGGAGGCTTTGGCATTCCCTATCTTCCGGGAGACAAGGGATTTGACCCGGTGGTCTACATTCCGAAGATGGTGGAAGGCATCCGGGCAGTGTTCGATAAAAAAGAGCTTCCGCTTCCAAAACTGATGATTGAACCCGGACGCTATTTGAGTGCGGAGCCCGGCATCACGCTTTACACCGTTGGAACCGTCAAGCCGATCGAAGGAGTCAGGACCTATGTGTCAGTGGACGGCGGATTGATGGACAATCCGAGACCGGCCCTTTACGGCGCGCTTTACGACGCGGTGATCTGCAACAGAGAAATGACGGATGAAAACAAAACAAACGTCCGGGTCAGTGGAAAAGCCTGCGAGACAGACACCCTGATTCCGGAAATTGAACTGGCCGGTCCCAGGGTGGGTGATATACTGNNNCAACGCAAGCATGGCGAGCAACTACAACAGGCTGCCGCGACCTGCAAGCGTGCTTTTATCCGGAGAGAAAGACGGCATCATCGTCGAGAGAGAGACGTATGACGATGTATGTCGCCTGGACCGTATACCGGACTGGATTGGAGAATAATTGTTCTCGCAAGCATACTGGATAAACCTTCTCCTGTCTCTTCCAGGGATTATTACAGCTATCACGTTTCACGAGATGGCACATGGAATCGCAGCAGAGCAGATGGGGGATGATACGGCAAAGCGAATGGGAAGACTCTCACTCAACCCGTTCAAGCATCTGGATCCCATCGGCTTTTTGTCGATGCTGATCTTTCATTTCGGCTGGGCCAAGCCCGTCCCGATCAACCCCTCAAACTTCAGAGACCAGAGAAAGGGCATCATCTGGGTCTCCCTTGCCGGAAGCCTCACCAACCTGATTTTAGGTTTTATTTCCGTGGCGGCCCTTTATGCGGTCATGCCGCTGAATAATATGTATCTGAATATTGTCATTCAGGATATGGCTGTCTACAACATCATGTTTGCAGTCTTTAACCTGATTCCGATTCCGCCGCTTGACGGATCGCAGATTCTCGCGGAATTTCTTCCGTATCAAGCCAGGCAGAAGTACCAATCGATTGCCAGATACGGGATGTGGATTTTACTGGCTATGATGTGGCTGGGACTTTTCAGCATGATTATCTCGCCGATTGTCTCATGGATCTACGGATTGTTTGCAAAGATCCTCCTGCCGCTGTTTATGGCGATTTACAAGTAAGATGAATATTAAGATTCAAGATTTTGAAGGTCCACTGGACCTTCTTCTTCATTTAATACAAGA
>DLOL01000076.1:1391-7613 GCA_002478485.1 Eubacteriaceae bacterium UBA7485 | reverse complement strand
ATCGCCGTTATCCGGCAGTGGCAGGAGTTTGACATGACGTTCGCTTCTGAATTCATTCTCATGGCCGCAAGGCTTCTTGAGATCAAGTCAAAGATGATGCTGCCAAAACCCAGAATCGAGAAGGAAGAGGAAGATTCAAAAGAGGCACTGGAAGCGCAGCTGATCCAGTACGCGGCCGTGAAGGAAATTGCGGCCAAAATGCTCGAGAAGGAAGAGGAGACCAGCAGAAGAATCCGTAAAGACCCGATGTATTTTCCTGAACTTGAGCATAAGGATGACCTGATAATGGATTTTGACGCGCTCAGCAGGCATATGAGAAACCTGATGGAGCGGAAGAGAGAGATCAAGCTTGAGAACAATCATCTCAAGAAGGAGAACTTCACCGTTGAGGAAAAAAAAGACAGAATTGAAGAGCTTCTGAAGGGTAAGCGGGTTCTTCCGTTTGAAGATGTCTTTATCGGAAACCGGCCGCGGGACACAGAAGAGCTGTGTGTCAGTCTGATGGCGGTGCTTGAACTTTATAAAACGGAGAAACTGGATTTTGATCAGGAGACCCTGCACGGTGAGATCGTCATCTCCAGAAAAGAGGAAGAGCTATATGCGGGATGAGCAGTTAAAAATGCCGGTCGGAGCCGGAGAAAATCAGAGGCTCTCGAGGCTTGGNNGGAGAGGAAGTCAGCATCCGCAAGCTTCAGGAGATTGAGGGACAGAGCTTTGAAGAAGTGACGGAAGACCTCAAAAAGCTTGAGGCGCGCTACTTGAAAGAAGACAGGGGGATTTGTCTTTTAAGAACTGCAGAGAGCGCGCTTCTCGCTACAAAAGAAGAATGCTATGATTCAATTGAAAAAGTGCTGGGCGAAAGAAAGAAGAAAAAACTCTCAAAGGCAAGCGCCGAGGTCCTCTCAATTATCGCTTACCTTCAGCCGGTCACGCGGGTGAAAATCGATGAAATCCGTGGCGTCGGCTCAACATCCGCTCTGCAAAGGCTTTTGGATTTCTCCCTGATTGAGGAAGCAGGCCGCCTGGAGGCTCCGGGAAGACCGCTTCTTTACAGGACAACAGATGAATTTTTAAGGCTTGCAGGCATTCACGACCTCAATGAGCTTGAACCGTGGGAGAAGGATGAAGCTTAATGGAAAAGGATAACGCGTTTCGGGTAGGAATATAAAGATAAAGTATTAAGAAATTCATCTTCCGGATTACGGAAGGGAAATGAGCTATCTGATGATGAGACTGCAAAAATATATTGCTTCCTGCGGAGCGGCTTCCCGCAGAAAAGCGGAAGATATGATTAAGCAGGGAAGGGTGAGCGTGAATGGAGAACGCGCATCCCTCGGCATGGAAATCGATGAAAAGAAAGATCAGGTGGAACTGGACGGAAAAGTCCTGAAACCAGAAACCATCCGGTATATCGTGATGAACCAGCCGGCCGGTTATGTCTGCACGTCCAAGGACCGCCACGCGGAAAAGACGGTTCATGATCTGATCGATTCGGATGAGAGACTCTATACCGTTGGACGCCTGGATAAAGACACGGAAGGCCTGATCCTTTTAACCAATGACGGCGAATTCACGAACCGCTTAACTCACCCCAGCCACGAAATTGAAAAGACGTACGAAGCCCTTGTCCAGGGAAACCCTACAAGAGGAGAGCTGATCAGGCTGAGAGAAGGCGTGCGGATTGAAGAGGATGACGGGGAGAGAAAAGTGAAGACGGCTCCCGCCAAAGTCCGTGTCATTGCCCGCTATGAAAAAGAATGCCTTCTTGAAATTACCATCCATGAAGGAAGAAAACGCCAGGTCAGGAAAATGCTGCGCGCGGTTGGTCATCCGGTCAAGAAACTCAAGCGGGTGAAAGAAGGGTTTCTCACACTCGGGGACTTAAAGCCCGGGGAATACCGCAATTTATCCAAGGCGGAAGTCAAAAAGCTTCTTGATTTTGCAGAAAAGAAAAAGAAAAAATCGGAACAGGAAGAAAACGGGAGACGTCCGGGGAAAAAAGTGTCCCGGAGTGAAAAGATGAACCAGAGAAGGCGTCCTTCCAGGAAGAGAAGATGATTAAGGAAAATCTTCGTGTAATTGACCAGGCAAAAAGCCTTGTCCGTCATGTGGTGCATGAAGGGGATATTGTCGTAGACGCGACATGCGGAAACGGAAACGACACGCTTTTCCTCTCGAGACTGACCGGTCCGCGCGGCCTTGTGTTTGCTGTGGACCTTGATGAAGAGGCAGTGGAAGTGACGAAAGCTTTTGCAGGCCGGATTCCCCAGTTGAGGGCCACCGTTCTCAACCATAGAGAAATCGGGGAACTGCTTGAAGACGAAGGAATTGAAGATGATGTGAAAGCCTTCATGTTCAATCTTGGCTACCGGCCGGGAACAACCCATGAGCTTAAGACAAGCGCCCGCGATACAGTCCTTGCGCTTCAAGGAGCGGTTGCGCACCTGGCGCCGGGAGGACTTATCACCGTCTGCCTGTATCCGCATTCACCGGAAGAGATTAACGCGGTTTTGAATTTTTCAGAGGAACTCAGCGGAGAGTATTCAGCTTTCCTGATCAAGCGGATTAACCGCAAGGATCCGCCAGAGCTTCTCGTTATCACGAGGGAAGAAGCATGACACAAGACAAGCGCGTCGCTGTAATCGGCGCAGGTCCGGCAGGCATGTGCGCAGCCATCGCCGCAAGTCAGAACGGATACCGTGTGGACCTTTATGACCATAATGAAAAAACCGGAAAGAAGCTTTTTATAACGGGAAAGGGCCGGTGCAATGTGACCAATGACCGTCCAATCGAGGATTTCTTTGATCAAATTGTAACCAACAAGAAGTTTTTGTACTCTTCGTTATACAGCTTCACTAACGACCAGCTCAAAGATATGATTGAAGGAGCCGGAACC
Source organism: Eubacteriaceae bacterium UBA7485 (assembly GCA_002478485.1). Lineage (GTDB taxonomy): Bacteria > Bacillota > Clostridia > Eubacteriales > Eubacteriaceae > UBA7485. The sequence goes on along the minus strand of DLOL01000076.1, from coordinate 4,717 downwards.
AGGCTCAAGACGGAGCGGGGAGGACGCGTATTTCCTGAAAGCGATAAGTCAAGCGATATCCTCAAAGCTTTTAACCGGCTTTTGGATCAGCATGATGTCAATGTCTACCTGGGAACGCATATACGTGATCTGCTTCTTCAGAAGGAAGGCTCAGTAACCAAAGCAGTCGGCATCAAGCTTTCCACAGGCGAGGTCCGGAATTATGATGCGGTGATTTTAGCAACCGGAGGGGTCAGTTATCAGACAACCGGATCAGACGGGTCGGGTCTTGCCATCGCTTCACGCGCGGGCCATCACATTGTGGAGCCGAGAGCGGCTCTTGTCAGTATCGACACCACCCAAAGCTGGCCCGGGACACTTGCCGGTCTCACACTTAAGAATGTAACCCTCACGCTCTTTGAGATGCGAAAAGGGAAAAAGAAGAAAATTTACCAAAATCTCGGAGAGATGCTTTTTACTCATACCGGTGTCTCCGGCCCGCTCGTGTTGAGCGCGTCTTCCCTGGTTAAGAAGGATCCATCCGATTATGAAATGGAAATCGATCTGAAGCCGGGCCTGACACCTGAAAAGCTTGAAGCGCGGATAACCCGAGATTTAACCGCGGCGCAAAAGAAGCTGGTTGAAAACGCAATTGAAGGTCTCCTTCCAAAAAGGCTGATCCCGGTTGTGCTGAAAATCGCCAATATCCCCGCCACGCAAATTGCAGGAAATGTGACTAAGGAAGAAAAGCAGAGACTGGTTCAAACCCTGAAACATCTGCCGCTTGACGTTAAGTCGCTTGGCAATATTCGCGGTGCGATTATAACGTCAGGTGGTGTGGATGTAAAAGAGGTGGATCCTGCAACGATGAAATCAAAGCTCATCGAAGGTCTTTCATTTGCAGGAGAAATGCTTGATGTGGACGCCTTTACAGGCGGTTTCAATATCCAGATCGCGGCCAGTACCGGTTATCTTGCCGGAATGAGTCTTAACGAGGAGAGATAGATGCAGATTGCTATAGACGGGCCTGCAGGTGCGGGAAAGAGCACGGCTGCAAAGGCGCTTGCCCGGGAGATGGGATATCTTTATCTTGATACAGGAGCCATGTACCGTGCGGCGACACTGGCCGCGCTTAAAGCTCAGACAGATTTGAGCGATCCGGAGGCCATTGCGAAAGAGGTTGCGCGTCATTCGGTGGATTTCAATCCGGAAGGACATGTAACGCTTGACGGTGTGGACGTGGAAGATGAGATCAGGACTTCAAGGTGCGCCCGTCATACCAGCGATGTCGCGCCGGTTCCAAAAGTGAGGGAGCGGCTGACCGAACAGATGCGCGCCATAGCGGCTGACCGGGATATCGTCATGGATGGAAGAGATATCGGAAGCGTGGTTCTTCCAGGGGCGGATTATAAGTTCTTTATAACGGCAACCCCAGAGGAACGCGCCAGAAGAAGACTTCTTGAAATGGAAAAAAAGGGGACACTTGAAGGCAAGTCTTTTAAGGAAATCTATGAAGAGATTGTCCAAAGGGATAAAAACGATTCGGAAAGAGAAACCGCGCCCCTGATTAAAACAGACGACGCACTTGAGATCGTGACGGACAACTTATCTCCAGACAGGGTGGTCATGACCATGCGCGATGTAATAGGAGAGTGAGATGACATTTTTTTACCGTTTCTTTTATTACGTTGCAAAACTAGTCTTATGGTTCTGGTGGGATATTAAGGTAGTGGGAAAAGAGAATATTCCTGAAGACGGCGCGGCAATTCTCGTCGGAAACCATCAATCCAATGTGGATCCGGTTCTGATCGCCATTCAAACGCACCGGGAAGTTCATTTCTTGGGGAAAGTGGAACTTGAGAAAACGAAGATAGGCAAATGGTTTTTTGATCATCTGCATGTCATTCCTGTCAACCGCACCAGTGTGTCCCCGGCAACCATGAAGCGAAGCTTACAGGTGTTAAAGAGCGGAGAGCTTCTCGGGATTTTTCCGGAAGGAACCCGGGTGAAGGATAAGGCCAACAAGCCTGAAGTAATGAGCGGCTACATTACATTCGCGATTCGGGAAAAGGTTCCAATCATACCTGTTCATATCGAAGGCCCAGGAATGGGGTTTCGATCGAAAGTCTATGCGACAATCGGTCAGCCGATAGAACTGATTGAAAATTACGGAAAGCGTGTGAAGGGACCTGAACTTCAGAAGCTTGCGGATGACGTTATGGACACTATCTACGCGATTGAACTGCCGTATCCCGATCACAAACACGAACAGAAAAGAATTGGATAATCCGTTTGCGATGGACGAGTTTTAGGTGAAGTAAAGTTCGTTTGTTGACCTTTTCGCAGATTTGAAATAGAATAAGGTGAATAGTTTATGCATGTTGTTGTAGCTGATAAAGCAGGCTACTGTTTCGGCATTAAAAACGCCATGCAGCTTGTGGAAAAGACCCAAAAAGAAGCCCGGGGCGAACAGATCTGGACGCTCGGGGACATTTCCCACAATCGTCAGGAAGTGGAAAGACTGGCGCGGGAGGGGGTAAAAAAAGCTGACAGCGTAGATGAAGTGGATTCCGGTTACCTGGTGATCCGTTCCCACGGAGTAGGCAGGAGTGAGATTGATAAAGCCCGGAAGAAAGGGCTTAAAGTTGTGAATGCAACTTGTCCGTTTGTCCGATCCATGCAAAAGAAGATTGAGAACTACAGCTCAAACGGTTATCAAGTGGTCATTGTCGGGGATCCGAACCATCCGGAGGTGCAGGGCGCCTGTGGATGGTGTCAGGGAGACGCGATCGTGGTTGAGAATGAAGCCGAGGCTGAAGCCCTTGGTCAATTTGAAAAACTATGTATTGTGGCGCAGACAACGCTTATTGAAGACACCTTTAATAAGATTTGTGATGTGCTGAAAACAAAGTCTGATGATATCGTCATTCAGAACACCATTTGCGATGCGACAGCCGAACGCCAGAAGGCGGCGGAAGAACTGAGCAAAGAAGTGGACGGAATGATCGTGGTAGGCGGATATCACAGCTCAAACACACGCAAGCTGAAAAAAGTTTGCGAGGCCTACTGTAAAAATACTTGGCACATTGAGACAGCCGGAGAGCTAAACCACGCGGCTCTCGTAGGGTTAAAGAGCATCGGTATTACCGCCGGCGCATCCACCCCGGACTGGATCATCCAGGAGGTAACGGATAGCATGGAAGAAAACAAAGTGGCAGAACAGGTTGTTGAAACAGAAGCACAAGCTCCGTCTGAAGAAGCAGTAGCAGCGGTTGCTGAAGAAAAAGCGCCTGAAACAGTTGAAGCGGCTTCTGAAACGGTTGTTGAAGAAGAACCGAAAGCTGAAG
>DLOL01000076.1:0-1318 GCA_002478485.1 Eubacteriaceae bacterium UBA7485 | reverse complement strand
GCGTCGATGACAATGAAGTCATTTTGGATATCAACTACAAGACAGACGCAGTCATCTCAAAGAGAGACTTCACCAGAAAAGATGATGTCAGCCTGAAAGATCTGGTTCACGAAGGCGATGAAATTGAAGCTATCGTGACAGATATGAATGATGGTGACGGAAGAGTAAAACTTTCCAGACTGAAACTTGAAAACCAGAAAGTTCAGAAAAGACTCGCTGAAGCTTATGAAAATAAGGAAGTCCTCACGGGCAAGATTNNCCGGTTCCGGACTCATCGTTGATGTAGGATTTGCTGAAATCTTCATGCCGGCTTCACAGTACAGCACACGCTATGTCAAAGACCTTGAAACGCTCGTTGGAAAAGACGTCCGCGGAATCATCATTGACTATAACGCAAAGAGAAAGCGCGCGATCCTCTCTCAGAAAGTTATTCTTGAAAAGGAACTTGAAGAAAGAAGAAAGCAGCAGAGAGAAGCGAAAGAAAAACGTTTTGCTGAACTCGAACTTGATGAAGTGGTTAAGGGTCATGTCAAGACCATTACAGACTTTGGTATCTTTGTTGACCTCAACGGCATCGATGGATTCGTTCACCGTTCCGACCTGACTTGGGACCGTCACAACGAACCAAAGAACCTTGTTGAAAAAGGCCAGGAAATCGAAGCAAAGGTCATCTCCAAGAACGAAGAAGACAAAAAGATCAAGCTTTCTGTCAAAGCGCTCCAGGAAAGACCTTGGGAAACATTCATCAAAGAGTATAAAGAAGGCGACGAAGTTGAAGTCAAGATCACAAACACCTTAGACTTCGGCGCATTTGCTGAAATTATTCCGGGAATTGAAGGGCTGATTCACGTATCAGAAATTTCTTATGACCGCGTCGAATCAGTTGACAAAGTCCTTCATCCGGGTGATGTCGTAACGGTTAAGATCATCGGCATCAATAAAGATAAAGAAAAGATCTCTCTCTCGATTAAAGCGACTCTTCCTGAACCGGAAAGACCGCAGAGAGCGCCGAGAAACAGAAGTGAAAGAAACTTTGAAGGCGGATCAAATAACCGCAGAGAAGGTGGCGGAGAAAGAAGAAGAAGAAATAACAAACGCCAGGACTTCGGACGTAATAAGACCGTTCATGAAGAAGCCGCAAACTTCACTCTGGGCGACCAGTTCGGATCCCTTCTTTCAAACTTTGATTTCGGGGACGATGACGACGAATAAACGAAAAGGATAATCGATTCCAGAAACGGAATAGATCAGATAAGCAAGCTGCGCAAGGAGGAACCACTTCCAGGCGCAGCTTCTTTTTAAGGTTCTACGTCAATAA
>DLOL01000081.1 GCA_002478485.1 Eubacteriaceae bacterium UBA7485 | reverse complement strand
CTGCCACATCCCGATGCAGGAGATCAACGAGCTCAAGGGTTTGAGGATCAATCCCGGCGACTACGTAAGACCTTCAAGGGAAGAGCTGAAAAAGCTCCTCTCGGAAGAAGACTACTACGTCACCCAGCAGTCAGGGACGGAGCGGCCATTCCAGAACAAGTACTTTGACCATTACGAAAAGGGAATTTATGTCGACAAAGTGACAGGGGAGCCCCTCTTCTCGTCGACAGACAAGTTCACGTCCGGATGCGGCTGGCCCGCTTTTTCAAAGCCGATCGAAGCGCCCGCGGTCGTGAACCGGAGAGACCTCTCCCATGGCATGGACCGCATTGAAGTCTTACGTAGTCGCCGGGATTGATCCTCAAACCCTTGAGCTCGTTGATCTCCTGCATCGGGATGTGGCAGTAACCGCCCGGGTTTTTGTCGAGATATTTCTGGTGGTACTCTTCCGCCGGGTAGAAGTTCTTCAGCGGGCCGTATTCGACGGAAAACCCCGCTGTCCTCCCCTTTTCAATGTCGACGATCCGAAGAACCGTGTCTTCGGTTTGCTGATCCGTCCAGTAGATCCCGCTCTGGTACTGGGTGCCCACGTCATTTCCCTGCTGGTTTTTGAGCGTTGGATTGATGACGTAGAAAAAGTCGAAGAGGAGGGTGTCGAGGCTGACCTTTTCAGGGTCGTAGACCACCTTTACCGCTTCCCTGAACTGCGTCTTTCCCGTGCAGACCAGCTCGTAGTTTGCGTATTCCTCCCCGAGGCCGTTGGCATAACCGACTTGCGTCGAGATCACGCCCGGGATGCTTTGGTAGAGCTTCTCAAGCCCCCAGAAGCAGCCGCCCGCGAGGACAATTTCCTGTTCTCTTTTATCCATCTGAATTGTTCCTCCCTTTCCATGTTCCTACTGGTTTTATATCCACCGGCCGGAATTGAATAGAAAAAAGAAGTGACAATCCTGCTACGACGGGAGAATGCCGGTCTTGTCCTGAAGCGCAAAGAAGCTGTACTGTCCGGTTGCGATGAGCTTTCCGTCATCGTCCGTGATCTTCACTTCATAAAAGCACACGCTCCTGCCGTGCTTGATCTCCCTTGCCTCCGCATAAAGCTTTTTCGTATCCATCGCAGCCCTCAGAAAGTTGATCCGCGCGTCGATGGTGGTCATCGGCACGTGGTAGCTTGCCGACGCGTTTCCGCACACGGTGTCCCCGAGCGAGAAGATCAGCCCGCCGTGGACCGCCCCGATCACGTTCTTGTGGTGCTCCTTCAGCTCCACCTCGCCTTTGGCGTATCCAGGCCTCACCTGCGTGACTTCAATTCCCAGACTGTTCGGGAAAGGATCGCTTTCATAGATTTTGGTTTCAAAATCGTTCATCTCTTACCTCACGCACCAATTTTACCATTTTGTCCCCTGAATGGAATCGCTGAGCGGGAAAACATTGAAAACGGTTTAAGAACGACCAAATGTTTCCATTCTTCATAATTTGTAACGAAAAGGTTCACTAACTTATTAAATTGATGTTAGACTTCTTCAAATGACGATAATTCTTCATGAAACAGGGGTAATACCTTATTGACATCAAAACTCCTTGTTACCTTGTACGTTAATATTACCTGTCCTGTTACACAGGAACGACGAGCTGCCTGATAGCTCACCGGGTGTCTGAAGCAAAGACGTGGGACGCTTCAGCACCCCTTTTTTAATTTGAGGGGGATTTATGAAAAAGGCGATCAAAGGCCAGATTCTCTCCGCGGAGCGCATGGATAAGATCCGCGTGATCGAGAACGGCTATCTTGTATATGAGGACGGCATCATCACGGATGTGACGGACACGCTTGACGACCCGGACATCGAGGTGAAGGATTACGGAAACCGGCTGATCGTCCAGGCGATGAGTGACATGCACTTGCATGCGCCCCAGGAGCCCATGGTAGGGCTCGGGCTCAACCTCCCGCTCATCGAATGGCTCAACACCTACACGTTTCCGACAGAAGCGAATTTCAAAGATCCCGCCTTCGCCGAAAAAGCCTTCAACAAGCTTTGCGACGAACTGCTCGCTTCCGGCGTGACCCGGGTCGCGATCTTTTCTTCCATGCATCGGGAGGCGACCGAACTTTTGATGAAAATCATGGAGAAGAAAGGGCTCTCGGGCCTTGTCGGAAAAGTCAACATGGACCGAAACGGCGGAGAGAACCTCGAGGAGACCACGGAAGAGTCGATCCGGGAGACGGAGAAATGGCTTTCGGATACGCTTGGAAAATACGAGCACATCACACCGGTGATCACCCCGCGCTTCACGCCCTCCTGCACGAACGAGCTGATGGAATATCTCGGGAAGACCGCAAAAGAACACGGGCTTTACGTACAGAGCCACCTGTCTGAAAACCAGAACGAAATCGCCTGGGTGCATGAGCTTCATCCGGACACCACGCAGTACTGGGAGAGCTACGACAAGTATGGGCTCTTCGGGGATCATACGCTGATGGGGCACTGTGTGTGGAGTGACGAGCGGGAGAGAAAGGCAATGAGGGACCGGGGTGTCTACGTGGTCCACTGCCCCACCTCCAACACCAATCTCATGTCCGGAATCGCGCCGGTCCGTCAGATGCTGACCGAAGGAAACAAGGTGCTCCTCGGATCGGACATCGGAGCGGGATCGGATATCAGCGGATTTGAAGTGGTCCGGGACGCGATTCAGGCGTCGAAGAACCGAAAGATCCTGGATGATTTCAAGACGGAGCCGTTAAGCGTGGAGGAAGCCTGGTATCTCGCGACAAGCGCGCCCCAGGAGTATTTCGGGGAGAAGCCTGGATTTTCGCCGGGTAACGAGCTTCACGCCGTAGTGATCAACGATGATCAGATGAATGATCCGTGGACGCTCACCCCGGTCGAAAGGCTTGAGCGGGCCATCTACAGAAGGCAACCGGGCGCGGTGGAAGCGGTCCACGTCAGGGACTTCGTGCCGGTAAGAGCGTGACTGAATGAATTTTAATCGAATGGATACCCTAAAAAGCTTATCTTGAATGTACAAAGGCGGGAAAATCGTTTTTTGATTCTCCCGCCTTCATGATCTCCTCTGCATCTCCTCTGCAACTGGAAAAGATTTTTAAAATCTCGTCAATCCTTATCTGGCTGCGATATTATTTCCTGATTCTCTTTCACTCGAAAAGTGATCATTTCATTATTTTGAATATCTTTTATTGATTTCTTGACGCCGCCTCGAACGTAAGACTCAATCTGATAGAATTCAAGGCACATCTTGAAATAATCTAATAAAACCGGAGAAATCCGCTTATATCCGTAAAGTTTCAGCAGCGACCTTCGTTTGATTCGGATAAATTTGTTTCCCTTTCCGTAGAGGATTTTTAAACGCACCGTTTTGAAGTATGTGTCGATATTGGAAAAATCACTCGTGTAGATGGTTTCAGAAAGAGGAATTCCCAGTTCTTTCGCATCTTTCTGAATTTTTGAGAATTCACCGTCAATGATTTCTTTATCGGCTAAATAGTTGGACCAATAATACGTATCAAGCACGAACTTTAATTTATTCGACCGGTATTTTTCCAAAAGAAAGCTTTTTTCATGGTTCCAAACATCAAGAATGAATTCTGCTGTTTCTCTTTCACCCAGATCCATCTCATAAAGAATAAAAGCCATATCGAGAGGGCTATAATAGAGTTCATCCATTACGTGTCACTTTTTTTGCCGTTGCATTTTCTGCAAAGGACTTGAAGGTTTTCCTGGACACTCTTCCCTCCTTTGTTTAAGGGAACGATATGGTCTACCTGGAATGGAATCCTTGATGAATCCTTTTTCCCACATACCTGACAGTGATAAAGTCCATCAGGGCCCAGGGCCTTTTGGAATGCCTGATCTCGCAATTCTTTTTCTTTGTCAGGGTCGATTTTTCCAATCTCATATAAAGGAAGCGTATCCAGGTTTTGAAGATGGCTGTACTGTACGTTCTGTTCATCTTCATAAATTTCTGGATAGGCAATCTTTGTTCTTTCAATATCAAGCTGCTTGAGGAAATAGAGCTTTTTTCCAAAGAAGAGTCTTAATAAGTTGTCATCATTATCATCCCAGATCTGATCCACGTATTCTTTTCGCTTGCGCTCGCCCATATCTTCATCCCATATATATTGAGCGATCTTTTTTATGTCCAGCTTGTTTCGATCAATTTCTTCAAAGGTATAGAACGGCGGCGCGGACTCATACTGTGCATAATATTTCAAAATGTTGATCAAGTCTCTTTTCTCATATGAAGGGATCATATCCCCGTAGAAAAAAGTATCTCTGCACTTTCTCTCCATTTGATTCAGAAGCTCAACCGGAAGGTATTCCTCATCCGCCTGATATTCCTGAAACAATTTTGGCAGAGACTGCATCAGCTCTTCGTAGGCCTGCTGGGTGCTGTCGTAGACCATTACCTGATACGAAAGATCCATTCCGTTCTCTTCCAGATAGTTAAAAGTATACATTCCAACTGGAATCCGCTTCTCAAAATCAACGCTTTCGAGCGCCAGTGTATCTACCGCTTCATTTAAGACCGATGCAAACTCTTCAACTTTTGCGATATTGATCACCCGCAAATCCCGCTGAATCTGGTCATTTACCGTATCGTCAAATTCATTATTCCCATTGAATAAACTTTCAGGATTGACCCACGCGATATGTTCAGCCCATTCATCAATAAATGAGACGATGTAAGCGGTTTGCGTTCCGCCGGCTGCCTCGCCGCGTAAAGCGCGGCCCACCATCTGCGTCATGAGGATTGTGGATACCGTTGGCCGGGCTAAAAACACGGTCCGCGTTTGGGGCAAGTCAACTCCTTCTGTCAGAATGTTGACATTGATTAAAACTTGAAGTTCGCCTCTCTTATAAGCCTCAAGTTTCCTCTCATTTTCCTCGCGGCTGATTGTGGCTCCGGTTACACTATCCTTGATATTGGAAATAATGAAATCAGCTTTAATCCCCGCTTTATTAAACAGGGCTGAAAGTTGAATGGCATGAACGATATTGATGGCAAAAACAAGCGTCTGGCCGTAAACATCCTTTTTCTTCACGTAAGTTTCAACAATCAGCTTGTTTCGAAGAGAGCTTTTTGCCATCTGACTGGCAATGTCCTCTGGCAATACGTCTAGATGCTCAATGCTGTCCCAGGCATCTAATCCTAATTCTTCTCCGTATGTTTCATCGGTGTGATAAGCTTCAAAAACAGGCTTCGACAAGATTTGCTTGTTAATCAAATCCTTTAAGCCAATTTGATATGCGATATCATCGGTGAACACTTTACTTAAAAGGCCCTGCTCGTCTTCTGCTGTTCGAAAAGGGGTCGCGGTCAGTCCAATTAAATTTACTTTTGGAACCCTTTGCTTCACATAGTCAATGACTTTCCGGTATGTCCTAGCTGTCGAGTGATGTGCTTCATCAACGACAAGAAAAACTTCCTCCTCGCCTTTTAGCCAATTATCTAATTTCGAAAGATTTCTTCCAATACTGTCTTTACTTACAATAAGAAGCTGATCTTCCGCTTTAATCTCAATGGCCCTGCAGTGATTTGAAGATCCGGAGACAATTTTAAACCGGTAGGAAGAGATGTGCGGAATTATATCTTTGTAAGAATAACTTTGAAAAGATTCTGCCGCCTGATCCAAGAGCATCTGCCGATGAGCTAGCCACAGCACTTTCTTTTTTCGGTCTAAAGCATTCTTTAAAAGCCATGTCGAAGCAGTATAGGTCTTCCCGCCACCCGTCGGAAGGACGACTAGAGAACTATAAGGTGAATCTCGACTCTCCAGAGCGTCCAGTGCCTTCATGGCCTCAAGCTGGTGGTCATACGGTCTTCTCGTATTGGTTCCTTTTTTGGGATAAACAATTCCTGAAGACTTAATTTCTAAATTTCCTGAACTCATATTCAACGTCATTTCTAGTTATTAACCAAAGTAAAAAATAATCCTGCGAAATTGATTATATCTATTCCGCAGGATTATTTAAGCACTATTTATTGATAATTTGACTGGCTTCATCGCTAAACTGAAGTAAGTAATTGAAAAAATTATCTATATCCTTACTCTCGCCTTTGTGATTGAATTTAAAGATACGGTTTCTTTCGATATAGGACTTAATCTTTTTGTAAAGATTTGGATCAATTGACTCACAAAGATTATCCCGAATCAGCCGGTCGATTCTCGCTTGTTTTTCGATATCTTGATAAAGAAGCAAAAATCTGGTTTTTTCTCCAGGCTTAATTTTTCCGTCAAGCCACTTAAAAAATGGATTGGGCTCTTTTCGGGCTTCCAGACACTCAAAGACGATATTTTCCTGATCGGCATTGCAAACATCCATTAAATATCGTAATTCTTGTATAATCTGTTGTGGCGATCGAAAAGTATCAATGTAATATTCATCTCCAATTTTGACAGGTCTCATCATCGGCTGATTGCGCTTTGCGTAAAGGTTTCTTACGGAAACATGTTCATCCTGGCTGTCAGCCAGTTCTTTGATCTTAACATCATAATCATCCATCAGCTCTTCATAGGCTAGTTCATAAACCTCAGCCCAGGAATCAACCTCCTGTTTGTTTTCAAAATAAGAGAAAGCTACCGGCTCATATTTTTCGTTGATCTCATTCAGCCCAATCTCATAAGTGGTCTCATGGGGATGTGAAAGATCGACATTATCTTCAGAATACGGATTCTGAAAAAAACTTGTTTCCTTCTTTAACAAATCGATGTCTGTTTTTGAAGTTTCCGGTACTTTTGGCACTTGATCTTCCCGATAAAATTGATCTTCCTTGGCTGAAGCAGAATTCGGCTGTATTTCCTGCTCTGTATTCTTCTTTTGCTGCTCCCGTGTTTTAAAGCGTATTTGAAGAGTGGAATAGGGAATATCATTTCCATCTAAAACTCTTTTGATATTCATCAGAGACCCGAAAACTGATCTAGTCTTGACTAACTTATTTATTTCATTCATGGTTGAGATTCCCGAATCCAGTAAGTCATCGAATGCGTTTGGAAATTCTTCATATAAGAAAAGATAGGCTTCGTTCAGGAGCTTTTCCCAAGAACGAAAAGCATAATTCTTTTCTTTAAATTGGAGTGAGACTGGAATTGCTCCGATGATCTCCGGCGCATTAATCTGGCTAAAATTAATTACGGAAACCTCGTCCTCTGAATCAAGAAGCGGTGACTTTTCCTCATGTTCTACTTTTCTGTTTTCTGGAGTTTTCGAATCTATATCCTGCCTTCTTTCTTCTACGTGCGAAAGATGGTCTTCAGGAAGAAGAATCTCGATTTCCTCCTGATCTTCTTCCTGAACAGGAATGGATCCGATTTTGAACAGAATCGCGATATTGTCGTAGGATATCCCGCATTCATCCAGAAGATATTTTAGATTTGCCATGAGCTGGCTGGTCTTTCTGCCTGTTTCAACGTAATAATTCGAGGCAATTCTCTTCGGGATACTCAGCGTATGGGCAAATTCATCATTCACAATCCACTGTTTATTTCCAAACCTTACACCTTGATCCCTCAAACTTCTGAATACTTCAGGATAGTCTTTAATAAGATAGGTGCAAGCCTGTGCGAATAGGCTGTTCCAGAAATCCGTATAGAAAAGCTCGTCTTTATACTTTAAAGAGACAGGCTTTGTATAATCCAGATTTTGAATGTTTTCAAAATTGATAAATTTTTCCTGGCTGAGCTTTTCTTTTGGGTTTTCATCCTGATCATTGAGAAGAATTTGGCGCGAATTCCCAGGCTGATGATCAAATACTTTCAAACCTTTATTGTTTTCTGCAAATGGCCAGTCACCTTTCGCAGACTGCATCCTTGGCTCTGTCTTATTCGAAATACTCTCTATATCTCTTTTATCTTTCTTTGGATCCCTATACCGCAAAACGACTTCTTCATACTGGATTCCCGCTGTGTCAAGCAGGCACTTCATCTGATAGGCCATATTGTCCGCCGTCAGGCAGGTATTAATATAGTAATGATCCTTTATCTTCTTTCTTCCGTGGAGAAGCTGCTTATGCTCACGATCAACAATCCAGGGGATCTTCGGATTCCTTTCTTCCTCGTTTTGAAATTGATCAATAACCTCTGGCTGATCGAAAGAGATGCATTTGCACAGCTGGGCTAGCGCCAGACCCCAATGTCCGCACTGGTAAAGATTCCCCTTGAATGTCAAGCTGACAGGCTTGGTATGATGCAAATCCCCTATATTCTCAAAATCCAGGATCCGGTATTCATCTTCTAATGATTCGGCTGATTCGACCTCATCTTCATCGAACGAAACTGTGTTTTCTTCCGCGACGGCTGATTTTGACAAGACAGGCCGATCGGATGTTTCCAAATACTGATTGAGAAGATGAAGAAGCGAATATATTGTAGTAAGGTTTTTCCTGAAATACTGGGCTGCATTTTTATCCCGGTCAAGCCTGACCCTTAAATCTGTCAACCGGTCGGTATCAAACTCTTCAAAAATTGACACCTGGACGAGATTTTGTTTTCTCGCATAAAGACTAAGATCATAAAAAGCTTCAAGATATTCTGTCTTTTCATTAAGATCGACTTGATTCGAAATCCAATGAATAAACTGCTCTTCCTTCTGATAATAGATTTTGGATGTCTCTTTTGCTTTTCGTAATTCCTCTTGTTTATTTCTTAAATTTATAACTGATTTAACATATTGAAGTCCTGAATTAAATAAGCTCATTTTTACCTTCTTCTAGTATATAAGGTGTAATCATTAAATATCTTCTATTCTTTTTTAGATCTTCGAAGCTGACTTCAAAGTAAATTTAATTTTATCTTTTTAAATTCTTTTATTTAACGTCGTTTTTAGATAATATAAATTTTAATTCAAATCTAACGCTATTATACTGCAACTGTTTTAGAGCGGGTCATATCCGAATATATATAGAATTAACGTTATTCTATATAAAAAGGCTGCAATATCTAAAATAATCATATCCTAGATATAGCAGCCATGCTCTTTTTCTGGTTCTATGATGAAAGTGGG
>DLOL01000091.1:12448-13508 GCA_002478485.1 Eubacteriaceae bacterium UBA7485 | reverse complement strand
GGTTTTCCGCCTGCATTTATAACTTCGATACAATTTTACCGTTGAACGTTTTCAACTAAAAATTTCCGTATTGTCAATCCAGCCCCTTTATGAGTAAAATTGTTCAAGCAGGGAAAATATTTTTTTGGTTGGGGGAGTAACTCCATAGTATACAGTCGTCAATCCGGCCAAAAGCCCGGCTGTGTAGCAATTATTGCGAGTAAGACCTGACTGTCTTTCAAAATGAAGGATGGTCAGGTCTCATTTTTTTGAAAGGTGTTAGTTTTATGGATCCAGCAAAGCAAAAAAGCGAAGGCGAAGCTTTTCTGCTCTCTGTAGACGAGACAGAAAAGACCTATGAGACCAGTGTGCAGCATGGTCTTGATACAGCTCAGGTCCAGGAAAAACAGAAAATTTTCGGGCTGAATAAGCTTGCAGAAGCAAAGAAAAAGACCATTTTGGAAATGTTTGTCAGCCAGTTCTCGGATTTCCTGATTCTTGTGCTTTTAGTCGCGGCCATCGTCTCCGCGTTTGTCGGAGAAGTTTCCGATGCGCTTTTGATTATCCTGATCGTGATTGTCAACGCGGTTATCGGGGTGGTTCAGGAGAAAAAAGCAGAAAGCTCCATGGAAGCGCTAAAGAACATGGTGGTGCCCGAGGCCAAAGTCATCCGGAATAATGAACAGATCATTGTTCCATCCGAACAGCTCGTTCCGGGGGACGTTGTTCTTCTCGATGCGGGAGACTACGTACCGGCAGACGGAAGGCTGATTGAAGCTGCAAACCTGAAAGTTCAGGAAGCGGCACTGACCGGCGAATCAGAAGCGGTCGACAAGGAAGTGGTTGAGCTTACCGATAAAAAAACTCCGATTGGTGACAGAAAGAATTTCCTGTACTCCACAACCATCGTTACCAACGGACGCGGCAAGATGATCGTCACGGAAACCGGAATGAACTCTCAGATCGGAAGAATTGCGGGCATGATTCAGCAGGCACCCCAAACGAAGACCCCGCTTCAGATCAAGCTCAACGAACTGGGAAAGACGCTTGGGATCGGATGTCTTGCCATCTGCGCGGTTAT
>DLOL01000091.1:11117-12377 GCA_002478485.1 Eubacteriaceae bacterium UBA7485 | reverse complement strand
TCCGGCGGTTGTCACCGTGGTTCTTGCCATGGGCACGACAAGGCTTGTCAAGAAGAACGCGATTGTCAGAAAGCTCCCTGCAGTCGAAACTCTGGGTGCGGCCTCTGTTATCTGCTCGGATAAGACCGGGACGCTTACACAGAATAAAATGACCATCAAAAAGGTCTACACCAGTGAAGAAGAAGGCATCATTGATGCTGATCAGATCATGGACAATGATTTTACGCCGGCAGAAGAAGTCGTGGTTTATTCAGGACTCCTTTGCAATGACGCAAAAATTGTCACCGACGAAAAAGGTGTTGTCAAGATGGGGGACCCGACGGAAATCGCCATGCTTGATTTTGCAGCTTCCCACGACTTTATCAAGGATACAGTTGAAATCGAGCAGCCAAGAGTGGATGAACTTCCGTTTGACTCGGACAGAAAGCTGATGACCACCGTCCACAAACTTCCGGACGGGCATTACATCTCCTACACGAAGGGTGCGCCGGACATCATCCTCTCAAAGTCAAACCGCTACCTGAAAGGAAAAGACAGAGCGCCTTCAGAACTGGATTATCCGGCGCGCGAAGCGATCTTAAAGGAAAACGAAAATCTGGCCAATGATGCGTACCGCGTCATCGGCTACGGTTTTAAGACCTTTAACGAATATCCACCGATCACCAATGAAGCGCTTGAAGAAGACATTATCTTCGGCGGCCTCACCGGCATGATCGATCCGCCAAGACTCGAAGTCAAGGATGCGATCACGGAATGCAAGAAGGCGGGGATCAAGACGGTGATGATCACGGGCGACCATGTCAACACGGCAAAGGCTATCGCGAAGGATCTGGATATCTATGAGGAAGGCGATATCGCCCTGACTGGACGTGAAATCGACGAGCTGAGCGATGAAGCTCTCCAGGAGAAGATTGAAGACATCTCCGTTTGCGCGCGTGTTTCACCGGAAAACAAGGTGCGTATCGTTAACGCATGGCAGAAGAAAGACGCGATTGTCGCCATGACCGGCGATGGCGTTAACGACGCGCCGGCGCTCAAAGCGGCTGATATTGGCTGCGCGATGGGCAAGGGCGGTACGGAAGTGGCCAAGGAAGCGGCGGAAATGATTCTGACGGACGATAACTTCGCCACCATCGTTCACGCGGTCGGAGAAGGAAGAGGCATCTATGACAATATCAAGAAAGCCATCCAATTCCTCCTCTCTTCCAATATTGCGGAAATCATGACCATCTTTGTGGCAAGTCTTCTCGGCTGGGCACA
>DLOL01000091.1:8412-11090 GCA_002478485.1 Eubacteriaceae bacterium UBA7485 | reverse complement strand
CCCGGCCCTTGCACTGGGTGTTGAACCGATGGATCCGGACGTGATGAATGAAAAGCCGAGAAATCCGAAGGCATCCATTTTCTCAGAAGGACTGGGGACCCGGATCATCCTTCAGGGGATTATGCTCTCCTGCATCTCGCTCTTCACTTACCGCTACTCGGAAATTCATTTCGGCGTGGATGTGGCAAGAACCATGACCTTTACGGTTCTCGCCTGCTGCCAGCTTGCGCACGCGGTGAACGCAAAGATCGGAAAACACTCGCTGTTTGACGGCAAAATTCTCTTCAGAAACCGTTTCTTCTGGGGAGCGATTATCCTCTCCATGATCCTTCAGATCTCCCTGGATCTCATTCCGGTGATGCATCCAATCTTTGATCTGGTGGACCTCGACTCCAAGGAATGGATCTTCGTTGCCGTCGCAAGCATCTCGCCTTTGATTATCGTTGAAATTTCAAAATGGATTGAAAAACTCTTCAAGAAAGCGTGATGAAAGCCCCGGATCGGTCCGGGGCTTTTTTCTGCTCTTTTTACGGTTCTATAAAGTTAAATTCTTCTAAATAATTGATAAAATGAAGGATAGAACTTATATTATCCGTTTGACTTATATCGACAGATTCGCTTAAGCGAGGGGGAAGAAAGATGAAAGTTGTCACGCCAGAAAAAATGGCAGAGCTTGATCAAAGAGAGATTCAGGAAAGAACGCCGTCCATCGAGCTGATGGAGCGGGCGGGGTCTGCAGCAGCGGAAAAAATCCTGGACTACATTCAAAAACTTCCGGTTGAAACCACAGTTTTCCAAATCCTGATTGCCTCGGGATTCGGGAATAACGGAGGCGACGGACTGGTCATTGCAAGAAAGCTTGCGGAACACGGCCAGAGAATCAGCGTGCTTTTTGCAGGAAAAGAATCAGAGCGTGACCAGAAGTTCTCAAAAGACTGCAAAGAAAACTTTTTAAAATTACCAAAATCTGTAAAAGTCTTTTATGCCGGGGACATGAAGGCGGAGCAAGTGAAGGCCCTGATCGATGAGCAGTCCTTAATTGTCGATGCGATCTTTGGTACCGGATTTAAGACAGACCGTAAAATGGCCGTGCTGGACAAAGAGATTATCGAAGACATCAATGAGAGCGACGCATCGGTTGTCGCAATTGATATCCCCTCCGGACTGAATGGAAAGTCCGGCCAGAAAGCAGAAGCCGCAGTCAGAGCCGATCTGACGATTCCGATTGAACTGATTAAGTCCGGGGAGCTTCTCTCCGACGGGCCTGACTGCACGGGTTCGCTTTCGGTGGCTCCGATCGGGATCAATACGGGTGATAAAGAAATCTACATGGAATATCAGGATGACGAGCCTTTTGATGAATTTCCAAAACCGAGGAAGAAGAACTCTTATAAGTATTCTTACGGCTCGGCGATAATCATTGCGGGCTCGAAGGGGATGCTTGGATCCTGCGCACTGGCCACCGACGCCTGCATTCATTCAGGTGCGGGACTTGTCCGGGTTTGCATAGAAAATGAAAATTATCCACAAGAATCTTTGATGCTCCCAAGAGAAGCGCTGATCACCACCTATCATTATGTATTGACCGATGAGATTTTAAGCCCCCTCAGGAAAGACGCGATTCTGTTTGGACCGGGCATTGGCCGTCACATGGATTATTCAGGCCTGATCACCTATCTTTTGAAACAGGACGCGCCGGTTGTCATCGACGCGGACGGACTGTGGCACTTGAAAAGCAACCTGGATCTTCTAAAGAAATCAAAGACACCGGTCATTTTGACACCGCACATGGGAGAGTTCATGAATCTTGACGGGCTGAGCCGTGAAACGCTTCTCTCCGATCCGGTTAGATATGTCAGAGAATTCGCGGTCGATTACGGGGTTACGCTGGTTTTCAAGGGTTACCGCACAATGGTTGCCACTGCCGACGGAAAGGTCTGGTTTAACAGCACCGGCAATCCTGGAATGGCCACTGCGGGATCAGGGGACGTGCTCTCCGGAATCATCACCTCTATCCTTGCGCAGACGGGAGACGCCGTGCTTTCGGCAAAAGCGGGCGTTTATTACCACGGCCTTGCGGGAGACTACTACGCGAAAGCTTACGGCCCTACCACCATGGCCGCAGGAGATATCACAAAGTGTCTGAAATACGTGCTCAAATGAATTCAAGCTATACGATAAAGTAGGCGCGTTCGAATGACGCGCCTTTCGTCTATCAGCTGTTCTCCGAACTCATTGACGAACTGAATCGGACCCGCATCCGGCGGTTAAGGTTCCTGTACCGGCGAAAATCGGCCTGTACAAAGACCGCCCACCTGACGCTGGTCAACCGGCTTCTACGNNTACGGGACAGCCGCTTCTTTATTACCGAGAAGATGAACTGGAAAGGGCTTACAAAAAGCGCAAAATAGGTCGGTAGGCAGGAACAGGCCAGTACTGTCACAAAGAAGGACGGCAGTGTGAAAAGCGCTCATAAACACAAGCGCGGGAAACGCTTCGGGAAGAGCATCCATGACCGAAGCCCCGCGATGTTCCTCTCCCTGCTCGGGCAGAAGCCGGACAGTACGGAGGGAATGCTCTTCGAGGTGGATACCGCATCGTTCAAAGCCAGCCAGTATGACCCTACAACCGGAAAATGTGTCAAAATCCCGCTCGGAAAGCGCATGAAGCAGATCGGC
>DLOL01000091.1:7713-8397 GCA_002478485.1 Eubacteriaceae bacterium UBA7485 | reverse complement strand
TCCTTATGATGAATGCACAGAAGAACGGGAAGAGGCCCGTCAGGAAACAGTGTATGCGAAAGTTTGATTCGTTTGTATAAAGGCATGACCAGGCCATTGAGGAGGAGAATCTAAGGAATCCCACGGTTTTGACCGTGGGAGGATGTCAAAACAAAGCGGAATTTAAGGACATCGGCTCATTTGAGCTTCATTATGACGGTGTGGAAAATAAAAGCTTAGAAGTGTTTGAAACTGTCTTGTAAGGCGTTAAGGCGGGATCCGGCTTTTCCGGAATCCCGCCTTTCTTTAGCAGGCGCGGCCTGTGAATATTTAAAAGAAAGAACGGCAGTGATAAAATAAAAAGTCAAGACTATGTAAAGAAAGGTGCCAAGATGGAAAACCGCACTTATTATATACAAACTTACGGCTGTCAAATGAATGAAAATGACTCGGAAAAACTTGCGGGCATGTTAAACCGCTTGAGATGGGAAAAGACGGATGATCCGCAGCGCGCCGGACTGATTCTAGTCAACACCTGCTCGGTCAGGGAGAACGCGGATGACCGGGCCATCGGGAACATCGGAAAATTCAAAACTTATAAAAGAAAGAATCCCGATCAGATTCTCGCAGTCTGCGGCTGCATGATGCAGCAGCCGGAAATTGTCAAGGAGATCCGCCGGGTACATCCGCAGATCGACATTATTT
>DLOL01000091.1:701-7668 GCA_002478485.1 Eubacteriaceae bacterium UBA7485 | reverse complement strand
CAGATAACGGAAATCTGGGAGGGAAGCGACGGCGTGGTTGAAGACATTCCGGCCGCCCACGAATATCCATTTAAAGCCTTTGTGACCATCATGCAGGGATGCAACAATTTTTGCTCTTACTGTATTGTCCCCTATACGAGAGGCAGAGAGCATTCAAGAGAGCCTGAAAAAATTCTTGAAGAAATTGAAAACCTCGCTAAGTCAGGAGTCAAAGAAGTCACCCTTCTCGGACAGAACGTCAATTCATACGGAAATGACTTGAGGGATGAGAGCAGGCCCGAGATCACTTTTGCCAATCTTCTAAAACAGGTCAATGCGATTGACGGGATTGAGAGAATCCGCTTTATGACGTCCAATCCAAAGGATTTTACCGATGACGTGATCGAAGCCATGAGAGATCTTGAACATGTCATGCCTTCCGTGCACCTCGCGATGCAGTCAGGCTCCACGCGTGTTCTAAAGCGCATGAACCGGCATTACACCAAAGAAGAGGCGATTGGCCTCGTGAAAAAAATCAAGGACACTGTGCCGGATGTTGCCGTCACCACCGATATTATTGTCGGTTTTCCCGGAGAGACGGAAGAGGATTTTCAAGATACGCTGGACCTGGTCCGGGCATGCAAGTTTGATTCCGCGTTTTCGTTTATATATTCAAAGAGAGGCGGGACCCCTGCCGCGAAGATGGAGGATCAGATTGATGACGCAGTCAAACATGACCGCCTCAACCGGCTTTTGGGCGTCCTACATGAAATCTCAGCCGATATCAACGCCCCCTATGACCAGCGAGTGGTCGAGGTGCTGGTTGAAGGACCATCCGCAAGAGACAAGCGCAGGCTAACCGGAAGAACTCCCTCGAACAAGCTGGTGAATTTTACCGGTGATGCATCAGCCGTTGGAACCATTGTCCCGGTGCGGATTGATCAGGCCGGAACCTTCTCGCTAACCGGGTATCAAGTGAAAGAAGAGGCGTGATATGGGACTTACCCCGATGATGCAGCAGTATCTCGCCGTTCATGAAGAGGTGCCGGACGCGATTCTTTTATACAGGCTGGGCGATTTTTACGAAATGTTCTTTGACGACGCGCTCACCGGATCCCGGATTCTTGATCTGACGCTGACCGGACGTGACTGCGGCCTTGAAGAACGCGCGCCGATGTGCGGTGTGCCGTACCACTCTGCGGAGAGCTATATTGCTCGTCTGGTGGAGGCGGGACATAAGGTGGCTATTTGCGAGCAGGTGGAAGATCCCGCGCTTGCAAAAGGCTTGGTGAAGCGTGAGATCATCAAGATCGTTACGCCGGGGACAATTACGGACAGCGAGGTTTTGTCAGCAGGAGAGAATCATTACATTATGGCCGTCGCCTCCTCACCGTCCAACCGGGGAAAACGAAATGTGGCTTTCTCCGTGCTTGATCTGTCAACCGGACGTTTTCTTGTGAGTGAATACGCTGGAAAAAATTATGCTGGCTTTCTGTCGGATGCGCTTGCCAAGTATCAGCCTTCGGAGATTCTGATGCAGACCACCCTTTATGATGAAGAGGACGTACTTCCGGAACATTTCTCAAGGCTGACCCGCGCGGTGATCGAGCCGTTTCCGTCGGAAAAGTTTAAAAAATCGGCGAATGAAAAACTTTTAAAAGATCATTTTCAGGTTTTTTCGCTCTCTGCCCTCGGGCTTGAAGATCATGCAGAGAGCGTGAAAGCGGCTGGCGCGCTCTTAGGATATATTATCGAGACGCAGAAAACCGACTTATCCCATATTGACCATATCGACTATGTAAGAGAAGACAGTGTTATGCGCCTTGATGCAGCATCCCGTCAGAATCTCGAGATTACAAAGACGATCCGCGGCGGAAAGAAAACGGGCACGCTTCTCTCGGTCGTGGACCATACACGGACGGCAGCGGGATCACGTCTCTTAAAAGACTGGCTTGAAGGCCCACTCATTGAAAAAGAGAAAATTGATTCAAGGCTTGACCGGGTAAGCGCTCTTCACGACGATCCGGTGGGGCTGACAGAAATTCGCGAGGTGCTCTCCGGAATCCGGGACATGGAGCGTATCGCTTCAAAAATCACGACAACCGGCGCGGTGGTCATGGATCTGATTGCATTAAAGAATTCAGCAGAGAGTCTGAATGCACTCAAAGACACGATCGAATCGCTCCGGCTTCCGCTGATCTCAGAGGATTTTGCCGATTTTGACACGCTGGAAGATCTTGAGAAGCTCATCGACGAGAGTATTCAGGAGCCTGGCGGAGAAGTAAAGCGCTTTTCAAAGGAACCCAAGATTAAGGAAGGGTACAATGAGGAACTTGACCGTCATCGCGACATGACGGAAAACGGGAAAGACTACCTGATGCAGATTGAAGCTTCCGAGCGCGAAAAGACCGGAATCAGCAATCTGAAGGTCAAGTACAATAAGGTATTCGGATATTTTATCGAGGTTTCAAATGGAAAGAAGGATCTGGTTCCGGAGCGGTACATCCGAAAACAGACCCTCGTGAACAGCGAGCGGTATTTTACGGAAGAGCTCAAGAAGACAGAGGATGAAATCAACCAGGCCCAGGACAAGCTTGAAATTCTGGAAGCAGAACTGTTTCAGGAGATTCTTGAAAAAATCAAGCAAAACGTTCCACGGATTATGAAGGCAGCGAAAACCACCGCGGAGCTTGACGCCTATGCGGGACTCGCCGACCTTGCGCTTGAAGAAAACTACGTACGACCTGAGATCACGGAAGATGATGTGCTTGAAATCGAAGGGGGGCGTCATCCGGTTGTCGAGAAGATGACGGGAAGGGCCTCTTTTATCTCTAATAACACGCACCTTTCACCAGAAAAATTTTTGGTTCTTCTCACCGGCCCGAATATGGCGGGAAAATCCACGTATATCCGGCAGGTGGCGCTGATCACGCTCCTTGCGCAGGCAGGCTCATTTGTCCCCGCTAAGCGCGCGGTCGTGGGAATTCGGGACCGGATCTTCACACGAGTCGGCGCAAGTGATGACCTTGCGACAGGGCAGTCTACTTTTATGGTCGAGATGACAGAAGTCTCCAATATTTTAAGGAATGCAACGAAAAAGAGCCTGGTCATTCTGGATGAAATCGGAAGAGGTACCTCGACGTTTGACGGTGTCTCCATCGCGTGGGCCATCAGCGAGGATCTCGAAAAGCGCGGAATCAGTACTTTGTTTGCGACCCATTATCATGAGCTGACGGAACTGGAAGGCAGGATGAACAATGTCAATAACTACTGTATCGCCGTAAAGGAGAAAGGCGACGATATCGTATTCTTAAGAAAGATCGTCCGCGGCGGCGCAGATAAGAGTTATGGGATACAGGTGGCGAAGCTGGCCGGTGTGCCGGATATGGTGATCGACCGGGCAAAGGAGATCGTCGGGCAGCTTTCGGATAATGATATCATTGAAAAGATCCAGACGATCGTGGGAGAGCAGAGATCAGAACGGAAAGCGCCGATACATTATGAAGAGGTGGATCTGGAACAGATGTCCTTATTTGATACAGTGACAGATCAGGATATCATAGAGGAGTTAAAGGAACTGGATATCTCCAATATGACACCACTGGATGCAATGAATACATTATACGGGTTGCAAAATAAGCTGAAGAACAGATGGTAAGAGAAGGGAGTAAAAGCATGGCAGTCATACATATTCTGGATTCCCAAACAATTGATCAGATTGCGGCTGGGGAAGTTGTAGAACGTCCGTCCAGTGTGGTAAAGGAACTGGTGGAAAATTCCATGGATGCCGGTGCAGATGCGATCACGGTAGAGATCAAGGATGGCGGAATAGAACTGATCCGCGTTACCGACAATGGCTGCGGCATCATGAAAGAGGATCTTCCGAATGCATTTTTGCGCCATGCCACCAGTAAGATCCATACGGCGGAGGATCTGTGCAACGTGCGCTCCATGGGCTTTCGCGGGGAAGCATTGGGAAGTATTGCAGCAGTTGCGAAGGTGGAACTCATCAGCAAGCATACAGATGCCCTCATGGGAAACCGTTATGTGATTGAGGGCGGCATAGAAAAAGAATCCGATGAAGTGGGGGCGCCGGATGGAACGACCATCGTCGTGCGCAACCTATTTTATAACACTCCGGCGCGTCGGAAGTTCTTAAAAACAACGGCTACGGAAGGGGGATATGTGGCTGACCTGATGGAACATCTTGCCATGAGCCGGCCTGATATTTCCTATACTTTTATTCAGAACAGACAAGTGAGATTTTCGACTTCCGGAAATGGTGATCTGAAAGAAGTAATCTATCGTATCTATGGGAAAGATACTGCAAGAGAGATTATTCCGATCATCAGTGAACAGGATGGAATGACGATCGAAGGGTATCTTGGAACGCCGGTCAATAACCGTTCAAACCGTAATTTTGAGAATTATTTTATTAACCGCAGATACATCAAAAGCAATCTGATCGCCAAAGGTATTGAAGAAGGCTATAAAGCATATATGATGCAGCACAGATTTCCGTTCTGCGTACTGCATATTACGATGGATACCCAGGAGGTTGATGTCAATGTGCATCCGTCCAAGATGGATGTACGTTTTCATGACCAACAGCAGTTTATGGATTTTATCATTAAGGCGGTGGCGGAGACGCTTTCCGCGCAGGAGATGATTGTGGACTGTGATCTGGTGCCGGAAAAAGAGGAAAAGAAAATATCAAATGAGGCTCCGGAACCCTTTGAACATAACAGAAGGGAATCTGAAGAAGCACATAAAAAAACAGATTTTATAAAGGAACATCAGACCGACAACAACGATCAGGAATGGCAGACTGATTTCCGACTGCAGCCGGAACAGAACACCATGCTGCAGAAAATACTGGAACCTAAACCGGTGGGAAAGGTTACCAGACCTGTGAAAAAAAACAATCCTATTCTGAAAGAACGCGACCATATCTTTGTGGAACGTCCTGTGCAGATGGAGTTATTTGATAAGCAGCGCGTTCTGTCAGAAAGTTCCCGTAAGCGTTATAAGATCCTTGGGCAGATCTTTGATACTTACTGGCTTTTTGAATTGGATGACAACCTTTATTTTGTCGATCAGCATGCAGCACATGAAAAAGTGAATTATGAACGTCTGATGAAACAACTTCAAGAGAATACTGTTTATCAGCAGCAGCTCAATCCGCCAATTGTCATCACAGTGACCGGCGCAGAACGCCAGATGCTTTTGGATGCTCTGGAATATTTTGAAGAACTTGGATTTGAAGTGGAGGAATTTGGCGGAAACGAATATGCAATACGCGCGATCCCGATGGAACTATATCTAAATGATCCGAAGGATATGTTCCTTGATACATTGAACGAACTAATGGAAACAGGACTGACCGGCACACCGGAAATCATCCGCCAGAGGATTGCGACAATGGCATGCAAGGCTTCGGTCAAAGGCAATATGAAAATATCCCTTACGGAATTGGATGCGCTATTAGACGAACTCCTGACACTGGAGAACCCGTATCATTGTCCCCACGGACGCCCGACGATCTTTTCCATGAGCAAATATGATATCGAGAAGAAATTTAAACGAATCGTATGAGCAATATCTGATTGTATGTAATGATCGTGATAAAAATAAAAGGAAAACGATATATAAGACAAGAAAATTTGATATAATAATAAAAAAATAAAAGGAAGGGACGGATGACTATGAAGCGTTTTGAAGGTTTTATGAGAGGTGTAAATCTGGGTGGATGGCTTTCGCAATGTGTAAGCTATGAGAAAGAACATTTTGATACTTTTATCACTGAAGAAGATATCAAGCAGATTGCAGGATGGGGACTGGATCATGTGCGCTTACCCGTTGATTACGATATCATAGAGAGCGAGAACGGGGACGTGAAAGAGGAAGGTTACGCTTATATTTCCAACTGTATACGCTGGTGTGAGACCCACGGCCTGCATATGGTTTTAGATCTGCATAAAACCTATGGCTATACGTTTGATCCTTTGGATCATGGCGATCTGGAAGAATTCTTTTCCAATGACAAACAGCAGGAAAGATTTATCAAACTATGGAAAGAAATTGCCGGAAGATATGGCTCCCACAGCAATACCGTCGCTTTTGAATTGTTAAATGAGATCGTCAGCCCTTCCGTAGCGGATGCATGGAACAATATTGCCAACCGGACAATCGCAGCGATCAGGGAAATAGCAAAAGACAGCTATGTGATCTTTGGCGGGGTCTGCTATAACAGCGTGACCAGTGTAAAGCAGCTTGCCAAACCCTATGACGATAAGGTGGTTTATAATTTTCATTTCTATGAGCCGCTTACGTTTACCCATCAGAAAGCATACTGGGTCGAGGGTATGACGCCGGATTTTGAACTGGGATATCCTGATGCCAAAGAAATATATGTAGAGAAAAGCAAACTGCTAAAGCAAGATCTGGCGGGAGCGCTGAATGAATTTTCACTGGATCGGGTGGATCGCAGGTTTATGGAGGCAATGATAACTCCCGCGGTCGAAGCTGCAGAAAAAAACGATGCATATCTTTATTGCGGAGAGTACGGCGTAATCGATCAGGCACCGCTTCCCGATACGCTCAGATGGTTTGAGGATATCCATGCGGTATTTGAAAAATACGGCATCGGACGTGCCTGCTGGAATTATAAACAGAAAGATTTTGGACTGATAGATGCACATTATCAGGAAATCCAGGCGGATTTGATCAAAAATCTGTGAGTAAGAAAATGTGCAATAAGACATGAATTCTGCAGTCGCCAATCATTGACATTAGGCTGCAAAGCGGATATAATGAAGCGCGAAGGATAAAAACATAATTAAGATATAAAATGGCAGGAAGGAATTTCTGTCATTTTTGTCATAAGCCGATCTTCAATGCGTCTGTATACAGCGCGGAAATGCGGTAAAGATTGAAAAATAAGATTTATATCTTATTTTTCAATCGGCAATTTGAGTCAGAGCCTCAA
>DLOL01000091.1:0-615 GCA_002478485.1 Eubacteriaceae bacterium UBA7485 | reverse complement strand
AAATATAAATCTCCACTTGGCAGTATTTTACTTGCTGCGGATGAGGTAGGACTGACTGGTTTATGGTTTATGGGGCAGAAATATTTTGCACGTAACCTGGAGCCGCATTACATGGAGAAAGAGACACCTGTACTGGCACAGACCAGGCAGTGGCTTGACATCTATTTTTCGGGAAGGGAACCAGAGTTTCAGGTGCCGCTGCATGTTACGGGAACGGAGTTTCAGCATAAGGTATGGAAGCTCTTATGTGCAATACCCTATGGGCAGACAATTACTTATAGCGCTATCGCAAGGCAGATTGCCGCGACAGATGGAGCGGAACGGGTGTCGGCGCAAGCGGTAGGCGGCGCGGTAGGACATAATCCGGTATCCATCATCATACCATGCCACAGGGTAATGGGAAGCAATGGAAGTCTTACCGGCTATGCAGGCGGATTGGAGAAAAAAGCTGCGCTTTTAAAGCTAGAAGCAGGAAATGGAGAGAATACGGTTGTCAGATAAAAAAAAGCCTCTTATTATCATCGCCGGTCCGACGGCGGCAGGAAAAACCCAAACTTCAATATTATTGGCCAAGAAAGTGGATGGGGAGATTATCTCTGCGGATTCCATGCAGGT
>DLOL01000015.1 GCA_002478485.1 Eubacteriaceae bacterium UBA7485 | reverse complement strand
CCGGAATGCGGTTGCAAAAAAACGCCGTCCCCCACTTTCATCATAGAACCAAAAAAGAGGCGCTCAAGCGCCCCTTACATCGCCCGTTTGAGAACCGGCGTAAAGTTTAAATAGATTCCGATCGTCATCAAGATATCAGCTGCCCCTGTTAAGACGGCAAGCCACAAATCGATGTTTCCGAGCAGATAGAAGACCATGTCAAGGCAGAAGAAGATGATCGACACAATGAAAAGCGTCCTTCTTCTGATCTTCCGCTTCGACGAGATCATCGAGATCCATGCCACGAGCAGGGTGGCCAGATAGTATAAAAGCAGGATGCTTCCCACCACCATGATGGCAACCGCGATCTGCTGAAGGGTCATGTTGTACTCGGTCATCAGCGTGGAGAAGGTTCTGTCATCTGAAGAGTAGGCCCTGATTCCATAGTAGACGGTGTAGACCGAAAACAGAAATCCCGCGACTCCGGCAATCACGCCGAGAAGCCCGCCCCACCACTGGAGGTTTCGGTTTAAAAAGGTCCACTTCCCTTTCTTCTTTCCATTTTCAGGCTTTGGGCCCCCTTGTTTCTTTTGTGCTGCTGGTTTCGGCGCTTGTGACGGCATTCTTTTTCACCACTTCCGGTTTCGTTATTTTGGAAACCTTCTTTTCTTTCAAGATGGTTTCTTTATATAGTATACCGGTAAATCCGTCAAGCCGGGCCTTTACTCTGAATTCATTTCCGGGATGCGGATACTGAACAGGAGTTCCAGTCCGGTCGGATTCAAGCGTGTCTTCCGAGACTTCTTCCTTTGAAGAGAAGATCTTCTCGAGTTTGACCGGGTGCGTGAAACTTAAGATCAGATCGTCTTCCTTTGCGGGTTCTTCCCGGTCTGCTTCTTCCCCTGTTTCTTCAGCCGGGTGGCCGTAGGCATTCTTCCCGAAATTGAAGAGCGCGACGATGTGGTCGGTGTTTCCGCGTCTTTCAAAGCAAAGCACTTCCGAGCGGTTGGTTCTCACGTAATCGAAGCATTCGGGATTGTAGTCCTGCTCGTACATCGCAGGTGTGTTGAGATACAGCCGGTTGAGCGCATTGATGTAATGATAGAGGTTGAGATGCGCCGGATATTCAAGCAGGTTCCAGTCGAGCTGTCTTGCTTCGCTCCATTCCGCGAAATGTCCGAATTCATATCCCATGAAGTTGAGTTTCTTTCCGGGACTGGCGAACATGTACAGATAAAGAAGCCTTGCCTGGTCGAACTTGTCTTCATAGTCCCCCGGCATCTTGTCGAGAATGGTCTTTTTCCCGTGGACGACTTCATCATGCGAGAGCGGGAGCATGAAAAGCTCGTTGTAGAAGTACTGCATGGTCCAGGTCAGCTTGCCGATCTCCTGTCCCCGGAAGGCGGAGTCGGACTTGAAGAAGTCAAGCGTGTCGTTCATCCAGCCCATATCCCACTTGTAGTCGTACCCGAGCCCCTGGTACTGCACGGGTGCGGTGACCTTCAGGTAACTCGTGGAGTCTTCTGCGATCTTCATCACGTTCGGGTAGCGCGAAGAAAGGCCCTTGTTCATTTCCTGGATAAACTCAACTGCGCCTTCGTTAAGTCCGCGGTTCGCATTTCCCTGCCAGTAAAGCGCATTTGAGATCGCGTCCATCCGCAGCCCGTCAAAGTGGTACTTCTGAATCCAGAAATCCGCCGAGCTCTGAAGAAAGCTTCTCACTTCGCCTCTGTAGTAGTTGAAGTTCCGGCTTCCCCATTCGGAGTGGCCCGTGTCTTCGCTCGGGTATTCGTAAAGCGCGGTTCCGTCAAACATCCCGAGCGCGTAGTCGTCAAGCGCGAAATGAACCGGCACGAAATCCATCAAAACCCCGATGCCTTCCTGGTGGAGCCGGTCGATCAGGCCCGCGAGCTGCTGCGGTGTGCCGTAACGGGACGTAGCGGAATAAAACCCTGAAACCTGGTAGCCCCAGGATTCATCCACCGGGTGTTCGGTCACCGGAAGAAATTCCACATGGGTGTAGGCGCCTTCTTTAAGGTAGCCGATCAGCTGGTCGGCCAGTTCTTCGTACGTGTAAAAGCCCCCGTCCTCTTTTCTCCTCCAGGAGCCTAGATGCATTTCATAGATGTTGATCGGGTCGTTGTAGCCGATTTTCCGGTTCTTGATCCAGTCTTCATCATGAAAGTCAAATGTAAGGTCGGTAATGACCGATGCGTATTCCGGACGCACCAGGGAACTGAAGGCGTAGGGGTCCGTGTGGTCGACCTGCTGGCCGTTCTGACCGACGATGCGGTAGAGGTATGCGTCCCCCTCTTTCGCCTGATCCGTTTTAACCTGCCACACGCCGCTTGTCCCTTCTTTTTCCATCGGAAGGATCACTTCCTCGTCCAGAAGAAGTTTCAAAGAGACGGAGAGCGCGTTTGGCGCGTAGACCCTGAACATCCACCCTTTTTCGTCCGGATGCGCGCCGAAATAGGTCCAGGCGTCAAAGGCCTTCCCGATATAAAAATCATGTAGTTCCATCGTGTACCCCTTTATTCGAATTCAAGCAGCAGCTGGACCAGGACTTCATCATCCCGCATCACGTCGATCCGGTAGGTGTTCTTCGCGGTTTCCTGTCTCATGGTGTGAATTCTCCCCTTGTCTTCCAGGAAAGCCTGGTTTTTAAAGACGATCTTGAGGGATTTCAGATTGCTTTCCACCAGCACGTCGCGCGGGATGGATTCAATTGCCCAGATCAGGTAGGTGGCGTTGTTGACATGCTCATTGTGGTCGATATCCTGAAAGCGGATCTCAAACGCGTGATCGACCGCCTTCTCGGTATCCACCGGACTGAGTCTTCTCCAGGTGAAGCGCGTCTTCGCGTCCGTCCCCAAAACCAGCATTTCTTCATAGGAGTCAGGCCGCGTCACCCGGCCGTTTTTCCGGTCGATGAGCATCCATTCCGAGAGTCCCTCGATCAGGACGGTCCCGTCTTCTCGCATCAGTTTGAAGGTTCGAAACGCAGAGAAACTTTTCACGCCCGCCGATTCCGTGACCACGGTGACCTCTTCCCCGTAATCGGGATAGGCATGAAAGGTTAAATCGTACCGGGTCACGACCCAGGCAAGCCCGTTCTGATCCAGAAAGTCAAAACCGATGTGGTTGTCTTCCACCTGGCGCTGTGCCGCTTCCTGAAACCAGTTAAGCGCCACGACCGGCGAGAATTTTGAATGTATGGTGCAGTCATACGTGCTGATACGGTGCGGATAAGTCGACTTGATCCCCATTTTTCCTCCAGATTCGACGAGATAATTGATACCGCGTCGCTTATAATTCTATACTACATCAGTAGTATGTAGTTTGCCTTAATTTCTGTCCCGATGTGGATCTTTCACGCAAAAAAGCCCCTGGCCAGTTTGGGATGGGGCCAGGGATATGGATGAGATACGGATGGTTCGTGTTTTTCTTATTCAAACGGATACTTCATGCCCCACTGGTCTCTCACGCTTGAGAGGGTGGCCATGACGTCCCGGACGAGGCCGAGGTTTTTCTCCCCGGTGCCGTTTAAAATGTAGTCTTCCATGTCTTGCGCTTCATACAAAAGCGCGTCTTCAGAAGCTCCCGCTTCGATGATCTCTTCGCGGCCGTCTTCGGACCAGACGATCTTTGCCTTGTCTGCCCTGGGATACACATCAACTTCTATATACCCCTTTTCGCAGGCGACCACGCCGCGTTTTGGCTGCTTGGCGCGCATGGTCAGCGCGATGACGGCCATTTCGCCTTCCGGATTTTTCAGGATGATGCCGCTGGTCTCATCCACACCGGTCTCGAAGTAATTGGCTGTGGTGAGGATCACATCGGGTTTTGACTGCATAAAGTAGCGGGCGAAGCTGACGGCGTACACGNNAAAGAAGCGCGCCGCCTGCAAGCTCTTTTGAGAAGAAGCGGTTCTTCACGTCGTATTCCTTGAGGGAGCCGAAATTGACCTGGACCATCTTGACTTTTCCGAGTTCTCCGGAATCGACAATGGCCTTGAGCTTCTTGAAAAGAGGCATGTGAAGGAGTGTGGTGCCGTCGCTGATGACGA
>DLOL01000001.1 GCA_002478485.1 Eubacteriaceae bacterium UBA7485 | reverse complement strand
TTGTACCATCTGGGAGATCGGTTTCCAGGAAAGCGGCAAAGCAATCAAAGGTAATCCCTCTGGGATAGGGCTTGTGAATAGCCATAAGCCACTTACGTTGTTTTTCGAAGCCACGCCTGATGGCGAGGTGACGAAGACATCAGACGTGGTAATTCACGTATCATTCGACATCTGAAAAAGAAATAATCCGTTTCTTCTCTCTATACAAGACACCTCCAAAACCGATTTGGTCTTGGAGATGTCTTTTCATGCATCTGCCGGCTTGATTTTGATAATCTCAGAATCCTTCACGGCTTTTTTGATGAGCTCGTCCGCTTTATCTTTGATTTTTTCTTCACTTTTTTTGATTAAGTCAAGTTTTGGGCGTGTATCCGGATGTTTTGGCACAAAAATCGTGCAGCAATCTTCATAAGGCAGAATCGACGTCTCAAATGTTCCGATTCTCTGGGCAATTTCGACAATTTCCTGTTTATCAAGCCCAATAAGAGGACGGAAAACCGGAAGGTCCGCCGCTTCGTTGGTAACCAACAGCGATTCCTGCGTCTGGCTTGCTACTTGACCAAGACTTTCACCCGTCGTAAGGGAGCCGAGTTTTTCTTTTCTGGCTATTTCTTCCGCTATTCTCGCCATATAACGTCTGATCAGAATCGTAATCTGACGTTCCGGACAGTTCTCAATGATTTCAAGTTGAAGGTCGGTGAACGGAACGACATAAAGTTTGAATCCGCCTGTGTATTTTGACAAGATTCTTGCAAGTGTAATAACTTTTTCTTTTGCGCGGTCTGAGGTATACGGGAAAGCATGAAAATAAATCGCGACTGGTTTAAGCCCGCGTTTGGCCATCATGTATCCTGCCACCGGCGAATCGATCCCGCCTGAGAGGAGAAGGCCCGTCTTTCCGGAACATCCAACCGGCAGTCCGCCGGGTCCCGGGATTGTTTCAAAATATAAATAAGTCTCTTCCCTGACTTCAACCTGAAAGGTTATCTCCGGCTCATGAAGATTGACTTTGACATCCTCCTTGGCACGAAGGACCGTACCGCCGAGTTTTCGCGCAATATCATCCGAATGAATCGGAAAATTCTTATTGGCACGTCTTGCGCTGATTCTGAACGTTTCAAATTCAAGCGGCTTTATCATCTCCTCAAGTGTAGTCTCAATCACTTCCCATTCACTATCAATAACGACTGCCGGTGAGACGGAGACGACGCCGAAAACACGTGTGACCCGGTCCAGTCCCTCTTCAAGCTCGTCATCATCAATATCCACGATGATTCTTCCCTGCACTTTTCTTACCTTCACACTCTCAAGATGAGAGAGTGCGTGTCTGATGTTTTTAGCCAGCAGATCGATAAAGTAATTCCGGTTCAATCCCTTTAAGCTGATTTCCCCGTAGCGGACTAAAATGACATGCCTCATCCTATCTTCTCCTGTTAAATTTCGTTATTCTTCTCAATCCTTCGACCGCCTGCTTCAGTTCTTTTGCAAGCACGTCGATTTCTTCCGGTGTTGTTTGATCAGACATGCTGATCCGAAGCGTGCCAGCTGCAAGTTCCGGATCGAGTCCAATGGCGCGCTGGATATACCCTCCGGCGTGATGTGAAGAACAGGCAGAACCAGTGGAGACATAAATGCCCTTATCTTCAAGCATGTGGAGAATAACCTCTCCTTTGACGCCCCGAAAAGCCAGGTTAATCACATAAGGTGAAGCATCCTCTGGTGAAACCACCTTCATCTCCTCGATATCAGAGATCTGATCCAGAAAGCGTTCCTTGAGTCTTTTTGCTCTTTCCTGGTCTTCCCTGACCTTATCCAGCCTCAGCTCCACGGCTTTTGAAAATCCCGCGGCAAGCGGAACGTTTTCCGTTCCGGAGCGCATCCCATGCTCCTGACCCCCCCCAAGCAATAGCGGTTTGATCTTCAGTCCTTTTCGGATATACATCGCACCGATCCCCTTCGGTCCGTGCGCTTTATGAGCCGAGGCATTGGCCGCATCCACACCTGCCTTCTTCAGATCAATCCGGTCATCTTTAACTTTCATATAAGCCTGAACAAAATCGGAATGGAAAACAGCATTCGGAGAAAGTCTGCGGATCAATTGGCCTGCCTGAACAAGATCATTAATCGTTCCCAGTTCATTGTTAACGGCCATAATCGAGACTAAAACCGTGTCTTCATTCAAAGCCTCTTCCAGGGCTTTCAAATCCACACTTCCGTCTTTCAGAACCGGAAGGTAGATGGTATCAACACCCTTTTTTTCAAAATCCTTGAATACTTCCAAAACTGCGGGGTGTTCAACGGCCGTTGTAATGATCCTCTTCTTCGGGTTTCTTGACTGCTCCACTACGCTTTTGATAATGGTGTTTGAGCCTTCCGTACCGCCAGATGTAAATGTAACGGTTTCCGCCGGCACACCAAAACCTTCCGCTACAACTTTCCTCGCCTTCTCAAGTTCTTTTTCGAGCTTGATAGCAGGTCTGTATAAAGCGGAAGGATTATAATACTGATCCTCAAAAAAATGCCGCAATACGTCCACCGTCTCTTTTTCAAGCGGGGTCGTGGCAGCATTATCGAGATAAATTTCTTTCATCTTACGGCGCAAAAATACGCCACTCCTTTCAAATCACTTGTCTTTCCTGCCATTCTCAGTATCCTGGAAAATTCTTGATCCGGTGGCTTTCCTCTGTTTTTGATATTTGCCGCAATACGGATTCTCCGCCTCATCATCCATCGCCGCAAATACCAGCTGACAGATCCGCCTCCCGGCTTCAAGCTTGATTGGAAGGCGGTTCGCGTTATAAAGCTCCAGCGTGATTTCCCCTTCAAATCCGGGATCAACCCATCCGGCATTTTGAATGAAGAGCCCCATTCGGCCGACAGAGCTTCTTCCTTCGACAAATGCAGTCAGGTTATTGGGGAGCTTGATATACTCCATTGTAGTGGCAAGAAGAAAAGAGTTGCTTGGAATAATGATTTCATCCGCTTCGATCTGCGCATACTCGATCTCGTCGGTCATCGTCATCGTGCCGAAATAATTTTCGTTGAGTCTAAGATAGTGCCTTCCAAGCTTTAAATCGACAGAAGCCGGCTGAATCTGATTGTCTTCCAGCGGGCTGATCTTGAGTTTTCCCTCGCTCATGTACTGTTTAATGGCTTTATCTGATAAAATCATATTGTTTCTCTTTGCAATTTATTTCTCATTTTACCACAATACCCATTAGGAATGAATTCACCAGTCCGAAGCTGATCAAAGCGAACCGCCTTATTTAAACATTCTCAAGATTCAAACCTAACTAAAAGCGTCAAGAATTATCAGTTTTAAGCATGAAACAACAAGAAAAATTGTATTTTTTTATCCCTAATCTCATAAGTTGATGTAAAATTAAGATAAGATAAACATCTTTAACAAATATTTAACAGTTAATCTTATACTTGTTTTCTGAGATCAACACTAGAAAAGGAGCCGACATTGAACAAATACCGCCAGCTGAGAAAAGAAAGAAACATGTCTCAGGCGAACCTTGCAAAACGTCTAGGTGTTTCGCAGACCGCTGTAAGCCAGTGGGAAACCAACAAGAACTATCCAGACATTAACACAATCAAGGAACTGGCAGAAATCTTCTCTGTAACTACCGACTACCTCTTGAACGTGGATTCAAGCAAGCTGAAAAAGGATAATGAAATCATTGTCTATAACCGCGTTCCGGCAGGGGTCGAGTGGGCCAATATCCAGGATAAGAATGGTTATGAAGAGATCGGATCGAAAATGCTTCAAAACGGCAGAACGTATGTCGGTCTTCGGGTGCGCGACAACGATATGGAACCTGTTTTCCTTAAAGACGATATCCTTATCATAGAAGTCCGAGACTCGTGTGACAATGGAGATTATGCGCTCGTGCAAAGTCATGCTGACGACGGCGTAATCCGCAAAGTCTTCTTCCAGAACAACGGCATTCTGGTTCAGCCTGTTTCTTACAAAGGCGAAGGAGATTTCTACATTACAAATTCCAGAGAACGCGTCAATATCATGGGCGTCGTTCGTCAGGTCAGAAGAAACTTCAAGCTCTAAAAGGCAATATGCCGTGTTCTCCAAGTTCTTTGGAAAACACGGCATATTTTAATGGTTCTACGTCAATA
>DLOL01000010.1:2100-16121 GCA_002478485.1 Eubacteriaceae bacterium UBA7485 | reverse complement strand
CGCATGCAGGCTTTTTTCATACCGGAAAAAAGAATAAAATAAAATTTCAGGCAGAGGGCACTGCCTTAAGGTGAAATATGAAAAAAGAAAAGATAACCTATCCGGAAATTCTCTCACCCGTTGGAAGCCCCGAGGCTGCAGTTGCAGCGATTGCAGGGGGCGCGGATGCGATTTATGCGGGCCTTCCTGTTTTCAACGCGCGCATGATGGCGAAGAACTTTACCTGGGATGATTTTCGTAAAACAAGAGAACTGGCAAAAGCGCATGGCGTGAAGATGTATGCGGTCGTCAACACCCTGATCAAAGAAGAAGAGCTGCAGGAGGCGGTCGACGCGCTGGCCTTTCTTGATGAGATTGAGATCGACGGCGTCATTCTTCAGGATATCGGCCTGATACGGCTTGCAAGGAATTTTTTTAAAGATCTGCCTCTCCAGGTATCTACACAACTGACCGTTTACGGCGCGAGAGGCGCTTTATTCTTTGACGATCTCGGATTTACCCGGGTCGTGATGCCGAGAGAGATGTCCATTTCCGAGGCGGGCGAGATCAGACGGCGAATTCATGCCGAAGTGAAACTGTTCAGTCACGGCGCTTTATGTTACGGCTATTCCGGACAATGCCATTTCTCCTCAGCCTGCGGTTCGCGAAGCGGAAACAGAGGCCGGTGCGCCCAGCCTTGCAGACAGGCCTACTCGCTTGAAGACCAGAGCGGACAAATCGTAAAAGACGGATTTGTGCTTGCCACCCGGGATCTTAACACAATTGAGTCGCTGCCTTATATGATTGAAAACAGCATCGACTCCATAAAAATTGAAGGCCGGCTTAAATCACCGGAATATGTCTACGCGGTAACCAAAGCATACAGGGATGCGGTCGACGCGCTCAAAAACGGCACAGAAGCCTCGAAAGAAGCGGAAAATGTGCTTAAAGCCGTCTTTCAGAGAGGGTTTACCGGCGGAAATCTTTACGGCCGGGATCAGCGCCTGACTCCTGAGATCGGAAAAAAACGCGGGCTTTATATTGGAAAAACCGGAAAAACCAAAAACGGCCTGATTGAGATCAGGCTCGAACGCGGGATGACCCTTTCAAACGGAGACGGGATTGCGTTTGGTAAAGACGAGAAAGACGGCACCAATGTGTCCGGGATTTTTCAGAATCCGGAAAAAACAAAAAAAGCCGATCAGCTCAAGACAGGAAAAGGATGTGTTTACATCCGCCCAGGAAGCAGAAAACAGGTTGCGCCCGGAACGCCGGTTTTCAAGAGTCTTGACAAAAAGCTGATGGAGAAGCTGAAGAAGGAGGCGTCCATTCTTCCGAAGGCTGAAAAAAAGCCGCTTCATTTAACGGTCAACCTGTTTGAAGGAGCGCCGGTTGTGGGTGATGTGAGAATCGAAGGGGGGGAGACGGTCGCATTTGAAACGAACCTCTATCCGGAAGAGGCAAAAAGCCAGGCGCTGAGCGAAGAGCGGGTGAAAGAGCAGCTGATCAAGCTTGGCAATACCGGCTTTTCGGCTGGAAAGATGGAGGTCAACCTTGGTGAGAATCTTTTTCTCTCCAAAAAAGCCCTCAACCAGATCCGAAATGCCGCGGTGGAAGCAGCTCAGCAGGCTGAAGAAAAGCCGCTTCGGAATAAATCCCGAAAGATCCGCCTTGAAGACGCACCGCATGCTTTCCGGGATGACACCGATCTCCTGTCGGTTGAGTTTTCCGCTTATGTGAATGCGCGGGATTATATCCGGATTGACGCGGATGAAGTGATTGTTCCTTTTGACATCCATACGGATTTTCACAGCCTGAAAGATCTGATCGGCGCTTTTCAGTCTGCCGGAAAAAAAGTCAAAATCACCTCTCCGCTCATTCTGAACACGGCTCTCACCGACCGGCTTGAAAAGGATCCGTCTTTCAAAGAGGCGCTCAATGCAGCAGACGGCGCGCTTGTCAAGAATTACGAACTTCTCGGCCTTCTCATGGATCTGGGATTAAGTGAAAAAGAGTCGTTTGAAATCGAGGCGGATGAGAGTCTGAACATCATGAACCATGAAAGCGGTGCCTTCCTGGGCGATTTTTCGGTCAAAAGCGGCGTGCTTTCTACCGAACTGAGCCTTGATGAAGCGGGAAGGCTTGCAAAAATCCTCCCGATCCATCCGGTTTTTTTCACCTATGGAAGAAGAAAGCTTCTGACATCCGCTTACTGCGTCATGGACTGCAAAAACAGAGACTGCGAAAACTGCCGGCGGGATGAGAGGTTTACTCTCAGACAGGCGGATAAAGCCTATCCGCTGACTCTCCGGGACGGAGTCAATGAAATCTATGAAGACAGGCCCTGGGTGGTCAGCCGGGAAAGGGCAAAGGCGGTTTCGAGGAGAAACAGAATTTTTATTTTTGACGAAACCCCTGCTAAGGCTGATGAGATTCTCGCGTATTACCGCACCGGTGAGAAGAGCGATTCAGTGACGATTAACGAAAAGCCTGCAGAGCGCGGTGTGATGTAAATTAAAGGAAGAATATGGATAACAGAAGCATACAAGCTTTAGAATATGAAAAGATCAAGGACAAACTGACCGGTTTTTGTGTCAATGACGAAGCGAAAGAGACGGCAAAAGCGCTTTATCCGATGACAGACCTGTCAAATATTGAAAGATCGCTCTCTTACACGGAAGAAGCGCTCCTGATGTCGCTTCGCTCGGGAAGACTTCCCATGGCCAAGAATGAAGACATCACCGGGATGATTCAGCGCGCGAAGATTGGCGCATTCCTGCAGATTTTCGAGCTTCGGCGAATTGCAGCGGTGCTGCGAACCATAAGAGATATTTTATCCTACCGCGAGGAAGACCAGGGCGAAGCCCTTCCGCTTCTCGACGATGCGTTTGATATTCTCGATGCCTGTGAAGATCTTGAACAGGAAATCTCAAAGAAGCTGTTAAGTGACACCGAAGTGGCGGATACAGCGTCTGCAGAGCTCACAAGAATTCGTCGGGAGATGATCAATGTCGGAAAGCGTATCACAGAGAAGCTGCAGGCCATCACCGCTTCGCCGGTCAATGACCGTTATCTGCAGGAAAAACTTGTCACGATTCGCGGAGGCCGTTATGTGGTTCCGGTAAAAGCCGAGTACCGGGCAAAGATTCCGGGTATTGTGTTAGACCGCTCCTCTTCAGGACAGACACTTTATGTGGAGCCTGCGGCCGTTGTGGAGCTGAATAACGATTTGAGGCTTCTTGAGGCAGAGGAAAAGGATGAAATTGAGAGAATTCTCAAAGACATGAGCGATAAAGTCGGCCTGTATCATGCCGTGCTTGAAGAAGATTACCGGACGATGATCGAGCTTGACTATGTCTTTGCCAAAGCCGCCTACGCTCTGTCGATCGGCGGCAACCGCGCCCGGCTCACTGAAGAAGGACCGGTTGAGCTTCTCATGGCCCGCCATCCGCTGATTCCTAAAGAGAGAGTGGTCGCAAGCGATATTGTGCTTCCTGAGGAGATTCAGACGATGGTCATTACAGGACCGAATACCGGCGGGAAAACGGTTACGCTCAAGACACTCGGCCTTCTGACGCTCATGCTGCAGTCCGGCCTTTTCATTCCGGTTCAGGAAGGATCAAGGACACGGCTGTTTCAGGATGTTTATGCGGATATCGGGGATGAGCAGAGTATCGAACAGTCGCTCTCCACCTTCTCAAGCCACATGCATAACATTGTCCAGATCCTAAGAGACGCCGACCGTGATTCGCTGGTCCTGTTTGACGAGCTGGGTGCGGGAACTGATCCGGAAGAAGGAGCCGCCCTTGCCGTCGCTATTCTTGACGAGCTCCGAAAGAGGGGATCGCTGACCGGTGCCACCACTCATTACGGGGAACTGAAAGAATACGGGCTTAATACCGAAGGCGTGATCAATGCCTCCGTTGAATTCGATGTGGAATCATTAAGCCCGACTTACCGCCTCTTAATCGGCGTGCCCGGAAAATCCAACGCTTTCGAGATCGCCTCACGAATCGGGCTTCCGCAGGCCATCATCGATGAATCAAAAAGCCTGATTTCAGAGAACACCCGCGAGTTTGAGAAGACCATCGCCGCAGCGGAAAAGAGCGCGTTTGAAGCCCGAAAAGCGCTCGAGCGCGCAAGAGAACGTGAAGAGGAAGCGCTGGTCAAACTGCGTGAAGCTGAGACGGAAAAGGACAAAAACAAGGAGAAAGCGGAACGCGCGCTCATCAAGGCCAACGAAAAGGCCGCGCAGATGATCCGGGAGACCAAGCTTGAGACGGACAAGATCTACCGTGAGGTGCAGTCCATCCAGAGAGAAGCGGAAGCCAGTGTCGACAATAAAAAGCTTGAGAAACTGAGAAGAAAGCTGAGC
The DNA here is from genome assembly GCA_002478485.1 of Eubacteriaceae bacterium UBA7485. Classification (GTDB taxonomy): domain Bacteria; phylum Bacillota; class Clostridia; order Eubacteriales; family Eubacteriaceae; genus UBA7485. The sequence goes on along the minus strand of DLOL01000010.1, from coordinate 11,767 downwards.
GATGCGGATAAAGCCGCGCAGAAAGCCGAAGAGCAGCGCGAAAAGCGCGCGCAGCGGTTTGACAAGAACAAAAAGCGCTACAGGCTTGAAGACTTCAGGAAAGGCGACCGGGTTTATGTCAAACAGCTTGACCGGGAGGCGGACGTGATTGATATCCAGACCAAACAGAAGAAGGTCATGATCCAGTCGGGAACGATGAAGATCGCAATGAAGCCGCAGGATCTGGTGAAGATCCAAAAGGAAAAGCCCAAACGCGAGAAGACCATCGTCAAAGGGACGACGGCCAACGTGAAGACCGAGCTTGACCTGAGGGGCCGCACGGTGGATGAGTCGATTTTCGCGCTCGAGCAGTTTATATCCGACGCAATTATGGCGGGCAAAAAAGAAGTGCGGATTATCCACGGGATGGGGACCGGACGTGTCCGCGCGGCGGTTCAGGACTATCTGAAGAAATCCAACCTGGTTTCATCCTACAGGTACGGAAAACCGGACGAGGGCGGAACCGGCGCGACCATTGTCAAGCTTTGACATCCAGTCATTTGACAGCCAGTCAAAAGTGAGGTTTTCAGTTGGACTTTACCATTCGAAATCTTGAGAAAAAAGACTATAAGAAAGCGGTCGAATTTGCCATTAAAGGCATGCATTTTGATCATTACGTCAAAAACCCTTTCATTCTGAAACTTTACGGAGACTTCTTTTTTTATCAGGAGCTCGGGCGGGCCACACAGGTGCTGGCTTGCTACGACGGAGAAAAACTTTTGGGTGTTTTACTGGCCGAGATGAAGGGAGAGAAAAAGCGGAGAAACATCTTTTCAGATTTATACGTCAAGACCTTTCAGGCACTTCAAAAAGTCTTTTTCAGGGAAGGCGCGGATCCCTATGACTGCGCCAATCGTGAAATGCTTCAGAATTTCAAGAAAAGAAAAGATCCGGACGGCGAAATTGTTTTCCTGGCAGCGGATCCTGAAGAAAAGGTCAAAGGCGTAGGTACGGCACTGATCAAGGCGCTTGAAGAGAGGGAGAAAGGAAAATCCGTTTTTCTGTTCACCGATGACGGCTGCTCCTATCCTTTTTACGACAAAAGGGGATTTAAAAGAGAAGAGGAAAGGGACATTGTCCTTGCCTTTGGAAAGAGAGAAGTCCCGTTGAGGTGCTTTCTTTACGCAAAAGAACTCTAGTTTGCTTTTAAAGAAGACCGGATCATTTAAATCGAGGTGATCCGGTCTTCTTTTTTAAATATTTTCGACACTGTCTTCTTTCAGCCGGAGGAGACTGATTCTTTCCGTTATGCGGAGTTTCAGGAATTATGTCAAAGCAGTCCGAGCGGACAGGCGCGCCCGGTAAAAGGCGTATCTTCTGAAAAGCTCAAAAGAACCGCCAAATGCGAACATTCTTCTCCCACTTCTGTGGATTTTCGGAAAAGTGTGATGAAACAGGAAGGGAAGAGATGCGCATGTATGTCCCGGCTGAGCTGAACGGTGCATGTATCCGGCTTTTCCGCTTTTGAAAAACTGGACCAATTTCTGAAGATATATTTCTTTTTGGATGCATTCGTCTAAGAACTGAAGACTTAAGAGAAAGACCAGGCTTTCTGTAACAAGGCCTGAGAACATAACCCCTTGCAAATGGAGTCCTGTGTTCATCCCGATGGTCACAGGGAGGAGCAGCATATTTCGAATCAGCGTCAAGAGGATCATATAGCCTTTTCTTCCAGCCGCTTGGAAAATCACACCGATCAGGTTTGATCCAGCGGAAAGAAGCGCAGCCGAGAACTGAATGAAGAACATAAAAACCGTGCTTTTGATGACCGCTTGTTCAGAAGTGAAAGCTAGGAAGATGTTTTCTTTAAAAGTCCATACGATCACTGCGAGCAAAAGATAAGAGACCAGTAAATCGCGCACTGCTGTTTTCAGTGTGCGGGCGATCTCCTTCCAGTTTCTTGATTGATAAGCTTCTTTTATCATTGGTAAAATTCCCGTACAGAATCCAAGGGTAATCAGCTCGCCAAACTGAATGAGTTTCTGGGCAATTCCAAATCCGGCCACGAGATAATTTCCGTAAGTCATCATGCAATGATTGAGGACTAAACTGTCAACCAGAAAAAACAAGTCTGGAACAACGGATGCGCATCCGGCTTTCAAGATGCCTGACAGCGCTTTCTTCTGCCCGTCTGTATTTTGAAATTTGAAAACTAGAAGATGATTTCTAACCGCATAAGCCAGATAATACAGGGTCAAGAAGCCATTGGCCGCGACCGTTGCAAGGGCTGCGCCTTCATCTCCAAGATGTAAGGTATGAATCAGGATGGGATCCAGGATTATGTTGATCCCGACACTCAAAAGCGTTCCGGTCAATGAAAGCTTTGAAGTTTCGTCTCCGCCAATGAATTGAGCGAGCATGTTGTTGAGAATAAACAGCGGACTTCCCAGAGAAAAGATGCGAATGCAGGCTTTTGTGCAAAGGTAGTCTTCTGTTCCGTATGCAACTCCCAGTCCTTGGACGATGGGATCCAGAAAAGAATGACTCAAGACGGAAACGAAAATCCCGAAGAGCAGGGTACAGAGAAAAAGCTTTGTAAATATTTCCTGTCGGTTCAGTTGATTCAAAGACCTTGAAAAGTAAGCTTTTGCGCCTTTTCCGAGCAGGTTTCCAATTAGAACCAGAAAAGTCAGAAAAGGAAGAGACAAAACGATGGCGGCAAGCGAGCTCACGCTTCCGAGCTTTCCAATAAAGTATGTATCGGTCAGTTCATAAATCAAATTGGCCGCGAATCCAGTCAATACGGGAAAAGCGGCATAGAAAGTTCTCTTGAGAAAAGAAAGATGATTAGCGCTTTTTATATTCGTGATTGAACCTCCTTATGGGGTATTAAAGCCGTTTTCCGGCTCGCAGTTCTTGTTCTCCGGGACCAAACCGCAGCTTCCCGCATCATGGAGAAGGCATTCAATCCGACTCGAGATTCGGCTGAGATATTCTTTCAGATTTTCCTGCTCCTCTTCATTCAGGCAGGAAAAGACATCCGAATCGTCGATATGGTGGAAACCAAATGCATCCCCCTTGCGGGTTAAGGAGACAATCATGGCCCGTTTGTCCGTTTGGGACGGCGTGCGGGTGATATATCCGGCCTGTTCAAGTTTTTTTAACTGCTCGCCGAGAGACTGCTGGCGGATTTTGAGCATTTCAGTTAAATCTTTCTGGCTGATTTGATGTTTCATTTTCAAAACAGCGAGAATTCTTCCCTGACCGCGTCTGGGATCCAATTCACGCTCATCTTTTTTGTGCTGCAGCATCTGATAGCGCATGAACATTCTTTGTGTTTCAAAAAAGAGTTTTGTTAAAGATGAATCACCATTTGACATGTCGGCTTCCTCCAAAAATACTAAGGTACCTTTATTAATACACAGGTGCCTTTATAATTAACATCTAATTTGAAATCAGGAGAAGAAAGCACAAAAAACAGGCGGGAATTCCGCTCAGGAAATTTCCGCCTGCTGAAGGTCGTAATAATAGAGACATATATTTTCAAAATGCCCGTCTTTCATTTTAAATCCGCCTGGAATCGTTCCGAGAAGTTGGAACCCCAGCTTTTGATAAAGTTTTCTCGCCGGAAGGTTTGATTCAACCACGGCATTGAACTGCAGGATGGAAAACCCGCACATCTTTGCCTTTTCAAGACAGTCTTTCACGAGGGACTCACCGATTCTTTGTCCCTTCAAGCCTTCTTTCACAGCAAAACTCGCGTTTGCAATATGCCCGCACCTTCCGACGTTATTCGGATGGAGAATATAGAGCCCGGTTAACTTGCCTGTATCCGGATCTTCCGATACAGCACTTAATGTTTGCTCTGAAAAAAATTCGGCTCCGTCAATCAAGCCGAGCGGTTCAGANNCTCAGTCTGCGGAAAGGCTTCCCCGCGGTTGACCACTTCGTTCCATATCTCGATCATCTCAGGAAGATCTTCATTTTGGTAAGCGCGAATTTTCTGCATTCTTTACTCCTCACTGACTGAATCATGAGAATTATATGTTAAAGTGAGAGGAAATTAAAGAACAATAATTTGAGGATGGATATTTGGATCGTGATTTGCAAGCGAAGCGACACAGTTTTCATCATTGCTCTGTTCACGAATCCATTCAAGCGATTTTTCCTGTTCTTTTCGGTTAACGGCAATACCCGGATCCAGCATCTCGTTCCAGTTTCTGGGGGAATAGGCTCCGTCCGAATCAATCAATACATATTTCCCGTCCTTATTTTTGATTTTAACGGCAAAGAGTCCTGCTGAGTGTCCGGGTATTTTGATAAGCTCAATGCTTCCGTCTCCAAAGAGATCATACGATTTTCCAAACGGACCTTCCGCCCCGTTCCAATCAAAGGTTTTAAGATCAACCTCATCCCACCATTCTTTATGGTACCTGGGATTAAACGGATTGCTCCCTGCCTTAAGCTCTTCTTTTGATACCAAAATCTTTTTCGCATTCTTCACCTGACTCAGCCCGTTGGCATGATCGCAGTCCAAGTGTGTCATCAGCACGTAGTCAAGATCTTCGGGACAGACTCCGAGTGCTCTAAGCTGCTCATTTACTGCCATGCCTTCCGGCACAACCCCCTGATTGACATGATAGAGAAGATCGGAGTGGAGTGATTTGATCTGCGCTTTTTTATCAAAGGTGCCGTTCGGACTCATTTCACGGTTCCATCCGGTATCAATGAGTATTTTTCCTTTCGGGTGTTCGATATAGTAAACCGAAACCGGAATCCAGATCCGCTCATCGTAAGGAAGAAGCAGTCCTGAAGCTTTTAAAAGACTGCAGTGCTTTCCGCCGTTTGGAAGAGCTGGAGACACGTGAACCATCCCGGTATGCAGGACATGAATTTTGATTTTCGGATAATGATCTTCAGTCATAAATTTTGCCTCTTTTCATGAGTTCTTCTTTTGATATGCGAATTTGGGAGAAAAAAAAACGCATCAAATTGAATATGATGCGTTTTCGATTCAACTGTTGATGATCAATCAATCTTTTCAATCCTGTCGCCCGGGCGAATCAGACCCTCCTCAATCACGATGGCGAAAATTCCTTCTGTCGGCATCACGCAGTTTCCGACTTTTCGTTTGATTTCACAGTCGTTGTGGCATTTCTTCCCGATTTGCGTCACCTCAAGAACGGTTTCTCCGACTTTTAAGCGGGAACCGATCGGAAGATTTTTCAAATCAATACCCTGAGTTAAGATGTTTTCCGCAAAAACACCAGCGTCCAGATTGATTCCGGAGGCCTGTCTCATTTTCTCCACGCTCTCATCCGCGAGAAGCGAAACCTGCCGGTGCCAGTTTCCTGCATGCGCGTCCCCCACAATTCCGTGATTGACTTTCAGCTCAATCTGATCAATGGGAAGCTTAATCTTTCCCTTTTCTTTACTAATGTTAACTGCTAGTATTTTTCCCATGATATTAACCTTTCTGATGGATATCCGGCTTTCCCAGATGTTTTTTCATTATGGCGAGCATTGTCAGGTAGCAGGCCAGTCCGCCTGCGCAGTTTGAGACGGGCTCTGCCAGAAAAACACCGTATACCGACAAAGACGGAATTTTCGGAAGAAGGAGCGTCAGCGGAATGACGATAAAGACCTTTCTCAAGAGCGAGAAAAAGATGGCCTGTTTTGAAAACCCAAGTCCTGTAAAAACAGTTTGTCCTGTAAACTGAAAGCCCATCATAAAGATGGCGAAGAAATACAAGTACATGGGATAAAGGCTGGCTTGAATAAGTGACGGGTCGGACGTGAACAGCATCAGAAACGGGCGGGGGAAGCTTAGAAGGAAAATCCAGAGAATCAGCATCATCACCAGACCTGCAGCGCTCAGGAAAAAGATTCCCTTCCAGACTCGTTGATAAGCTCTCGCCCCATAGTTATATCCAAGTACGGGACGTCCCGCGTCGGTCAGTCCCTGAACCGGAAGCATCACAAAGTCTCTGGCTGTCGAAATAAGCGTCATTACACCGATATAGAGGTCGCCTCCGGTTTCTTTTAAAACAAGATTGGCGGTAATCTGAACCAGACCGTTTGTTGCCTGGACGATAAAGCCCGCTGTTCCAAGCTTTGCAATTTGAAGGATCAATTGGAAATCCGGATGAAGAACGGACACCGTAATTCTCCGTGCACTCCGCTTTCCGGCAAAAAAAAGGATGACCCAGATGGCGGAGAGAAACTGCGACAGGACGGATGCCAATGCAGCACCACGGATTCCAAGATCCATCTCATAGATGAATAAAGGATCCAGTGCGATATTCAGGATGGCGCCGGACAGGACAGTGACCATGGCTGTAACGCCGTAACCCTGTGCGTTAATGAAAGGATTGAGACCGGACGATACCATGATAAAGGGCGTGCCGATTAAGTATACGCTCAAATACGACAAGGCGAAGGGAAGCGTGTGATCACTTGCTCCCAATAGGGTCAGCAGAGGCCGCATGGCCAGATATCCGGCTGCCATAAGGAGGATGGATGTGAAAACGAGAGAGAATAGCGTGTTATCAAAAATACGTCCAGCCCGCTCTTGATCCCGATTTCCCCTCGCAATGGAAAACAGCGGCGCACCTCCTGTCGAAAACAAATTGGTAAATGCGGCAACTATCAAGATAATCGGAAAGGTCAGGCCGAGACCTGTCAAAGCGTATTGCGATTCTCCCGGCATATGCCCGATATAGATCCGGTCAACCAGATTATATGCCAGCTGCACGAACTGCGCGAAAATCATTGGCACAGCAAGCTTAGCAATATGAAGAGGAATCGAACCTTTTGAAAAATCTCCAGATGCTTTTGTCTGTTTCATCGTATAAAAAAGCAGCGGAATCCTTATGGACCGCTGCTCAAACTCCTTAACTTACCTATATATACAGAAGAAATATAGATCTTTTCATTATTATACAATTATTTTTGTTATCTGTAAAGAAAATGGGGAATATATCAAAATTTACTGTTTCTAACCGCCGATTTGATTCATATTCCGTCCCGTTGAACTCTTTCCGTCCTCAATCAAATGGTGAGAAGCGGGCTTTTGCTTTACAGCTTCTGTTATGACGGCCTTTAAGCTTTCAGGCTCAAGTCCCCGCAAGTTGATTTCATCAGCACTGTGAAGGCAGGTTTTCAGATTCCCGTCTGCTGTGACCCTCACGCGGTTGCATTCAGAGCAGAACTTGTGGCTCATCGGTTCGATCAGACCAATGGTTCCCCGGTAGCCCGGTATTTTATACACTCTGCTCACGCCATTCATTCCTGCGGGCTCAAGCGCGGGAAACGCATCCAAAAGCAGATCGCTCTTAATAAAACATCCGGAATCCCAGCCTGCGCATGCGCCCATTGGCATCAGCTCAATAAACCGCACGCATACATCATTCTCTTTCGTCAGTTCAATCAGAGGGCCTACAGTCTCTAGGTCCACTTTTCCATCTTTTCCGATTAGAACTGCATTAATTTTTAGATCGTTGAAATCTGCCTTCTGTGCGGCTTTAAAACCGGAGAGCGTGTCTTCAAGATCGCCATTGCGGGTTAAGGTTTGATAGGTTTCGGGATCCACCGTGTCCAGGCTGATATTCACGCGGTCAAGACCGGCTTTCTTTAAAGTCTCGGCTTGATCTTTTAGAAGCACACCGTTTGTGGTTAGACAGACGGAATGGATCCCATCGGTTTGAGAGGCCCCTTGAATAAGAGGGACGATATCCTTTCTTAAAAGCGGCTCTCCTCCGGTAAATCTTATCTTTTCCACACCAAGTTCCGCGAAAGTCTGAATGATATTCAAAACTTCATCCGTTGACATTTCAGGTGAGCAGGGTGGATGATCCTCAGTTCTACAGTAAGTGCAGTTCAGATTGCATCTTTCTGTTAAAGATATTCTTAAATAATTAATGTGACGATTAAAAGTGTCGGTAAGTTTTTTATTCTTCATGTTAAGCCATTGAGTCTGGAATCACGCTTCTTTCGGGTGATCGGTTTGAATCGTGTTCCGAAAGTTTTTCCTGTCGCGCAGTCTTTATCCTGAAAATTTTCTTGCAGCAAACGCAGAGCAGAAGGTTCTTTACGAGAATCTGTGGGTGGTCGAATAGATTCCGGAGACGCATCACAGTGATCGTATGAAGGATGACTGAGCCTGTCCTAAAAGCGGCAAATGCTTAGTTTTTTGGGAATCGCGGGCCTGTCAGGACCGGAATAATTGACTTATTCTTCTTATTATACAAAAGAGCGGCATGAAACGCATGACTGAATTGATGAACGGACGTCCTGGAAGCATTTTGGTATAATGAAAAAAACCGCCCGCGAATAAAAAATGATAGAAGAAAAGCGGACGGTATCAGAAAGGATAATTATGTCAGGTAAAAAGGGACAGGGATTTTTAAGAGTGAAGAAACTTTTGATGATAATCCTGATTCTCTCTACCGTGTATTTCATTTTCAGGGCCTCATCCGAAAACGCGACCGAATCTGGCTCTTTGTCCAGTACGGTAACGGCTTTTATAAACAGCTTTCTCGTGAAAATCAGCGAAAACCTTACAGTTTCAGAATTTATCGTTCGGAAAGCCGGTCATTTGACGGAGTTTTTAATCCTTGGAGTTGAAATTTCTGTTTACTTCCGTCTTCTTGAACGAAAGCCATGGTCTCTTGTCGTCCTCTCAGGTCTCTTGACAGGATTGTGTGATGAAACCATTCAGTTATATGTTGAAGGAAGGTTTTCCTCGGTTACGGATGTCTGGATTGATTTTACAGGTTTCCTGATCGGATGCGCATTGGTTTATTTAATCGCAAAACGGAGCAGAAAATACTAGGCATAGAGAAATTTCTTATAATGTTTAGCTGACTGCCTGGTCCATTCATCGATTCTTGAGGCTTTTTCTCTTCCCTGGGGATCCACCTGAAAAGAACGGATATATTCCGGATACACTTCAAACTCGAGATATTCTTTTTCGTCGGATCCATATTCAATCTGAATAGCGCCAAATCCGGTAGGGTACACTCTGGGATTGCCTTCAAGATCTGATAAAATGTTGTAAGCTGTTCCAATTTGGCTCAAAGAAAAAGCAGGCGCTTTGTATCCGTCCCACCCATTTTCAAGAAAAGCAATTGAAGAGAGGGTGCTCAATGAAGAGGAATATATTTTGTCTTTTAAGATCATTTTAGACCTCCTATTTCTTTTTATAAGCTAATTATAATATGTTATTCGAAAAAATCTAGTCTTTTTTGATCTTTATTGGATGTAAAAGTTTTGTTGATTTGTATCCTTGTTTAGTATTGCCTCTAGAGAAACTTCCTTCGTATCGTTGTGAAGATGGGTAAGATTATAAAGGAAAAGGAGATTATTATGGCAGAAGAAAAGAATCCAATTGTTGTCCTTCAGATGCAGGACGGAGATAAAATTGAAATCGAACTTTATCCAAAAGTCGCTCCAAAGACCGTTGAAAACTTCTTAAAACTGGTTAATGAAGGATTTTACAACGGACTGATTTTCCATCGTGTAATTCCTGGATTCATGATTCAGGGTGGCGATCCGGAAGGAACCGGTATGGGTGGTCCGGGATACTCAATTCCAGGCGAATTTTCAGGGAACGGGTTTAAAAACGACTTAAAGCATACGCGCGGTGTAATTTCCATGGCCCGCTCTATGAATCCAAACTCAGCAGGAA
>DLOL01000010.1:721-2066 GCA_002478485.1 Eubacteriaceae bacterium UBA7485 | reverse complement strand
GCAGCTTTTGGTAAAGTTCTATCAGGCATGGATACAGCTGATAAAGTTGTCAATCAGCCGAGAGATGCCATGGACAAACCGCTTGAAGATCAGGTAATTGAAAAAGCTTACGTTTTAAAAGACTGAGCATGAAGAAAAGCCGCCGAAAGGCGGCTGCTTTTTTGAAAGGGGAGATGATGAAAAAAAGAATCGGATTCATTGGAACCGGAATAATGGGAGCTCCCATGGTAAAGAATCTTCTAAAAGCCGGCTACCCAGTCCAGGTTTTTAACCGTTCAAAAGATAAAGCTAAAGCCCTTGAAAAAGACGGTGCTGTTTTTCAAAATACAATAGCAGATTTAGCCCAGAACAGTGACGTTATCATAACGATGGTTGGATATCCTGAAGATGTTGAGGAAGTTTATTTCGGATCAGAAGGGATTTTTGAGAACGCGAAGCCCGGCACATATTTAATCGATATGACAACGACAAGCCCGAAGCTTTCAAAAGCCATCGAAGCGCAGGCAAAGATCGATGGTCTCTACGCGCTGGATGCACCTGTCACCGGTGGAGATAAGGGAGCCAGGGAGGGAACACTTACGATCCTAGTCGGAGGTGAACAGGAAGACTTTCAAACTGTAAAACCCGTTCTTCAGGCAATGGGAACAAAGATTCGCCTGATGGGGCCTGCAGGATCTGGCCAGCATACAAAGATGGCCAATCAGATTGCAATTGCAGGCGCGTTGAGTGGCGCAGCGGAAGCTATGGCCTACGCTAAGGAAAAGGGTCTGTCCATGGAAACTGTCCTTGAGGCAATTTCATCCGGGGCTGCAGGTTCTGTCCAGATGACAAATGTTTTGAGCCGTGCTGTGGAAGGAGATTATCAGCCCGGTTTCTTTCTCAAGCATTTTATCAAGGATATGAGGATTGCCAAGGCGGAAGCTGATTCGGATGAACTGGAACTCCCGGTTCTTGAGGATGTGCTTGAGATCAGTCAAGAACTCGAAAAAGAAGGATGTGGAGATAACGGAACACAGATTATTCTAAAGCATTATATAGACGAATAAACAGACGTCTATTCCGTCTGTTTATTTTTAAGATAGTTTTGAAAATCAATGGATCTTCTGCAATTGAATCAAAGTTTACGATGCTTTAATACATTCAGCCGCTTTTTAGGATTTAAAAGCGGCTGAATGTATAAAGTCCTTTATGTGACACAACCTACTGTGTCTTTAAGCCGGTTGATTAGAACTGATTGTCATCAGAACCGTACTGGTTATCTGACTGATAGCCCTGCTGATCATCGTTTGAATAGCCCTGGTTATCTCTGCCGTACTGATCATTATCGGAGCCATACTGGTTGTCT
>DLOL01000010.1:0-600 GCA_002478485.1 Eubacteriaceae bacterium UBA7485 | reverse complement strand
CCATACTGGTTGTCTCTGCCGTACTGGTTGTCATCAGAACCATACTGGTTATCTGACTGATAGCTCTGCTGATTGTCATCGGAGTCATACTGATTGTCTCTACCGTACTGGTTGTCGTCTGAACCGAACTGATTATCTGACTGATAACCCTGCTGATCGTCGTTCGAATAACCCTGATTGTCTCTGCCGTACTGATTATCATTAGAATCATAGAATGCCATGATAAGCACCTCACTTTCTTTGTTAAAAGTTTGTATACACTCAAAGAAGAAAATTGAAACTTCAAATCACTTAAACTTAATTGTCATAGATTATATTTAGTTTGCAATTAAGAGTATTTAAAAGTAGACTTGAGTTTATTTAAGACTATTAACTAAATTTTGATTTATTGAAAACTAATACATTAGAATTGAATTCGATTCATAACTCAAAATCAGATTCGGAGAGAGAGAGAGCCATTCTCTTGTTGAAAATGGAACCAGTCAGGTATTCTGTTCTATAATAGAGCTGTTTCATGGGAAAGCTTGACGAGAACCGGATATTCCGGTACAATAGAAAAACACGATTCAATTCAAGAAGGAAAACCCTTCCTCTGATCCG
>DLOL01000042.1 GCA_002478485.1 Eubacteriaceae bacterium UBA7485 | reverse complement strand
CCGGACAACACTGTTATGCAAAAACGCGGGTAACCGTCCGGCCACTGCGTGGGATTTCCCGTCTTCTTCATAAACGCCCGCGCGCCTTTATAGATCGCCTGAATCTGGTCTAGATCCTTCGTCGACGCCGCTCTGATGATATAGTCCTTTTCATAAAGCATGGGAGGCTGCCTTTCACAATAGTCTTTCTTATGTAACATATCCAGCCGGATGTCAATGACACGTAAAGGAGAATCCGGATCCGCCGATCGGATCCGGATTCTCCTACGAAAGCTCATATTCAAATTTCTTGATGATTTGATGGACCTCCCGGCTTTCGCGGGCTTCTCTGAGCCTTTCCTTGAAGTCTTCATTCAGGAGCAGGTTGACGAGATTGAAAAAAGCCTTGAGGTGCGTCTCATGGTCCACGGCGCTGAGCGCGCAGACAAACTCGACCGGATCATTCTCTTCATCCCCGAACGGGACAGGTGTCTTAAGTCGGATCAGATTCATGCCGACTCTCAGGCTTCCCGAATCCACACCTTCATGCGGCACGGCAAATCCTCTGGACAGGACCACGTACGGGCCGTTCTCCTCGATATTGCCAATCATTGCGTCGATGTACCGGCTCTCGACAAATCCGCGCTCGACGAGCTTCTCCCCGGACTTTCTCACTGCATCCCGCCAGTCCTCCGCTTCCACATCAAGCGTGATGAACTCAGGCGTGAGCAGATGGTGGAGATACGGGCTGAAGATTTCATTTTTCGCCTGCCCCTGCTCCTTGAAATGGTTTTTAACAATCTTGCGGATTTTTTTCATCAGCTCGGTCGAAACCTCCGGAACTTGTTCGTCCAGGAGAGCTCCGATCTCATTCATCATCGCGACAACTTTGTCTCCCTGAAGCTCGCTCTCCCCTTTTCTTCCCGACTGCTCAAGAAGTGTGCGCACTTTGTTCCCGACCCGCACGTAGTCCTCATCTCCGAGAAGCGGAGAGACAACAAGATGGGGCACGCGCATATTCTTGAGGGGGACCGTGGAGATGACCAGATCGCATGCGCCTTCTTCTATCTGCTCGGCCTCATGAGAGGTCAGGATGTTCTTCACGTTGAAATTAAAGTTTTTCTTGAGCCGCTCAAGGAGGAGCTTTGAAGTTCCCACCCCCACATGGCAGACCACGATCACGCTGAACGAGCGGTTTTTGTTCCGCTTTCTCTCAAGCGCCGCCATGACATGAATGACGATATAGTTGATGTCGTTTTCCGTGATCTTGCGGGCCGCATGCGCTTCGATAATCGGGAGGCACTGGATGACCGCATTCATCTCCTCTTTTGAGTTTTCGATCATCTCCCGCATTTCCGCCGGATCCGGATAGACCACCTCGTCCAGCGCGAGGATCGACTCCAGGTGGCTTGCGAGATTTTCAAAGAATTCATAATCGTCGTTCAGGTTCACGCCGAGCTCCTCAGAGAGCGCGGCGATGAACTGTCTTGTGATGAGCTGAAACTTGATGGTCTCCTTCTCAAGCGCGGTCATCCGGGTGGTTCTCATCCGTCCGGCCAGGGCGCTGAGAAAGGCCACCTCGTCCGACGTGGTCTCGATCTTCAGATACTGCGTGACGTTTTTCAAAAGTTCCTGGGCAAACCGGTAATGCTGGGTGTTGGTCCCCCCCCGCCTGCTTCTCCACAAAAAAGCCGTCCCGGTTTCTCGCCACCATCAGCCTTAGGTAGAGAAGAAGCCACTTGAAATCCGCGTCGTGAAAGTAGCAGTCCTGGATTCTCTCCTGCTCGCTCAAAAGCTTTTTGAGCGTGTCCGCGTCATCTGTCAGGATGTTCAGCCACCGGGAGATTACCTCATGTTTTTCTTCCGTTAAGATCTTCATGAGAAACATCCGCTTTGAAGATTCTTTTCCGTTGATCAAAAGCCCCTTGTTCGGATGCGAAGTGACTTCAAGTCCCGCCTGCGCGATCATTTTCTTGATCGCATCCAGGTCTTTGATGATGGTCGCGCGGCTGACCAGAAGCTGATCGGCAATCTGTCCAAGCGTGATGAAACCGCTGCTCACCGCGATGATGGATGCCGCGATCTTCTGACGCTCGGACACCGAGAGGCGATAATCCTGAAGCTCGTCCGCTTCAATCACCTTCCCGACTTCCTGAAAGTCCGACGCGCGCGAAATTTCTCCCCCGCGCTTAAATTGAAGCAGGGAGAGACCTTCTGCGCTCAGAAGGTCATCCACCTGCTTTAAATCGTTCCTGATGGTTCTGACCGAAACGCCGTGCGTCTGTGCCAGATCCTTTAATGTGATCTTCTCGTCTAGATCGCTTAACTGTTTGATGATTGAGAGCTGTCTTTCGTTCACGCGTTCTCCTAGCTGCTTTTAGGCAAGGGCCGGGCGCGCCTTTCCTTCGCTTCCAAGCATTCTGATTTTCTGCTTCACATATGATTTTACTTCGTCTCTTCCCGCTCCGCTGTACTTTTTCGGATCAATGGTGTCCGGATTTTCATCAAACACGCGCCTGACTCCTTTCGTGAAGGCGACTCTCAGATCGGTGGCGTAATTGACCTTGCAGATCCCTCTCCGGACGCATTCCATGACGACTTCGTCCGGAACGCCGCTCGTTCCGTGAAGCACCAGCGGAATGTCGACGACTTTCTTGATTTCAGAGAGTCTCTCCACATCCACTTTCGGCTCCCCTTTGTAAAATCCGTGCGCGGTTCCGATCGCCACCGCCAGGGAGTCAATCCCGGTTCTCTCGACAAACACCTTCGCGTCTTCCGGATCGGTGTAGGGGTTTTCATCCCCTCCGTCGAGGTCATCTTCCTTCCCTCCGACCTTTCCAAGCTCCGCTTCCACCGGAACCCCGTTCGGCCTGCACGCTTCGACCACCTTTTTTGACACTTCGATATTCCCCTCAAAGTTTTCATGGGATCCGTCGATCATGATCGACGTGTAGCCCGACCTGAGCGCTTTCATCGCAAGATCAAAGCTCGATCCGTGATCCAGGTGCATCGCGACAGGGATCTTGGCTTTTTTTGCCATTGCCTGGGCGTTTGCAAAGAAGAGATCTGTATCCGCGTATTTAAGCGTTCCCGGGGTGGTCTGCATGATCACCGGCGCATTCATCTCCTCTGCTGCCGCAATGACAGCCTGGACCATTTCCATATTTTCAACATTGAACGCGCCGACTGCGTAGCGTCCTTCCTGGGCGTTCTTTAAAAGTTCTTTTGTGGTTGTAAGTGGCATGTTTTTCTCAGCGGTTTCCCGCATCCTCCTGTGTTTTGTTTTGTTTGTTTTGTTTTATTGAATCACGCGGACTTTCGTTCTCTGGATGAGTCCCGGAAGTTCTTCCGCGTTGACATATCCGGTTTTCTCTTCTTTTGCGTTTGCAGCTCCGACCGCGCCTGCAAAGCGGAGCGCCTCTTTCTTTCCAAGCCCCTGATCAAGCGCGTAGGCGAGCGCCCCGACCATGCTGTCGCCGCATCCGACGGTATTCTTCACGGCAACCGAAGGGGGATCCATCTTGTAAACCTGATCCTCCGTGATCAGAACCGCCCCGTCTCCGCCAAGCGAGATGAGCACATTCAAGGCACCTTTCTCCCTGAGCTTGCAGGCCGCCTCAATCAGGTCCTCCGTATTTTTCATTTTGAGTCCGGTAAGCGCCTCGATTTCTTCCTTGTTGGGTTTGATGAAGTCAGGACCCGCGCCAAGGCTCTTTTCAAGCGCTTCTCCCGACGTATCAAGAATGACGGTCTTCCCTGCCTTCTTCGCTTCTTCAATCAGATGGGCATAGGCGCTCTTGCTCATGCCGCTTGGAAGGCTTCCGGAGAGTGTGACCACCCCGCTTTTTTGGATGGCGGTCTTGAAAAACTCCTTGAACCTCTCTTCCTCATCGAGGGTGACTTCAGGCCCTGCCTCCAGGTATTCCGTTGACTTGAAGACGGGATCCAGAATATTGATGCAGGAGCGGGTCTCGCCTTTTATTTCAAAGAAGTCTTCCAAAAGGCCGTCTTCCCTGGCAAGCGCTTTCAGGTACTGTCCATTAAAGCCGCCCTGAAGCCCTGTCACGTTCACCTCGCCTCCCAGGAGTTTGATGATTCTTGCGACATTGAGTCCTTTGCCCCCGGCGGAATTTACGGTGCGCTTCACCCGGGCCACTTCTCCGCCGCGGTTTGGCGCGTCCATGTGATAAGCCTTGTCGATGGACGCATTGAGTGTGACGGTCGTAATCATTCTAAGCCTCGCTGTCTATGAGAATCTTGCCTTTGACATTTCCCGGTATCTTATAAGCCTCAAACGCCTCGTCAATTTTTGACAGCGGCGTGATCCGGTCGATGAAGGAATCATCCACTTTGAGCTGGCCGGTCTTCAGGAAATGCGCGGTATCTCTCCATTCCGCGCCGGGGAAAGGAGCGGAATAGCTCATCCAGGATCCGGTCAGCGTGAATTCCTTCCGGTTCATCATCTCCCACTCATCTACGGTGAAAGAGATCTCGCGTGTCGGCGTCCCGATAAAGCAGATGTGGGATTTGTTGGCTGCCAGCGGATAGGCCATCTTCATTGTAATGGTGTTTCCCGCTGTCTCGAAAACGTAGTCAAATCCCTTTCCGTCTGTGATGGCCATGGCCTGATCCATAAAGTCTTCATCTTTTGTGTTGATCGTGTCGCTCGCGCCGAGCTTTCTGGCAAGCTTCAGCCGTTCTTCGACGATATCAAACACGCAGATCACTCTCGCTCCGAAGATCTTGGCCCACTGCATGGTCATCATGCCGATGGTTCCGCCCCCGAGAATCGCAACGGTCTTTCCGCCTTCATAGGGAACTCTGCGTATCCCGTGAAGCGCGACGGTTGCCGGCTCAAAGAAGGCCGCCTGGGCAAAGGAGATTTCCGGATCAAACTTCACCGCATTCTTCTCAGGAACCGCGACGTATTCCGCGAAGGATCCGTACTGTCTACTTCCGATAAAACTGTAGTGTTTACAAAGCGAGTAATCGCCCCTCTGGCAGTCTTCGCATTCCATGCAGGGAACCAGCGGGACGCCCGAAACCAGATCACCCGGCTTTAAATTCCTGACATCTTCCCCGACTTCTTCGATCACGCCGCTGAACTCATGTCCAAGCACGTTTGGAAAGAAGTGGCACGCGTCTCCGTTGACACGCGGTACGTCGGAGCCGCAGATACCGGTGTACTTGACTTTGATCAAAACTTCATTGGCCTTAGGCTGCGGTTTTTCAATCGCTTCGTAGCGAATATCATTTTTCTGATGGACAACGCCTGCCATCATGGTGTTTTTGTGTGTTTTGTTTTGTGTGTTCATTTTCTTGAAAGGCCGGCTTTCTTCAGCCGGCCATGTCCTTTTTAGCTTAATTCGAGTTCAAATTCATCCATATCATCCATCGCTTCCACTTCCGCCTGGCGCTTCTTCGAGTGGCGAACCGNNCAACCGAGACGAAGAGGCAGAGCGCGTAGAATGCCGCGATCAGGACGCCGCCGATGATATTTTCCCGGGTGAGAAGCTGCATGTACAGATAGGTGATCGGGGATCCGCCCTGGTCGAGCGCTGCGACAAGGTTTCCTGCCGCTGTACTTCCTGTCGAGACAGCAAGCGCGGTGGTCCAGGCAACCGCCTGGTTTGCGATCCAGATCGTAATCGCCATGATCAGCGTGCCGGAGAAGAGCGTTCTGAAGAGGTTTCCCTTGTGAACGCCGACTGCAATGGCGATGAAAAAGCTGATGGTCGCAAGATCACCGAACGGAAGCACCTGATTTCCCGGAATGATGATCGCAAGGACCAGCGTAATCGGGATGAAGAGAAGGCCTGCCGTGACAACCTGCGAGTCTCCGAGAAGGACAGCCGGATCCATGCCGATGTAGAAATCCCCGTTTCCGAACTTTTCCGTCAAGAGATCTCTCGCTCTTTCCGAAAGCGGCATCAAGCCTTCCATGATGCACTTGACGATTTTTGGCATCAGGACCATAACCGCAGCCATCTTGATTCCTAAGGGAAGGGCCATATTGACCGGATACCCTGCGAGGAACCCAATCACGGAACCGAGGAGCGCCCCGATGACGATCGGTTCCCCCAGCACCCCGACCTTTTCCTGGAGAGTGTCAGCCGTAATTTCAATCTTGTTGAGTCCCGGGATTCTGTCGATGACTTCATCCACGAAGCAGGCGATCGGCGCCATGTAAGCGGATGTGCCGTGCGGGGAAGTCAGTCCGTCGATTTCGAAATAATCCGCGCACACGGGTCCCCAGAGATCTCCGAGTTTATAGGTAGCGATCGCGTGAATGACGACGCCGAGAATTCCAAACCAGTAGTTTCCGGTCACTGCATAGGCGATGGCTCCGGTGAAGGCCATATGCCAGACGTTCCAAATGTCGATATTGACGGTTTTGGTTTGTCTTAACGCGAGCATGATCAGGTTGACCGCAATGGCGACGGGGATAGCGACCAGAGCAATGTCAGAAGCCCATGTAATCGGACTCATGCCGGGCCATCCGATGTCGACGACCTGCAGGGAGAGTCCGAAGCGTTCGCTCATCTGCTGAGCCGCCGGTCCGACTTCCGCGTTCATCATATCCACGATCAGTCCCAGTCCGACAAATCCAACCCCGATCATCAGCCCTGAGCGGAGCGCCTTTCCAAATTTTACGCCGACGCACATGGACAAGATCATGATGACGATTGGAAGCATAACCGACGCGCCCATGTCGACAATGTACTGAACTGCATTTAGTAAATAAGACATTTTTTATTCCTCAAATGAATCAAGCCTTGATTTTTCAATCAATCCGGCTATAATAAAGATGTGTTTTGTTTTGTGCAGGCTGGATGACCAATCGGAAATCCAGCCTGTTTTTTTCTGCTATCTCGAGAGCACCTTCAGGATATTGGCCTTGGTCTTGTCAACGCCCACGCCTGAGATGAACGGCATGCCGGTGAGGAGCGGAACCCCGTAGTCTCTCTTGCATTTGGATGTGGTGACGATCAGGTCTGCAGGAAGGTTTGAGCCGATTTCCGACAGGCGGACCTGGCAGATTTCAACATCAATGCCGTTCTCTTTGCAGAGTTCAACAACTTTGTTTGCAGCGATGGTGGATGTGGCGACAGCGCCTCCGCAAGCGACGATAACTTTCTTTTTCATTTTCTTTCTCCTTGTGTTTTGTTTTGAATTTATGCTGTTAATTCCTGGTCGAGATCTTCTTCTTTTTCCCGAATGACGTTGATGATGGCTTCTGCTTCTTTTGTGCCGGTCAGCCGGTCAAGGACTTTCTGATCCTGGATGATTTCCGTGATTCTCTGAAGTTTGTCGATATGCGCGCTCGGATCTTTGACGGTGAGCATAAAGACCAAAGAGACATCGACCGGATCGTCGTCCATGCCCATCTGGATGAATTCAACCGGTTTTTTCAAAACGCCGATTGCCACTCCTGATTCGTTTACGTGGGAGACATCGGTGTGCGGAATGGCGATTCCGAATCCGCCCATGTCAAGCCCCGTCGGGTAATCCTTTTCTCTGTCGATCAGTGCCTGAATATAGCTTTCCTTGGCATATCCTTCCTGGATCATCCTTGAACCCAGGGCTTCAAAGACATCTTTTGTGCTTTCTGCTTCGAGGTCTGTGATGATCCTCGCACTGTCGAGTTCTTCCCAAATCATGCTGTTTCTCCTTTGTGCTTTGTTTTGCTTTGTGTTTTGCTTTCTGCATTTCTTTTATGATTTAAGTATAAGGGGTGAATGAGAGAGAAAAAAGTGAAAGGTCTTTCCCAATTTTGTGAAGAAGAATCGAACGGTTTCGTTTCTTTCAAACTTTTGTGAAGAAACTTGACCTGTCTGCCTGATTCTTATCATCAGGAGGTTTTAAGATAGGAAGTGGAAGGAGAGTGAAACGAACATCTGGAATGGGAGGACTGTTTTCTGAAAAAAACAAAAGAGCCACACCGTCATCAGTGCGACTCTTCTGTAAATGCTTAAATCAATTGTACCGACACCATCATATCATAAGGTGTAAAAAATAGAAAACCATCTTCTATAATTTATTTCGTTAAACGTTTTTAGGCCATTTTGTGATTTGTTTCACGTTTTTTTATTTGTTTTTACAAGCCTGTGCTTTTTTCTTGGAGGGCACGCACTTGTCCGCCCGGTTTCGGATGACGTTTGCGATGGCTTTCGCCCCGTTCCTATCTTGATCTTCGTGTTGATGATCTTCGGGGGTTTAACGTCAAACCGGACCGGCATCTCACGCCTCGCAGGTGATTTCAATGTGCGGAAGGACTGAGCGGTTCGAGTAGTCGATCACCGAGCGGATCTCGCGCCCTTGAAGGCGGTCAATCTCCTTCAGAAGCTTGCGCCTGTCCGTGATGTCGAGCGCATACGCGCCCTCGATCAGCCGGTCGCCCTGGCTCACCTGAAGGCTCATCCGGTCAGCAAAGCAATGGATGATGTCGGCGGTGAGCACGCCCTTCTCGGTGACGGTGGTCTTCCTCTCCCTCTGCACGGTTACGCCTTCGAGGATCTGAACCCCGGCAGGGTCAAGGGATACGATCGTGACTGAGTCTGTGTTCAATTCGGGTACACCCCCTGGTACAAAAGTCCGGTTCCGGCCAGATACTGGTAAACCGTCTCGTAAAGCCGGCTGTCATGCGTCTCGTCCTCTGAAACCTTGAAGCTGACGAACTCGCTCCCGATCGTCCGGGACGAGGCTACACCGCCCGCCCTCTCGCAGGACCCTATCTGCTCGACCAGGTCGACCGTCAGCATCTCAAGCGTGTC
>DLOL01000070.1 GCA_002478485.1 Eubacteriaceae bacterium UBA7485 | reverse complement strand
TCTCGTACTGGGAACAGCTCCTCTCTTTTCATCTCTATGTTCTTTTCAGTGACTGAAACTGAATAACCAAGATAATTTTGCATTGTGATGATGGCAGGAAGGATCCACACAGCAACATTCCGAACCTGTAAGTTAAGCTTCCTTACGCCGAAAGTAGTGCACTGGTGACGGTGTGCGAGAATAGGAAATCGCAATGCTCTTTTTATTTTTTGCCCCGTCTAAATCCGAGAAAAAAACTGTGAAAAACTCAAAGTAAGCCTTGATTAACAGTTTGAGGGATGCTATACTTTTAATTGTTAGATAGATTAAACAAAAAGAGCATCTGGAAATGGGGACGTATGTCAGAGAAGTTAATTGTCATGCATACCGCACCGACACTTGCGGGATTGAAAGTCGGAAGTATCTTCAATGCGAAATTCGAGAAGATTGAAGAACTGAAAGAAGAGATCGGTTATCTAAATCAGAAATTTAAGAGAAAAGGGCTGGTATTTACAATCGTACGCGTTCGAAAGAACGTGGCCTTGATTTACGTTTACCGTCCAGCGAAGCTTCAATCGATTCTTCAGGAAGACCGGATTTGTACTTTCCTGAAACAGCATGGCTACGCCCAGTTTTCATTGAAAGAAGCCCTTGAAACCTTGACGGAACATTTAAAATCGGATGATTTTCCCCATGAGATCGGCGTGTTTTTAGGCTATCCCCTGGAGGATGTCATCGGATTTATTGAAAACAAAGGCGCGAACGCAAAGAAGGTCGGTCTTTGGAAAGTGTATGGTGAGGAAGAGCAAGCAGAGGCTCTGTTCAGGCTTTTTAAGCGCTGTACGACTGTTTATAAAGACCGGTGCGAGAAAGGTTTTAGCCTTGAAAAACTCACAGTCCCTGAAAGAAAGGGCGCATAGGACAGATAACAACTAATTTATACATAGATTCTCCTTAAGTATGGACCGGTGATGCGGTCCTTTTTTTATGTGCTTCGTAAAGGAAAAATGCTTGACAAGAAGTTCTCTATCCCTTAAAATTGAATGGTTATGTAAAGTCTTAGCCCTTTACAAATCCTTTCGGATTGGAAAAAATGGAAGCAAAAGTAGAAGAACAATTACTTTTCGATTTCTATGGAGAATTGCTTACGGAGACGCAAAATTCGATTCTCACCTATTATTATGATGAGGATTTGAGTATGGCGGAAATCGCTTCGCTGACAGGCAGAAGCCGGCAGAATGTCTACGACATTTTAAGAAGAAGCAAGAAGTTCCTATACCGTTACGAGGAACGTCTGGGACTGCTCTCCAGATTTTTGGAAAACCGGAAAAGGATCAAAGAGGTTCGAAATGAGCTTAATCATCTGATTCGGGAAGACGAAAAGATGAGCTCAAAGGACCGGGTAGAGGAACTCAAGCGAATACTCAGGCAGCTTAAGGAAATCGAAGAGAGTTAACCGAAGAATACGGATAAGGAGAAAAAATGGTATTTGAAGGACTCAATGAAAAGTTTCAGGATGTTTTCTCCAGTCTTCGAAAAAAAGGAAAGCTTACTGAAGCAGATATCAAGCAGGCTAACCGCGCGATTAAACTCGCGCTTTTAGAAGCAGATGTCAACTTTAAAGTCGTCAAGAGCTTCATCAAGACAGTGGGGGAGCGAGCGACCGGCGAAGAGGTGTTAAAGTCACTCACTCCCGCACAGCAGTATGTCAAGGTTGTCAATGACGAGCTGACAAAACTTCTCGGGGGAGAAATCCATCCTATGGAGCTTCAAAAGAATGGGGAAATGAACACCTTTATGATGGTGGGTCTCCAGGGAGCAGGTAAAACCACAACGGCTGGAAAACTTGCGAATCTTTTGAGAAAAGAAAAGAAGGTCAAACCGCTCCTGGTTGCGTGCGACATCTACCGCCCCGCCGCGGTTGAGCAGCTGAAGGTGATCGGAGATCAGCTTGACATTCCGGTCTATTCAGTTGAAGGCAATATTAACCCGAGAGTTATCGCAAAACAGGGAATCACGTATGCCCAGTCAAATGGATACGATCTGGTCATTTTTGATACGGCCGGACGTCTCCATATCGACGAAGCTTTGATGAAAGAGCTTGAAGATATCAAGAAGATTGTCAACCCAACAGAAATTCTTCTGACAGTCGACGGGATGACCGGGCAGGAATCGGTCAGAGTAGCTGAAGAGTTTAATGATCATCTGGGCATTTCAGGAGTCATTCTGACGAAACTTGACGGTGATACCCGAGGCGGAGCTGCTTTGTCGATTGCTTATACGACCGGACAGCCGATCAAATATATTGGTGTTGGTGAAAAGCTTGAAGACTTAGAGCCGTTTTATCCGGACCGCATGGCAAATCGGATTCTCGGAATGGGAGATATTCTCAGCCTTGTGGATAAAGCGCAAAGCATGGTCGATGAAGAGAAAGCCGCCGAGCTCGAAAAGAAGCTCAGAAATGCGGAATTTGATCTGAACGACTTCTTAGACCAGCTTGAGCAGGTCCAAAATATGGGTTCTGTTGGCGGACTTCTTGAAATGCTCCCTGGAATGAACAAAAAAGCGCTACAGGGATTTGACGAATCAGCCGCTGATAAGCAGACCAGAAGAACCAAGGCGATTATTCAATCGATGACGCCTGAAGAAAGAGAAAAACCATCGATTCTAAACGGGTCGAGGAAAAAAAGAATCGCTCAGGGATGCGGAATGACCGTAGCCGATGTCAATCGTCTTCTGAAAGGTTATGAGCAGACCAAAAAGATGATGAAACAGATCGGCGGTATGGGAAAAAGAGGCCGCAAGCGTTCTAGAAAATCACTATTTTAACAAAGGAGAAACTCATGGCAGTTAAAATCAGACTCAAGAGAATGGGAAGAAAGAAAAAACCGTTTTACAGAGTAGTTGTTGCAGACGAAAGAGCACCGCGCGATGGTAAATCCATCGAAGAAATTGGTTACTACAACCCGCTTCTTGACCCGCCGGAAATTAAAATCAATGAAGAAAAAGCCAAATACTGGCTTGGTGTTGGCGCCAAACCGACCGGAACCGTTATTTCGATTCTCAAAAAGTCTGGCGTCATCGAATAAGAACCCAGAAAAGAGGGCGGTATGACTCAGTTAGTTGAAGTCATTGCCAAGGCGTTAGTGGATGATCCTGATGCTGTTGAAGTTACAGAAGTAGACAGAGACGGCCAGAAAGTCCTCGAGCTGCATGTGGCAGACAAAGATATGGGCAAAGTTATCGGCAAGCAGGGAAGAATCGCAAAAGCGATTCGCACGCTTGTTAAAGCGGACGCGACAAAACGCGACGAACATGTTGTCCTTGAAATTGTTGATTAAGGATCCGAAAGGATCCTTTCTTTTTTAAAGAGAAACTATGAGTGATCAAAGAGCAAAAACCATGAAGATCGGCAAGATCATCGGGGTTCATGGAATTAACGGTGAATTGAGAATCCAGCCTTTAACGGATGCCCCTGAACGCTATCTTGAGTTTGAAGAAGTGTTGCTAGAAGGAAGACCCCTTGCGGTTGAGTCTGCAAGACTCCATCAGGGAAAAGTCCTTTTAACCCTCTCCGGGTTATCCAACCGGACCCAGGCGGAAAAGTTAAGAGGAAAATTTATCGAGATTGAAAGAGAAAACGCTCAGGAACTTGATGAAGATGAATTCTACATTGTGGATCTTCTCGGCCTTGAGGTTCGTCTGGCGGATGGAAGAGCGATTGGGAAGTTTATCGACCTTCTTGACACCACAGGCGAATGCGAAACAGCGGAAATCAGCGTGAAGGATTCGTCTTTCAGACCGGAAGAGAAAACGGAAAAGCGCGCTCTGCGCCACCTGTTTCTTCCGTTTCGAGAAGAATATTTTAAGGAAATCAAGCCAGAAGAAGGCTATATTGTGGTGGACTTTCCTGAAGCATTCTGGGAGCTTTAATGAAATACCATTTTTTAACGGTGTTTCCCGGACTTATCACACCCTATTTTGAGGAATCCATGATGAAACGCGCAATCGAAGCGGACTGCTTTGAAGTCGAAGTCAAGGATATTCGAGACTATGCTAAAAACAAGCATAGAAAGACAGATGACTATCCTTACGGCGGTGGAGCAGGGCTTGTAATGATGGCTCAGCCGATTGCGGACGCATTGAGAAGCATTCCGGATCTGAGTGAGTGCGAAGTGATTCACTTGTCTCCAGGAGGGACACCTTTCACCCAGAAAGAAGCAAAGAAGCTTGCACAGGGCGGAAAGAACCTGGTCTTCCTGTGCGGACATTATGAAGGGATTGACCAGCGTGTTCTCGACCGCTTTGTTACGAAGGAGTATTCGGCCGGAGATTATATTCTAACTGGCGGAGAGCTTCCCGCCCTGATCATTGCAGACGCAGTCTCGCGTTATTTGCCTGGCGTGCTCGGGAACGCGGAAAGTTTAGATGAAGAGAGCTTTTCCCAGGACCTTCTCGAATATCCGCAGTATACCAGACCGGCTGAATTCGAGGGAGACAAAGTGCCTGACGTGCTTCTCTCAGGAGATCATAAAAAGATAAGGGAATGGAGAGAAGAGAAAGCGCTTGAGAAGACAAAAACGGTTCGTCCCGACCTTTATCAGAAGCATCACGGATCTGAATTTTAAGCTTGCGCCGGTAAACAGAATTCGTTAGAATAGATAAAGTGAGCAATCACGCCTACGGATGTTCCTCTGAGCGCTGACTCAAGAATGTCTGAACAGTCAACAGACAGGAGAGAATGAATGAACGAAAAGATTAAAAAGATTGAAGATAAACAGCTTAAGGCTGTTGTTCCGGAGTTTCACGTCGGCGACACCGTAAAAGTAGACGTGCGTGTTATCGAAGGAAAAAGAGAACGTATTCAGGTATTTGAAGGAACTGTCCTGAAGATCCAGGGTACAGGAGCAAGAAAGACCTTTACCGTTAGAAAGATCTCGAATGGTATTGGTGTTGAAAGAACCTTCCCGATTCACTCACCAAAAATCGAAAACGTCACAGTTGTCCGTCAGGGTAAAGTTCGCCGCGCGAAGCTCAACTACCTCAGAGACAGAGTCGGTAAAGCGGCTAAGGTTAAGGAAAAGAAAAGAGTCTAAGTGCTCAGTTCAAAGAGGATCAGAAGGATCCTCTTTTTTTCTATAAAGAGCTATTAACAGAAGACTTCAAACAAATTTTCGCTGGAGGGCGTATGATAAAAGGAAGTGAGGCACGCTCGGAAAAGAGCGAAGCCAGAGAGTGGATTCAGGCTGTAATTATCGCTGTTCTGATTGCATTCGGCATCAAATTTTTTCTGTTTGATTTCGTCCGGGTGGATGGATCAAGTATGTATCCGACCCTGCAGAACAACAATAGAGTCATTGTGAATAAGATCGGCTACCGTTTGGGTGATCCGGAATATGGCGATATCGTGATTTTGTCCTTTGACCAGTCGACGGAATACGTCAAACGCATTATTGGAAAAGGCGGTGACACGATTTCGATCAAGGATAATGTCGTCTACCGCAATGGCGAGCCGCTTGTCGAAACATATATTAATAACGAAGATTATCCTGATTTTGATGAAGTAACGGTTCCGGAAGGATCTTATTTTGTCTTGGGGGATAATCGAAATCATTCTTCCGATTCACGCTTTGCAAGTCTGGGATTTGTGGAACGTGACAGAATTGACGGGAAAGTTGTTTTTCGTATTTTCCCGTTCAGCGAGTGGGGAAGCGTTTATAACTAAGGAGGAGACGCGTGTCAGGCGTACAGGAAAAGGTTATTCAGTGGTATCCCGGTCATATGAAAAAAGCGGACAGGCAGATCCGCGAGAAGCTGAAGCTCATCGATACGGTTGTCGAGGTGCTTGATGCGCGCGTCCCGCTTGCCAGCAGAAATCCGGAAATTCAAAATTATCTGAATCATAAGCAGCATGTCGTGATCTTGAATAAGGCGGACTTGGCCGATCCGAAAGAAACCGAGAAATGGAAGAATTATTTTCTCAAGGAAGGGGCGGATGCGGTTATTGCCTATACCGCCACGGATCAGTCGGGCCGGAAGAAACTCATCAATGTGATCAGAAGTCTAAATCCGAAAGAAAAAGTCGAGCTGAGATGTTTGATTGCAGGAATACCCAATGTCGGCAAAAGTACGATCATCAATTCGCTTGTTGGAAAAAAGAAAGCGCAGATCGGAAATAAACCGGGCGTAACAAAGGGGCAGCAGTGGCTGCAGGCTCCGGAAGATATCATGCTTCTGGACACCCCGGGTATCTTGTGGCCAAAGTTTGAAGATCAAACCATTGGAGAGCATCTTGCGTGGATCGGTTCGATTAAAGATACGATATTTGAAAAAGAGAATATCGCAGGTGACTTAATCCGCTATCTGGTGGAAAACTATCCGGAAATGCTTGAAGAGACGTATAATATTGAACTCGATCCTGATCAGCCGGCCTGGATGGCTTTTGAACAGATCGCTGAAAGCCGAAAGCTCATGAAAAAGGGCGGAGAATACGACTATCTGAGGACTTCAGAACTTCTTTTGAATGATTTCAAAAACGGCCGAATCGGCCGGGTGACTGTGGATAAGGCAGATCAGCAATAATGGGACCTTTTCAAGACAAACTTGTAGCCCAGATTAAGGCTATGACCCTTCCAAAGGACAGAGAAGCGCTTTTGACGTTTGTTTCTCAACTCAAAGAAGACGGCAGAGCGACCGTGAGAAAATATGCTCAGACCATTGAGAAAAAAATAGAGCATGATGATCGGGAGAAGGTCAGGATTCAAGAGATGCAGTCCATGGAACGGAAACTGAGAGAGCAGGGATTTTCTCTGATTGCCGGAATTGATGAAGTCGGAAGGGGGCCTCTTGCCGGCCCGGTCGTAACATGCGCGGTTATTCTTCCTGATGATTCAAGCATTCTCTACGTGGATGACTCCAAAAAGCTTAATCACGGAAAAAGAGAGAGAATCGCAGAGAAGATTAAACAGGAAGCGATCAGCTACGCGTTTGGAATGATCAGTCCCGAGCACATTGACGAGATGAATATTCTTAATGCGACGAAACACGCCATGGTTTCAGCGGCCGCGCGCCTGACTCCGCAGCCCGATCTTCTTCTGATTGACGCGGTGGAGCTGAACACTGAGATACCGGTTAAAGCGGTAGTTCATGGCGATGCCAAATGCTATTCGATTGCAGCTGCCAGCATCCTGGCAAAAGAGTTCAGAGACGATTATATGAGAGAGCAGGCGAAATTATATCCGCAGTACGGATTTGATAAAAATATGGGATACGGAACAAAAGAGCATATCGAGGCAATCGAAAAATACGGGCTCACGCCGATCCATCGAAAAAGTTTCTGCAAAAATTTTGTGCGGCTATGAGCCGCACTTTTTTTATGAAGGCATAAAAAAACCGCAGTTTCCTGCGGTTGGTTCATTCTGGTACGCTTTGAGACCGTATGTAGCGAGCCAGTGTTTCATAGGATCCCGTGTAACCGGAATCTTTCAACTCTTCGTATAAATCTAAAACAGTAGACTTTTCTGCTCCCTGCTCCTTGCTCGCTATCCATTCATGTACGCGATGATGAAAACCCTGCTTTTCCACAATGCAGGTACGTTTTCTTTTTTTCGCACTGGCCTCGATCTTGTCTTTTTTTAAATATTTTCTGACCGTTGGAAGAGAGACACCCGTGAATTGCGCGATCTGGGTTTGCGAGTAGTTCAAGTTATGAGCAAGGGCTCTGATTAAAACTTGCATCTCAGCATCTAGCATCACATAATCCTTTTCTGTAACGACTGCAAATGTTATTTAAAAAAACCATTTATATATGACATTTATTGACATCACTATTATAGTGGAAATATGTCAAGAAAAAAAGAGTAAACCGGACAAATTTTAATATAAAAATTAGTAAAAAGTGTCGAATTATATGTCAAGATATTGGGTATAATACTCCGTCTTGAAATGATATTTGACATCTTATTTATTATCTCACAAAAAATGATTCAATTGAATTATAATTCGAAAAGCTTAAAAAATAAGCCTGCAGGTCGAGAAAACCCGCAGGCAATTGTTTAAAATTATTGTTCGTCTTCAATGAAGATCAGATAGGTATTGTTTTGATATCCGCCTTTGGCCTGACGGTTCTTGAGCTTCAAATAGTCGATATGCATCTGTTCAAAGCCGAACTTGTCGACAATTGCGTCCATCAATTCCATAATGTCACTGATTTCTTCTTCTGTCGGGTTTTTAGCAAAATTATTCGCTTTTTCTAAGAGCTTGTCTTGCAGAGCCAGTAGAACTTCTGCATTTGAGAGGGTGCGATAATCACAGTTTCTTCCGCTTGCCTTAATGATTTCAGGCACACGATCTCTGACGAGCTTTTGATATTCATGTCTCACGGCATTCACCTCGTATTCATCCGTAATTCTCAAGCCTGTAAATGAATTCATACCCATCAGGCTATTCCACCATTGAGAAAATTAAAGTTTTATCGTGAAATTCTGACCGTTGTAAGCATAACGGAACGTTCCCGCTGACGCTTCATCGGTACTGTTTCTGTCTGTCGGTTTGACTGTGGAGCCGCCTGTTGAGGAATTAAAGAACCTCGTAACCTGAGCTCTTGCATCATTGTACCACGCTTGAATCAGCTGTTTATTAAAACCAGTATCAAATCCAAGGAAAGAAAACCAGATAATAATCATGTATAAAAAGATGACAATCGAGGTGATAATGCGGTTGACAATCTTCATACGCTTAAAGTACCAAAGAAGGAAAAGACCAATCGGCGGACAGAGAATCAGGAAAAGCCAAATCAGCCACATCTGGTTGCAGTACTTGTTGAATTTTTCAATCAGGATGCCGGTCTTATCTCCGGAAGGATCAAGAAAGCCTTTTGATTTGGTGTTGCTTGTATCAAGATATTGTGTTTGCTCGATAAAGTCGTTTTCGTCGGGCTGGTACATTTGGGTAAAACTCTTCTCATCAGCCATTTCCCGTTTTCCGATAAATTCATCAGAGAGATCACTTCTTCTCTTCATGCCTGATCTAGCCGGGGCTCCGGGCAGGCGTTGTGGGGAAGCAGCAGTTGTGGGAGCAGCAACGCTCGTGGAGGGTGCGGTTGTGACCGGTTTTGAAGCCCGCGCGTTTGAAAGCAGAGCTTTATCCTTAACCGCTACCGCCGATCTAGTATGTGTAATATCCCGTGTATCGTCGCTGACTGAAGAGACGGGATTCCTTGTGGGCGAGAGAGTTCTGGTGGGCTGCCTTTCACTGCTTTGAAGGGCGGAAGGCGCGGATACGGCGCGCTCTAAGCTCTTGGCGCGTTTTTCGCTGTCCTGCACAATTCTTCTATCCCGCATCAGCTGTTCGGCCTGGAGCCTTTCTTTGAAGATACGCGCCGCGCAGCTTTTAAAATCGTCGATGACCTGTTGGTCAGAGGCATCGAATTCGAGAAGAAGACGGTTGTTTTCCTTTCTTCTCATATTTAATAGTAAATAGGCTCCGTTTGGGAAATCTCCCATGAGCCGGGCATACTTAGGATCCTGCGTGATCTTGAGAGCACCGGTTTGTTTCAGCGCTTCAATAGAGATTTTGAGCCATTGATTGATGTTTCCTTTAACGGAAAAATTTTCTCTCAAATTCTTCTCCTAACTTTCGCTTTCAGCAGAAATTTTGGGACGTAAAAACGTCTGCCGTAAAGTAAAAAAGAGATAAGCCTAAAGCCTATCTCTATATTTATACCACAATTTTCTAAAAACCGTGTATGGTAGAGGATTCAACCTAAAGGTTGAAAGCTTCTTTTACGGCGGCTACAGCCCGTTTGGCCTGCTCATCCGGAATGATAACGGCGATACGAATTTCCGATGTGGTAACCATCCGGATATCGATATCCGCTTTGGAGAGCACTTCAAAGAATTTGGCTGCAACCCCGAACTGGGTGCGCATGCCAATCCCTGAGAGAATCATTTTTGTCACGTCTTCGCTGACGGTTGCGATGTAGTGCGGATCACTTGCGGTTACCCGTTCCGCGATAAGCTGAGCCACACGCAGGTCTTTCTTATCGACGACAAAGGCATAGTCACACCGCTCACCTTCCGGAGCAGTTTGAACGACATTATCGACGTTGACTTCCTCGTCGTTAAAGAAAGTCAGGATTCTCTCAACCAGATCAGTTTTATATAAAACGTTTTGGATCGATAGAATAATGACATCGGGGTCGACTTCAAGAAAGTCAATGCTATGACCCTCCATGTAATTCTCAGGAGAGATATTGTTTAAAAGATCAGCCTGACTCATAATGAAAACTCCTTTGCAACACAGTTAACCGCCTCGTCGGCGTGATCTTTTCCGATAATCGACGAGATGCGGATATCGGACGTGGTCGTCATCAGGACAGGAATCCCGTTTCGGTGAAGGGCGTTGAAAAAGCGCAGCGCGACACCGGGCTGGTTTTTCATGCCGGCGCCGACAATCGAGAGTTTGACCACATCCTTATCAAAGTTCAGGTTTTCATAAGGATGAATCTTTTTGTATTCTCCAAGCACATCCTTGAGTTCGTGAAGATCATCTTTCGGGGCGGAGAATGAAATATTAACCGTCCCGTCTCGTTCAGGCGTCTGTGCGATCATATCGATATTGATGCTTGAAGCGGCGACACTCGAGAAAAGGTCGCTCACCGCACGCATGGACGATTTGACTTTATATAAAGACACGCTCATTTCGCCTTCCTCGACCGCGAGCCCGGTGACCGGATGTTCGGAGACTGGTGTTTCGTTTTTGATGGAAGTACCCGGAATCTCCTCCATGCTGGATGCAACTCTAATTTCAATGCCGTACTTGCTTCCAAGCTCGATGGCGCGAGTATGCATGACGCCGGCGCCGAGAGAGGCCATCTCAAGCATTTCCTCACAGCTGATCACATTGATCTTTTTTGCTTCCGGATATTTTCTGGGGTCGATGCCGTAGATCCCGTCCACATCGGTGTAAATTTCGCAAGGACAATTCAGAGCGGCCGCTAGGGCTACGGCGGAAGTATCCCANNATATCCGATCCACCGCGTCCGAGGGTTGTGATATCGTCATTTTCATTCACACCCTGGAATCCTGCAACAATGACGACTTTATCTTCATCCAGCGCTTCAAGGATTCGCTTTGTGTCGATGCCGAGAATTCTGGATTTACCGTGTTTGCCAATTGTCCGCAGTCCAATCTGCTGCCCGGTAAATGAAATTGCGTCACACCCCATATCCTGAAGGGCCATGGAGAGCATGGAAATTGAGATCTGTTCCCCGGTGGACAGGAGCATGTCAAGCTCTCGGACCGTTGGATTCTCCGAGATCTGATGCGCCATTTCAACAAGCTGGTCCGTGGTTTTGCCCATGGCGGAGACCACAACCACCATCTTGTTTCCTTCATTTTTCTTTTTATTGATGCGGGCGGCGACATTCTTGATCCGGTCGACGTTTCCGACCGACGTGCCCCCGTATTTTTGAACAATTATGCCCATAATAACTTCTCTCTAGGTTCGCTTGCAAACAGGAGGGCCTAGCCTCTGAGATCGTCAAGGAGTTCTGTTTTGGATTTGGTCTTTTCATCCTTTTCCTTGACGACTTTCGCAGGCATTCCGGCAACGACAACACCTGCGGGTACATTTTCCGTGACAACAGAGCCGGCTGCCACAACTGCGCCCTTTCCGACTCTCACGCCCTCAAGAATGGTGCAGTTCGCGCCAATCATGACATCATCTTCAATCACAACCGGGGTGGCTGACGGCGGTTCGAGCACGCCGGCAAGCACGCTTCCTGCTCCCACATGGCAGTTTTTTCCGACATCGGCCCGCGCCCCGAGAACCGCATTCATATCGATCATGGAGTTTTCACCGACGTGAGAGCCGATATTAATGACCGCTCCCATCATAATGACGGCCCCCTTGTCAATCGCCACGCCTTCGCGGATAAATGCGCCAGGCTCGATTCTGGCATCCACATCCTTCATGTTTAGCATCGGAATCGCGGAGTTTCTCCTGTCATTCTCAATTCGCAAAGATGTGATTTGATCGTGATGTTTTTCGAGAAATTCTGTTAGCGCGTCAGCCTCGCTTAGAAGAATAAACGCATCAGGACTTCCGTAGTAATCAAGCCCGTAAAGATCATCCTTAATAAAACGCCCTCGAATGTAGGCTTTAACAGGTGTGGTCTTTTCAACTTCTTTGATGTATTTTGCGATCTGGTAGGGATCGGTAAGGTCAAATTTTTCTTTTAGTTGTTCGTTGTTCATGGAATTTATCTTTCTCTCCGCAGGGGAGTTGTTGTGGAGGGGAACTGCGCAGATCAAAAGTCTGTTAACGTTCCCAGCTCTTATACGTGACAAATGCAGGTATGGCTACCTGCATTTGTTGAATCCCTTTTATTTTAAATCAAATTTTAAGAAATTACGAATTTTTTGTGAAATCTGAAAAAGTTATCCTCAAAAATCGGGATACTAAAGCGTTGAACTTCTTACAGGTACCTGTTATAATACTATTAACGGTACCTGTAGAAAAGGCGGTAAAAATGAATTTAGAGAGAGAATTATTTAACAAAATCGGAAGACTGGGCCATCTTCTGAACCAGGCGCAGCAGCGCCAGCATCATGAGCAGCAAAATGCTCTGGACACCAGCAGGGGACAGGGAAGAATTTTGAGTCTCTTGAAAATGAAGGACGGAATCGGCACAAAAGAGCTTTCCTATATTCTGGGAATTCGAGTTTCTTCTTTGAACGAGACTCTGCTGAAGATGAAGAAGAAAGGACTCATCACGCGCAAACCGTCCAAAAAGGACAGGAGAATCACTGAAATCTATCTCACAGACAAAGGAAGGAACATGAGTTTTGATACATACCAGCAAGATGACCTTTTTGACAGCTTTACCCAACAGGAAAAGGAGCAGCTGTTGGACTATCTGAACCGACTGATCGAAAAACTCGATCAGAGAATTCCTTCTCACGGAAACACTCGAGAGGAACAGGCCTGGAAGAAGCATGTGGAACAGATGAGGGACGTGCTTGGAGAAGAGTGGTACGAGCATGTAATGACGATTCACGGGATTCAAGCCGAAAATGAAAAGAAATGAACGGACTTTGAGTGAGAACTCTTCGACTAGAAAGGAGATTGCCTATGGACGATATTGAACATTTTAGAAGCAGGAAAGGGATGCGAGCTGGCGTAATTGGATTAACCTTAAATAT
Source organism: Eubacteriaceae bacterium UBA7485 (assembly GCA_002478485.1). Lineage (GTDB taxonomy): Bacteria > Bacillota > Clostridia > Eubacteriales > Eubacteriaceae > UBA7485. The sequence continues at coordinate 822 of DLOL01000070.1, read as the reverse complement.
GATTTTAGCGGTATCCAAACTTTTCATTGGAACGGTCTGCAACAGCTTAATCATCCAGGCAGATGGAGCCAATAATCTCATTGACGGCCTATCCGCCCTGCTGACAATGGCCGGATTTAAGCTCGAAGACAACGGCAAGGATGAACTTCACCCTTATGGACATGGAAGAGCGGAATACATTGTCGGTTTTTTAATCTCAATTATGATTCTCTACACCGGTTTCAGCGTGGCTAAAGAATCGATCGTCCGTTTCTTTGAACCGCAGAAGGTCATACCTTCCATTTTAGCTGCGCTTATCCTGATTGCAAGTATTCTGATTAAGCTAATGCTGGCTTGTTATTACAAGAAGCAGAACCGGGAGATGGATTCTCCGGCTCTGAAAGCCATGGAAAAGGACAGCCTATACGATGCCGCGACATCTCTCCTGACGCTGTCCGGATGGATCGTGATGCCCTATGTCCGCTTTCCGCTGGATGATATTCTGGGAATGCTGATGGGGGCTTACATCCTGGTTTTCGGGATTTTGGAATTCAGAGACAATCTGGCGCTCTTGCTTGGAGAAGGAGCGAGCGGAGACACAGAAGGCATTCTGAGAGCGATGATTTTGAAGTGCAGCGAAATCCAGAGCGTCGAGCAGATTGCTGTCCATGATTACGGGCCGGAACAGAAAATGGCCATTGCTGAAGTGACGGCCAGACCGGGCTGCGACAGGAAGAAACTCCAAAAGGCTGCAGAGGAGATTATCCGTCTTTGCAGGAAACAGTTGAACATCGAGCTGTTTCTTTATCGCTCACTTTAACTTTAACAAACCTGTCCGGAGAA
>DLOL01000049.1:5966-7045 GCA_002478485.1 Eubacteriaceae bacterium UBA7485 | reverse complement strand
GCCCTCTCGCCGTGGGTGGCCTGGTGGTTTTCGATCAACTGCTTTGTCGAGCAGCTCCTCTTCGGACAGCTTCTCGTGATCTGGCTGAGGCAGTATTTGCTGACCCATGACCAGAAGAAGCGGTGGGGCTACATCATCGGCCTTGCGTGGGCCGCGGTGACCTACGCGCTCACCCTCTACCCGACCACCGAGATTCCGTTTGTCTATATCTTCGGATCCCTCGGGTTGTGGCAGGCGGTGACGCTTTGGAAAGATGCACGGATCGACCTAAAAAAAGACGGGCTTCGTCTTCTGACCGCGCTGGTCATCATCGGGGGCGCGCTTGGCGTGTTCTTCATCAAATCAGGCGACGCGATCAAGATTGTGAGCGAGACGGTCTATCCGGGACTGACGGAAAACAAGTGGCCGCTCAGTAAGATTTTCGGCACCTGGGTCTACGGGCCGTTTCTTCCGTTCAATGTGGACGCGTGGCTCTCGCCAAACCAGGTGGAGCTTGCAAGTTTCTACGGCCTGGCTCCGCTCGGCCTGATTTTGTCCTCCATCCAGATCGTCAGGGGAAAAAAGATCTTCCAGAAAGAGAATACGGGTTTTCTTCTCCTCATCCTCTTTCTCTTCCTCTTCGCGCTCTGCAGGCCCTTCGGAGAGGCCACTATCATCGCGAAGATTCTCCTGCTCAAGATGCGCACGCTCAGGCTCTATGCCCTGATGACCTACATTGATCTCGTGCTGCTTTTCATGGCCCTCTCACAGGACTGGAGCTTTGTGAAGAAAAAGGACATCGGCATCCTGACGGGCGCCGGGACGGCGGTTCTTGTGGCGGTGACCTGGTTCATTCCGCTTCACCTGCTCAAATATCCGCTCCTCGACTGGATGGTCTGGGGGCTTGTGATTCTTCTTGCACTCGCGTTTGCAGGCGCCATTGCGGGAATCAAATGGGAAAAAGCCCGGACCTACTGGTGCGTGTTCCTCATCGCGCTCTCCGTCCTCATGGGCTGCTGCGTCAATCCGCTGCGCGCCGGCATGGACACCATCATTCAAAACCCCGCCTATCTCGAAGCGCAGAAAATCGGGGACAGCGA
>DLOL01000049.1:0-5942 GCA_002478485.1 Eubacteriaceae bacterium UBA7485 | reverse complement strand
AAGAATCACAAGCCCCCAGACCGTCATCAACAGCACCAACACCTATCCGGATCTTGAAAGGTGGGAAGAGGTGCTTGGAAAGAAAAAGATGAAAATCTACAACCGGTACGCCCACATCAACGTGATTCTTCAGAATGATGAGCCGACGCGCGCCAAGCTCATGGTATCGGACATGTTTGACGTCTACCTCAACACCGAGGACCTCAAAAAGCTTGATGTTTCCATGGTTTACTCCACAAGAGAACTCCAGTCGCTTGACACCTCCAAGGTCAGGTTCAAGCTGGTCAAGGATCTGGACGGAGCTTACATTTACAAAGTCATCTACAAGTAAGAAAAATGCCGCGGGAAAGCGGAGTGCTCATAAGACAGTAAACTATCGAGGCTTACAAATAACGGCATCTGTCTGGCAGGATTGGAAAACGGACAGGCGGNNCGGCTGGATGCCGCCTGTTCGTTTCTTGAAACAGCCCCTTAAAAACGACTGGGCCAGCAAGGGAAATGAAAAGGGTGAAATAGTTGCCGTTTCTGTGCCGAAATCGCTACGAATGAGCGAATCACTCTATGGTGAACACCATATATCAATGAGCGTGACTATTTGCTTCTTCGCAAAAATACTCGTCAAACCGTAAACTTGATTGGCTGTCGTTTCGATGAACGGTATGCGTGGCGCTCTGAAAACCGCCCGATTCTGTTTGTTCATAAAAAAGTCACAATTTGCAGGGGACGAATTCCGGCAAACCGCTTGACAACCGCCCTATCTCCATGTACAATAGCGTGTTTACACATTGCTGTTTTAGAACAGAGGTACGGCAGATGAAAAACCTATTATCCTGTGCGTTCAACATGGACAGCGGCTGCGTGGAGTTGAAGTTCAGCGATGGCGGCATGATTGCCATTAACTGCACCGCTGTTGAAGATAAAGCCGCCAAAAATATGTATCAGCGGTCAGAGCTTGGCTATCTTATCTACAACGACCCGCTGGCGTATGCCGACCTCATTCTGAACAGCAACCCGGAGGCGTATCTCAAAGCTGTCATTGAGTACAAGCCTTTGAATTTTTAAAATGAATTTCTGTTTAGGAATATTATTCTTGTCTGGATAAAAATCGTACAGAATAAATGAAACAATCGAGATTTTACGGAGGTAGTTATGGCGTTTGATTTTAAGAAAGAATACAGAGAATTTTATATGCCCAAAAATAAGCCGGAAATTGTAATTGTTCCAACGGCAAATTATGTTGCGGTCAAAGGTAAGGGGGACCCAAACGAGGAGGGCGGAGCATATCAACAGGCAATTAGCGTACTGTATGCTGTGTCTTATACGTTAAAGATGAGTTATAAAACAGATCACAAAATTGAAGGCTTTTTTGAGTATGTCGTGCCGCCGCTTGAAGGGTTTTGGTGGCAGGATGGCATAAGCGGCGCAGACTACTCCGACAAATCTAAATTTAACTGGATTTCCGTTATTCGCCTGCCTGATTTTATTACAATTGCAGATTTTCAATGGGCGGTTGAAACTGCGGCAAAAAAGAAGAAATTGGACTGTTCATCAGCGGAATTTTTAGCGATTGACGAGGGATTGTGCGTTCAAATCATGCATCTGGGGCCTTTTGACAACGAACCAGCGACGGTTGCCATCATGGACACATATTTAGCGCAGAACGGCTATGTAAATGATTTTTGTGAGAATAGACTTCATCACGAGATCTATATGTCTGACGCCAGGAAAGTTGCTCCAGAGAAATGGAGGACCGTGATTAGACACCCAATCAAAAAGATATAAATAGCTTCCATTTTGGCACTCAGAAAAAAGGTAACTTCATGCCGGATAACCGAAACCGCCAGCGTCCGATACAGGTGAAATTCTTCGTAAACGCCAAAGAACTAGATTTGATAAAACAGAAGATGGCGCAAATCGGCACGGAAAATTTGAGCGCCTATCTCCGCAAAATGGCAATCGACGGATTTGTTATCAATCTCGATATGCCGGAGCTGCGTGAACTGACTACGACAATGCAGCGCATCTCCACGAGCGAAAACCAGATTGCCAAGCGGCTTAATGAAGGCGGCGGAATTTACGAAACGGACCTTGAGGAAATCAAAAAGAACCAGGATGAAATCTATGAGGGCATCCGAAAAATTCTGGCGTCCCTCGCAAAACTTCCGTGACGAAAAGCACCGAAGGAGCGCAGCCGATTTTGAAAAAATCGTTCAGGGGTTTGGGGCTTTCCCCAACAAGTTTTTGAGAAATGCGGCAACGCCGAATTCCTCAAAAAGCGTCTGTGTGGCCACACAGACACTGCTTGCCAAGTAGGAAACCACGATAAATGAAAAGATATGATTGACCCGACAGGAGGCTGGATACGATGGACGAAAAAGATAAGGATGATGAAATTCTCGAACTCACCGATGAGGAACTTGGTGAGATTGACGCGGAGGAAGATTGCCCGTCTGCTGAGGATGGCAGCCGAATCCCCGAATACTATTTTTCCAATCCCGACCCTTACGCCAAGGTCGAGCCTCGCCCAGCCGACGCGCCGAAGCACGATTTTCATTTTGACGAGAAAGGAAATATCGTAGTGAAGAATTTGTCGGCGTTCTGGCTGCCGGATGTGAAAATCGTGGACGAAATCGGCGGCACAGAATTTACTGTGACCGGCAGTTATACAGGCAGCGAACCCCTCCATAAAAAGCTGATGCGCATTATGGAGCAGCAGGCTGACAATGATGAAACAGGTATCACGGAGGAAACGGATGAGACATGATTCCTCTTTTGATATAAACTCAAATTCCAATCCTGTACAGACAGTTGCCCAACCGAAGGAGGATAAAAATATGTTAAGGGCAACCGACAAAATCACGGCGCTCTATTGCAGGCTTTCACAAGAAGATTCCCTGGACGGGGAGTCCAATTCCGTGACAAATCAAAGGCGCATTCTTGAGGCCTATGCCCGTGAGCACCGCTTCACGAACCTCACGTTTTTCATTGACGATGGGTACTCCGGAACTGACTTCAACCGTCCCGGCATCCAGAAGCTGCTGACGGAAGTGGAGGCGGACCGGGTATCGACCATCATCGTCAAAGACCTCAGCAGGTTCTCGCGGAACTCCGCTATGGCGGGTATGTTCATCAACTTCACTTTTGCCGAGCATGGCGTCCGCTTCATCGCCATCAATGACAACTACGACACCATCGACCCCAACAGCATCGACAACGATTTTGCGGGAATCCGGAACTGGTTCAATGAGTTTTATGCCCGCGATACCAGCCGTAAAATCCGTGCTGTACAGAAGGCCAAGGGCGAGCGCGGCGACCGTCTGACGAGCAATGTTCCCTATGGGTACAAGAAGAATCCCGACGACCCGAAGGAGTGGATTGTGGACGATGAAGCCGCGCGGGTGGTCAAAAGAATTTTCGACCTCTGTATGCAGGGACGGGGGCCGAGTCAGATCGCGTCACAGCTTGAAGCGGACAAGGTTTTGAGTCCAACCGCCTACAAGATTCGGGAGGGAATCGACACGCCCCACGCCTCGCCGGAGAACCCGTACCGCTGGCACGAGAGTACGGTTGTTTCCATTCTGGAGCGCATGGAGTACATCGGGGCAACGGTTAATTTCAAGACCTACTCCAATTCCATCTGGGACAAAAAGCAGAGGCCGAACCCGGCAGAGAATCGGAGAATTTTCTACAACACCCACCCGGCGATTATCTCCCAGGAGGTCTACGAGAAGGTACAGGAAATCCGGCAGCAGCGGCACCGCCGGACGGCAACAGGCAAGAGCAGTATCTTCTCCGGGCTGGTCTACTGCGCCGACTGCAAGCAGAAGCTCTACTACTCGACCGCCAACAATTTTGAGAAGCGGCAGGACTTCTTCATCTGCTCCACACATCGGATAAACAAGGACAAGTGCAGCGGGCATTACATCCGTGCCGTGTCATTGGAGAGAATGGTCTGGAAGCACATGAGGGAAGTCATTTCGATTGTCACCCAGTACGAGTCTTACTTCCGCCGGGAAATGGGGCGGACGCTCCAGCTGCAGAGCGAGAAAGCCATCCGTATATCGAGCAAGCGGCTTGACCAATGTGAGAAGCGGATCTGGGAACTTGACCGATTGTTCCTCAAAATCTACGAGGACAACGCCAACTCCAAACTGAGCGATGAACGCTTTGCCATGATGAGCAGAAGCTACGAGGACGAGCAGGCCGCTTTGAAGGCGGAGGCCGTGAAACTGCAAGAGGAAATCAAAGTACAGGAACAGCAGATTGAAAACCTTGAGAAATTCATCCAGAGGGTAAAGAGGTACACCACCCTCACGGAACTCACGCCCTACGCCCTCAGAGAGCTTGTCAGGGCGGTTTATGTAGAGGCCCCCGACAAGTCCAGCGGCAAGCGGAAACAGGGGATCCATGTTGAGTATGACCTGGTGGGCTTCATCCCCGTGGATGAACTGATGAAAGCGGAGCAGGCGTGACCAAAGCCACGCCTGTTCCAGAAAACCCAGGTTACTGTTTTACGAGCACCGCCCTAAGCCGCGGCTTTTCTTGTAAAGTAAAATATAACTAATCCTAGTATAATAGGCTTGATTTCTTTCGGCCGCAAGGTCCTAGAACGGAGAAGCCATGTTAGACAGAAGAAATCGTGACGAAAGAGATGATTTCGAAGATGTTTTTGAAAGTGAGCCGGTAGCGGATGAAAGAGCCTGGGATGCGGACGATCCTGTCTTCGAGGTGGCTCCCGTCAAAGGAGGCGCGTCCGGATACACCGCTCACGGACCCAAAAAGAAAAAAAGGCCCTACGGCCTGATCATTGCCTCTGTCCTGCTCATCGGCGTGCTCATCTACAGCTCCTACCTCCTCTTCAAGGTTTTCAGAGATTCGCAGGAGGCGGCCGCGGAAGAGCCGGTCAACCCGCTGATCGGAACCTGGGCGGGCGAAGTGAGAGTCGCGTTTGTGAAGGCTCAGGTCCAGGTCACCTTCCGGGACAACGGTGAGGCGGCCATCTATCTGGAAGCACCCTACCAGATCGGATCGATGAACCTGAGAGGGAGCTACAGCAGCACGGATGACGAGATCACGGTCAAGACAGACCAGGCCATCAACGACTTCCTCGGCTACGGAGGAGACATTCAGGGGGATGACCGGACGATCACATTCCGCTACACCCTGGACGGAGACGACAAGCTGACCATCGATGATATGGATCCGTCCTACCTGAACTTATTCAACATCACGCTCACGCGCGCAGGCGCGGAGAACAGCACTGCGAACAGCTCGTCCGGACAGTCAAAGACCCCGGAACACAGCGGGGATGAGTACAGCCCGTCCGCTCCTTCCAGCGGATCGCAAAGACAGCGTCCGGGCCAGAACTACGGTTACCATGGAAACCTCTAAGAAGACGCCTTGTCAGGACTCCAGGTCCGAAGCCGGACGGGAGTCTTTTGTTTTGCCGGCATAAAAAAGTGATGCATCAAACAGAAAAAAGGAAGGCAGTGTCCCGCGGGATCTGCCTTCCTTTTCATTTTCAGTCTTTCATGATCTTTTTCAGGTTCTCTTCAAAAGGCGGGAAGATCACGCCTTTTTCGGTGATGATCGCCGTGATGTTCTCGTGGTCGGTCACGTCGAAGGCGGGATTTTCCGCCTCGATGCCGTGCGGCGCGGTTCTCACGCCGCCGAACGAGAAGACTTCATCATGGTCGCGCTCTTCAATCGGGATGTGCGCGCCGTCCGGCGTCTGCATGTCGATCGTGGAGGTGGGAGCTGCGATGTACATCGGGATTTTGTGGTACTTTGCGAGGATGGAGAGGGAGTAGGTGCCGATCTTGTTCGCGGTGTCTCCGTTTGCCGCAATCCGGTCCGCTCCCGTAATGATCTTGTCGATCTTTCCCTGCTTCATCATAAAGCCGGCCATGTTGTCCGTAATCAAAGTAACGGGAATCCCGTCT
>DLOL01000062.1:3795-3927 GCA_002478485.1 Eubacteriaceae bacterium UBA7485 | reverse complement strand
TCTCCGCTGCATCCGGAGGAGACCGGCTCTTCTAGAAGAAAAGCGGGGTAGGCAAGCTCGTCCAGGAGCGATTCGATATCCTCGCTGTTGCGCACGTACTCATTCAGGATGGAGCCGTGATCGGCCTCCCGC
>DLOL01000062.1:1760-3677 GCA_002478485.1 Eubacteriaceae bacterium UBA7485 | reverse complement strand
GGAGAGAAGCTCATCCTGCGGCGCGTCAAAGATGAGAAGATCCGGATGGTCGTAGATGCTTCGCATCATGTCGGAGAGCGAGCAGCCGTCATATTCGAAATCCTCGCCGACAGGGCCTGAGAAGCAGACGGGCACGCCTTCGGTGTCGGTGATGACCATCTCCCAGTATCCGGATTTTGACGCATCATGATCCACGTAGTTCTGGAAGTACTGGATAAAGAAATCGATCAGGACCTGCGCGCCTTCAGGATCAATGAATCCGTTCTGGTACTCCACCGTGTCCTCTCCGTTCCGCTCCGCCCGGTTCAGGGTAATCGACGCGTCTCCGCTGGATGAGAAGTAGATCTCCTGCTCGAGCGCCTCGCCCGGAAGCGGCTGGTCCGGATAGTACAGGGGAACGGTCGTAAGCCTCAAAGAATACCCCTCGCCCTGGACGCGCTTGAGACAGGAAGTCTCCTCGGAGGAGAGTGCGTGGAGCGCGCGGAAAGCGCTGAGAAACCAGGCGCGGTTTTCCGGGGAGAGCAGCTTTTCAGGCGTCTTCCAATTGGTCAGATGAATCCAGCGCGTGAAGATTTCATCTCCAACCGCCTGAGGGTAGTCAAGACCCGATGCGAGAAACTCATCGATCAGATCCCCCTCTGTTTTGACCCACGGGCCGATGGGGATGCCGCAAGCCATCCTGGAGGAAGGCTTGAATCCCAACGCGTGGAAGGTATCGGCGAAATTGATCATCAGATCTTCAGGCTTTGTGTCAGCCCGGCGGTAAAGATCGAAATATTGAAGTGCAAATGCATTGATCTTTTCGTCCATTCTCAAACCTCCTCTATCGTGTTAGCTTCTTTAATAATAGCATATATACCATTAAAGACGCCGGCGGCGTCTTTCGGAATGTTCTTTTAATCTTGATTGATTTAGGTAGTCTTTAACTGACCGGATATTAGAAAAAGAGGAAAAAATGCCCTTAGATACAAAGGATCAGACGCATGGTCAGCCCCCCTCGGAGGATGGCGGAGCCGGCCTTTACGCGGACGCGCTGCAGCGGGGAAGAAAAAACGCGGCACAGTACTGGCATGAGCGGATGCTCCAGATTCAAAAGGCCGGGCTTTTAAGTTTTTTCATCGAATTTTTTATGGCCGTCATCAAACTTGTCATTGGATCAGTGTCGGGATCCTCGCCAATTCGGACAGACGGCGTCAAAGGAATCACCGACTCGTTCTCCGCGCTGGTGACCGTGTTCGGAATCCGCTCGGCAAACCGCCCGCCGGACAAGAAACATCCGTACGGATACGGAAGGATGGAGTACGTCGCCACCATTCTGACCGCGGTCATCATCCTGATTACGGGATGGAATCAGCTGACAAAGGCGGTGGGCGAAGTCATGCATCCCGAAACGGCCAAAGTCAGCCTTCTCCAGATTCTTGTCATTCTGATGACGATCCTTGGAAAACAGTACCTGTTTCGCATCGACACGCGGACCGGAAATCAGTACCACTCAAGCGGACTGATCAGTTCGGGGAAGAACGCGCTTTATTCCGAGTTCTCAACCGCCCTCACCGTCCTGTCCGCCATTCTTGTGAAGTATTTTAACATCAATCTTGACGGATATGTCAGCATCATCCTCGCGCTTCTCATTTTAAGAACAGGTCTTTCCTGCTTCAAAAGCGGCGTAAGCGTGATTCTCACCGCTTCTCCCAGCAGTGAGCTGGCCTCTGAAGTCTATCAGATCTTTGAATCCAACCCCCCGATCGCGCATGCGGGAAACCTCATTCTCAACGACAACGGATCGGGAGAGGTGACGGGCACCCTGAACGTCACGGTTCCTTCGGACACGCCCGCATCCGAGATCTATAAAGCCGTGAAACGGTCCAAAAAAACTGTGCTGGATCGTTGCGACATCAGCCTCACCGTCGGGGTGCC
>DLOL01000062.1:0-1726 GCA_002478485.1 Eubacteriaceae bacterium UBA7485 | reverse complement strand
GCGATGATGCTCAGCCATCCGGGGAAATCATCGATGTGAGCGCATTTTATTATGACAGAGAAAAGGACAGCGTAAGTGTGGCCGTCAGCATCAACAAGCCCGATGCGGACCGCGACGCCCTGTCTGAGAAGATCACCGGAATTGTACAGGAAGAGATTAAGGGCGCTGAAGTGAGTGTCGATATTGACTACGGCATTTGAGAGGAGAGCAATGAAAAACCCGATATCCACCATGACTCCCTCGGAAAGGGAAGCGTATTACCAGAAAAGAGAGAAAGTCATCATGCGGACCGGATGGCTGAGCATCATCGCAAATTTGTGCTTTGCGGTTGTAAAATTCATCATCGGCGCGCTTTCGCATTCCGTCGCCGTGTTTTCCGACGCAGTCAACAACGCAACCGACGCTATCAGCGGTATTGTGACGGTCGTTGGAACCCGGCTTGCCGCGAGAAAGCCCACCAAGTCCAATCCCCAGGGGTTTGGGCGGATTGAATATCTCAGTACTCTGATCATCAGTCTGATTATTCTTATCGCAGGGTATGAGCTCTTGAAAACTTCCGTGCTCCGCATCCTTCACCCGGCGCTTGCCCATGTGACGTACCTTGAAATGGTCGTCATCCTCGCCACAGTTGCGCTGAAGCTCGTCTTATGGCGGGTGGATGTGCGAAACGGAGACGCGTATGATTCAGGCTCCCTGAAAGCATCGGGGTCGGATGCGCTCAATGACGCGTTCTCGTCAAGCCTGACCATTGTGGCGGCCTTGTGTGCAAAGCTCTTCAGGCTTGACGTGGACGGCTGGATCGGTCTGATAATTTCCGGACTGATTATCTGGTCGGGATTTGATGACTTGAAGGACGCGGCCATGGCGCTGATCGGCACCTCCCCCAACAAAGAGACAGCCTCCGAGATTTACCGGATTCTCCTCTCGCATCCGCCGATTCTTCGCGCGTACAATTTGGAGGTCACCAACTACGGACCGACGGAGGTCAAGGGAACGGTGGATGTTGAGATCCCGGCGGACATCGAGGTGGAGGAAGCGTTTATCGCAATGAATGATGCGAAGATCGAGGTGTATGATAAGACCGGCATTCAGCTTACGCTCGCGCTTCGCGCGGTCAACAACAAAGACACCCGCTACGAATCCATTTACGGTAAAGTCAAAAAAAGCCTTCTCGACATGAAGGAGATCGAGGCGATTTGCGGCTTCAACTACGAAGAGAAGCGCAGGATTATCGTTTTGAATGTTCTCGTCTCGTTCAATGTGGATGAGATTGAAGAGGTGACGGAGAAAATCACGAAAAGAGTGGAAGGAGCCGTGCCGGATACGCACGCGCAGGTGCTGGTTTTCCGGAGCGATGTCGGGCCCGTGAAATAAAAAAAATCCACCGGAGGGAGTCCCTCCGATGGATCCGGCATTACTTTTCAAGCGCGTTTAAGTCTTTTAAAATCGCTTCAACATCAAGTCCGTGCGCCGCGCATCCCTGTCCGATGGTTTCAAAGTTGGCGAGCATGCATCCGAGGCATCCAAGACCGTGTTTTGCGAAAACGGCTGCAGCTGCAGGATTCCCTGCGATTTCACCGATTTTTGTATCTTTAGTATACATTAATGTATCCTCCTTTGTCCTAAGTCAAGTCAGTATAACATAGAATGTTCTGACATGCTAATTATATTCCCTCACTGGAAAGTTTGTCACGGTGATGATTAAATTTAACAAACCTGTCCGGAG
>DLOL01000086.1:936-9646 GCA_002478485.1 Eubacteriaceae bacterium UBA7485 | reverse complement strand
GCTTGCCCCGGAGAGGAGTCAGACAATCGATGCATATCAGCGACTGATACAATCTCTAGAAAGGATACTGAATATGAGTCTTACTTCGGTCAGCCTTTTGCTTGCCGTTCTATTCACGTTCTGCGGCCTCATTTTCTCAAAAGGGAAGGGTCAAAGCTTACTGGCTGCTTTTGTCATGCTCACCCCTGAAGAAAGAAAGAATATTGACATAAAGAAACTGTGCAGAAAAATGTCACCGATCTTATATGTTTATGCGGTTGGCTTTCTCTTGATGGCTATATTTACAGAATTGAACTGGACCTTCTTCTATTTTATCTCCATTGCCATTTTCCTATACGGGATTGGAAGAACCATGCATCTGCTTCAAAAGGCTAAAGACAATCTTTTATAAGTACTGGATATTGACGAATGATACATGAATTTTTGAGCAACACGGAGCTGATCACAAAGCTAATCTGGTCTTTGATTGAAATTGCCGTGGCCGTTTTTCTCGGACCCTTTGTAAAGCGCTCGATCATGAAGCTTTCCAAAAGTTCTATCGACAAAGGCGTTCTTACATTTATCGGATCTCTGGCCAATATTGCGATTATTACAATGGGAATTATTTTAGCGCTTGACCAGTTCGGCTTTAAAATCGGAAGCGTGGTTAGCATCTTTTCCGCACTCGGGCTTGGCGTCACGCTTGCAATTAAAGATAATATGGCCAATGTGGCCAGTGGCCTTCAGATTCTACTCACAAAGCCTTTTGAAATCGGTGATTTTGTCCGGGTAAAAAGCCATCACGGGATCGTTAAAAGTATCGAACTGATGTATACGGTCATCGTTACTCGAGATAATCGGGATGTGATTGTTCCAAACTCCAAGCTTACAGGCTCCATTGTCACGAATTTTTCCAAAGAAAGTTATGAGGTAATTCGTCTTGACTTTCATGCCGGCCTTGATGTGGACATCACACGGATTGAAAGCAAGGTTGCGAAACTGGCATTGGACGATCCTTTCACACTGGATACTCCTGCCCCTGAGGTTGTGGTTGACGAAATCAAGAACGATTCCATCAAATATATTTTGACTGCATGTTGCGAATGGAAGGATTATACCGAATGCAGGTATTCCCTTCTTCGAGGAATAACAGAAGAAATCAAATCAAACTTTGAATCACCTGTTGCACCAGACGGTTTCGTTGAATCTCAAGACACAAAAAACCGATCAAAAAATGCAAAAGAGCCGAACCCTTAAAAACAGGAGTTCGGCTCTTTGTCTTATGACGCAGAAGATAAATTAAGCGTCTAATTCATCTTCCTCTTCTTCTGTTGACGGATGGGAAACTTCCCATAAGCGGTCTGCAACCGGCTTCCATCTTCTTGCTGCTAATGAGCACTTGGCTGTGAGATCATGTACATCTTCCGGATGTTCAAGGTCTGTGGATTTCGCACCTGATTCGTCAACCATTTTTGCCAGCGCACCTTCGTTATCGAGAAGCGGGCACGGTCTTAAATAGTTGTCACTGAACGGCTGGTTTTCTCTGTAGGCCATGAAAAGTGGGCTCTGATAAGCTTCAATCAGGGTCTTTTCGTGAATATTGGAATCTGAATAGTGAATGAACGCGCAAGGTTCAATATCCCCGTTTGCATTGATGTGCAGGTAGTTTCTTCCTCCTGCGATGCATCCGTGCACATATTCACCATCATTCCAGAAATCCATAGTAAAGATCGGTTTGGTCTTTCTGAATTCTCTGACTCTATGGTACATGGTTTCACGTTGTGAGGCAGTAGCCATGAGTTCCGAAACTGCGTCTACACCGACTGGCATGTAAGTGAAGAGCCACATGAATTTCGCACCGCGTTCGATCATTTCATCAAAATACTCTTCTGATCCGATCACATCGATATTTTTCGAGGTGTAGCAGCATGAAATCCCAAATGGAAGTCTCTTTTTCTTTAAGATATCCATCGCTTTGATGACAGCCTGGTAGGTTCCTTCACCTCTTCTGAAGTCTGTTTCATCTTCAAATCCTTCAACGGAGATGGCCGGAATAAAGTTCTTTACACGAAGCATTTCATCTGCGAATTCTTCGTCGATGAGTGTTCCATTTGTGAAGGAGAGGAAGAAGCAATCAGGATGCTTTTCACACAGCTTAATGATGTCTTTCTTTCTGACCAGTGGTTCGCCGCCCGAATAAATATACATAAATGTTCCGACCGCTTTACCCTGCGTGATGATCGAATCCAGGGTATCAAAATCCATATTCAATCTGTTTCCGTACTCTGCTGCCCAGCAACCGGTGCAGTGGAGGTTGCATGCAGAAGTCGGATCCATGAGGATGGCCCATGGGATATTGCACTGGTATTTCTGTCTTGCTTTTTCCTGTCTTCTACAACCGATCATGGTTGTATTGACCATGAAATTCTCAAAGAAGGTTTTTCTAATTTCCGGATCTACATCTCTCCAGACATTTCTGATCAGCTGATACCAGTTGGAATCTGGATCTTCATAAATCTTATCGAATGCCGCGATCTGGCCTTTTGTGGTTCCATCGTCAACACGATGCGCCCACTTTAAAAGCTTTCCAAACGCTTTGTCCGGATCTTCGTCTTCAATATCGATAGTATTTAAGATCTGCTTGGCCGCAAAGCTGGCGAGTTTTTCACCAGTTGTCTTTTTGTATTCTTCTGCCATTTTTTCAGATGCTCCTTCGTTAATTAAATTGAATTTAAAACCTTTGTTAGGCATTATTCTAATGGAATTCAATTTATTAAACCATGGGACAAAAAAAGGGATTTGTTTCAAAAAGTAACAAATTCAGTTGAATGAGCAATTTTAGGACATTTATGGAATTTTGTCCAATTTTAAATATGTTTGATATGGTACTTTTGAAACAAACTAAGATTGAGTGAGACCATGACCAAAAAAACCCATAAAGATCAAATTGATTTGAGCCGGCTCTTGATTGAGTCTTTAATAAAAAAAAGCATAAAGAATCTAAAAACTGATCCTCACAGAAGTCTTCGGACACTCGTTGAGTTTGGTCAGGAATATGCCAGAGAAAGTAAACAAAAAGAATTTTTTAATGTCTGCTCCTATATGCTGGAAAACGAAGAAAGCGGATACTACAGCCTTCTTGAAAATGCTGTCGCATTTGGAAAAGAAGAGAATATCATGGACTTTGGTATTAACATCGGATATGAAGGTCTGATTAAAGGCGTTTCCCGCGCGAAAGGTTACGAAGCGCAGCTTGGTTTTCTTTTGCCCTGGATGACCTATTTTTATCAGGAAGAGGACAGTGTTATTGAATTCGATGAAGAATTCTACACCCGCACGATTGACTTTCTGATTAAGAGAGGGACCCACTTTTATTTCATGGATTTTAATCATCCCGATATGAAAAAGATTCTCTCTTTGGCCAAAAAGTTTAAGAAAGCCTCATTTTTAATTCTTTTAAAGCCAGAAGACCTCACCCCCGAAGTCATCTCTCTTCTCGACAAAGCGAGCAACGTCCTTGTATCCATTGAAACAGGAAGTACGGAAGAGAATGAAATGCTGCTGCCTTTATTTGCTAAACTTCGAAAAAAGAAGATCCTCTACAGTGTTCATAGGCATTTTGGCGAAGATACTTCCGAAGAGATTGAAAAATTTGATTGGATTACGCCGATTATGGAAGGTGGATTTCTTTTCTGTCTTCTTATCCCTGATGCGAGCTTGACGGAAGAGAAGAAAAAGAAACTTCATGAGAAAGTCTCGCGCTCCAGGCTCGAACAAGTCCACCCTTTTATTCTGTTTGACGTGCCGGGGGATGCTTCGTATGTTGGAAACTGGCTGAAAGGTGGAGAATCGACTGTTTACATTAATGAAAAAGGCGAATGCATCAGGCATTTCGGCGAAGAACCCTTTCTTAAAATTTTAGAGACACCCCTAACGTAATAAGCCGTGGAAAGTGAATTCCACGGCTTATTTTAGTCTCTCGAAAATAGTTGTCGTCAAACCTGAATCACCGCTGTCGGCCCCCTCTTCGTCTTCAGCGTTCAAATCCACAAATCGCGAGGAAGTATAATAAAGAAAATGTCTGAACTGCCTGACAAAATCTTCCGGCTCCCAGTCCTGGTGATCCAGCCACTTTTCAATGGCAATAATGAGAAGTTCGTCTAAAAGCTCATTAAAAAACTCCGGATCCTTAGTCTGTTCTTCCTGAGGGAAGTAGGCGGTTAGAAAAATATGAATAAATTCTTTCAGATAATCCCGAAATGAATCCTGCCCCCCTATTTTAAAAGCCTTTTGATAGAATGGCCGGTTTTCATAAAAATAGGTGCAGATTCTCTCCAGCACATCCCATCCGTCCGCGCTCTTCTCATCCCTCAGGATCTCGACAAATTCCGTGTAGAATATCCAGTTCAACAGATCATATTTATCTTTAAAATGATAGTAAAAGCTCTTCCTGTTCATGTTATACAGAGCGCAGATATTCCCTACTGAGATTTTTGAGAAGGGCTTTTCATTCATCAGATCTTTCAAGGCCTGTGCAAGCGCTTTTTTTGTAATGTTTGAATCGGACATGTCACCACACCATTAATATTGATGATTTTCTTTAATCAAGAAAAATCAAAAGCTTGAATTATCCTTCTTCTTATTTTATAAGATACGCTTAAGAAGTCAAACAGGAGGCTAAAAATGAGCAAAGTCCAAACCAGATATCCGCTTCCCGACCTGCTTCGAGGTCTTACCCTGATCAGCATGATTCTTTATCATGCGCTTTGGGATCTTGTCTATCTTTTTGGGATTAATATTCCCTGGTATACGCAAACCCCTGGATATATCTGGCAGCAGTCAATCTGTTGGAGTTTTATCTTATTATCCGGTTTCGTTCTTCCCCTGGGGCATCCCCCGGTAAAACGGGGTGCGATCGTCTTTCTCTGCGGAGCAGTAGTCAGCTTGGTTACAGTGATTTTCATGCCCCAGGAACCGATTCTTTTCGGTGTCCTTACTTTTTTAGGAAGTTCAATGTTTTTCACCGGTTTGCTTGAACCGTGGCTCAAAAAAATGCCCTCTCTTCTCATGTCCCTTATTAGCTTTATCCTTTTTCTGATCACGAAGAAAATCACCCGCGGGATACTGAACTTTGGTTTTACTGTCATACACCTTCCACGCAGTCTCTATCGAAATCTATGGACCACCTATGTGGGATTTCCAGTGGCAGGTTTTATCTCTTCAGATTATTTTCCTGTTCTTCCCTGGATCTGTTTGTTTCTGACGGGATTCTTTTTCTGTCTGTATCTAAAAGAGAAGAACACACTTTCTTTTCTTCGCGTCGGTAAGATCCCCTGGCTTTTATGGATTGGGCGGCACTCTCTGCTCATCTATATGCTGCATCAGCCGATTCTTTATCTTATACTTTTCGCATGCAGCAGCATGATACAATAAGATAACCTACTATTTTAAAAAGGAAAAGAAAAAGCCATGCTTAAGGACGGCATTTACGAACAGGTGGTCAGCCAAGCGCTGGACGAAGAAATTACTGAAAGCGGAAAAGAGGCGAAGACCCAAGCAATTGAAAAAGACGAAGCTCCTCGGGTGTTAACCGGATACCTTGAACCCATCATCAAGCAGGGGCTGAGTGAAGTCAATCAGAAGAAGAAAAATGTGAAGTGTCAGGTGGATCTGACAAACCGGATTATATCCACGATACAGAGTAAGACTAAAAATCCGGAATTCGAGTCTTTCTCCGTTTTGGACAACCCTGAAAAACTTCTCTCTATCTCCGGTGGAGGAGGAATTCTTCCTGGCACGTCCCTGCCCCGTCCTGAAACTTCCCTGGTTGAGAGCTCGCTTTTCACAGGAGCAGTCAATGAGCCGCAGCTCTATTCCGAACTCAAAAAAGAAATCCTCTCGTCAAACCGCGTGGACATGCTCGTCTCCTTTATTAAATGGAGCGGCCTTCGCCTGATTATCGATGAACTTAAAACGTTCACCGATAATGGCGGGCGTCTTCGCATCATTACCACTTCGTATATGGGAGCAACCGATCTAAAAGCTGTCGAAGAGCTCAGCAAACTTAAGAACACTCAGATCAAGATCAGCTACAATACCAAATCGACCCGTCTTCATGCAAAGTCATACATATTCCATAGAGACACGGGTTTCAGCACCGCGTATGTCGGTTCCTCAAATCTTTCGGGCGCTGCTGTATCAAGCGGTCTTGAATGGAATGTGAAGATGACACGAAAAGATCTTCCCGATACGATGGATAAGATCGACGCCACCTTTGACGTCTACTGGAATTCACCGGATTTTGAAACTTATAAAAGCGAAGATGCTTTAAGGCTGGCCCAGGCTCTTCAGGCAGAGAAACACCATGGAACCGCATCAAATCCCTATACACTCGATGTGCGCCCCTATACCTTTCAACAGGAAATTCTGGACAGTCTTGAAGCAGAGAGAGAGGTCAGAGGACATTATAAAAATCTGGTTATCGCAGCAACTGGGACCGGAAAGACCGTAATCTCAGCACTGGATTATAAGCGGTTTATTGAAAAAAATCCGAATGCCCGGGGACGCCTGCTGTTTATCGCCCATCGTGAAGAAATTCTGGAACAAAGTCTGAAAACGTTCCGCTCCGTGCTGAAAGATCCAAACTTCGGAGACCTGTATGTTGGAAACCACGCTCCCCAAAGTCTGGATCACGTATTTGTTTCGATTCAAACCTTTAACTCCAAGAATTTCTCGTCCTTTACGCCTGAAGACTACTATGACTACATTGTTGTGGACGAATTCCATCATGCGGCAGCGCCCACCTATCAAAAGCTCTTATCTTATTACGAGCTCAAGCTCCTGCTCGGACTTACGGCTACGCCCGAACGAATGGATGGAAAGGATGTATTTAAATATTTCGATCACCGTATTGCAGCGGAAATCAGACTTCCAGAGGCGATCGATCGCCAGCTGCTCAGCCCGTTTCAATATTTTGGAGTAACCGACACGGTGGATCTCGATCAGATGACCTGGAAAAGAGGCGGATATGATAAAAAAACCCTCTCCAACGTCTACACGCTGAGCGGAGCTGTGGCCGAAAGGCGGGCGGAGATGATCGCGGGATCTCTTAGAAAATATGTCACCGACCTTGATGATGTGAAGGGGCTGGGATTTTGCGTAAGCGTTGAACATGCTAATTTCATGGCAGATCAGTTTAACCAGAGGGGAATTCCTTCCCTGGCCCTCACCGGCGAGTCTTCCGATGAAGAGAGAAGAAAAGTAAAAGACATGCTGGTCAGAGGAGAAATCCACGTGATTTTTACGGTTGATCTTTATAATGAAGGCGTGGATATTCCGGAGGTCAACACGGTTCTCTTTCTAAGGCCAACGGAATCACTCACCGTGTTTCTCCAGCAACTGGGCCGGGGGCTGAGGTTATCTGAAGGAAAAGAATGTCTGACCGTCCTTGACTTTATCGGGCAGGCCAATCAGAAATACAACTTTGAAGAGAAGTTCTCCGCTCTTTTGACCGAACCAGAAAAGAATGTTCAACGGGAAATTGACCAGGGTTTTCCGGGCCTTCCGAAAGGATGCTACGTACAGCTTGAGAGAAAAGCTCAAGAGTATGTTCTCAAGAATATCCGTCAATCAATTGGAAATCGAAAAGGGATCATCAGCCGAATTGAAACGTTCGAAGATGAAACCAAGCTTAAGCCCACTTTGAAGAATTTTCTTAACGAGAGCCGTATCAGTGTAAAACAACTCTACAAAGCGGGATCTTTTTCAAGACTGAGCGTAGCTGCAGGCGTGCAGGAAGATTTTAAGGAGCCGGCTGAAACCTTGATTGAAAAATCGCTTTTAAAATTCAGTTCAGTCAATTCAAGACGGTGGATTGCTTTTCTGCTGGACACACTACCCAGAATCGGTAGTATCGATGTCACTTCCCTGTCTGATCTTGAAAGACGCATGATGCAGATGTTCTATGCTACCATTTTCAGACAAGGGGTTGAAAACTGGCAGGACCCAATGGTAAAGAAGAACCTTCACGATCTTCAAAACAGCCCGGTTATGATGAAAGAAGTGATGGATCTTCTCTCCTATAACTATGATCGGATTGACTTTAAGGATCAGCCCGTTCCCATTAGATTCGAAAGTCCTCTTGATCTTCACTGTACGTACAGCAGAGACCAGATCCTCACAGCCCTCGACTTTCTGAATCCAAACAGCGTGAGAGAAGGTGTGAAATGGCTTCCGGATAAAAATATTGAAATTCTCTTCGTTACTTTAAACAAGTCAGATAAAGACTATTCCCCAACAACCATGTATGAGGACTACTCGATTAACAGTGAGCTTTTTCACTGGCAAAGTCAGAGCACGACTACCGATCACTCAAAAGCAGGCCTTCGCTACGTTCATCAGAGAGAAACCGGAACACAGATTCTCCTCTTTGTGCGAGAACACAAATACGATCCGATCAGTGGCAATGCAATGCCATACACATATCTGGGGCCGGTGGAATATGTCTCCCATACAGGAGGGAAGCCCATGAACGTGACATGGAAGCTTGACTACCCGATACCGGCCAAATATCTGAAGCAAACCAACAAGCTTGCCGCCGGATGATGAGAAGCAAAAATGCGGCTAATCTTCTCGATTAGCCGCATAAAAAAAGGATACCAAAAGGTATCCTGACTGTTCAAAATGGTTGCGGAGGCAGGATTTGAACCTACGACCTCCGGGTTATGAGCCC
>DLOL01000086.1:633-813 GCA_002478485.1 Eubacteriaceae bacterium UBA7485 | reverse complement strand
AGTATATACCTTTATATAGAATCTGTCAAGAAAAAAGTCGCAAAAGCGACTTTTTTATTTCTTCTGTTCCAGCAGATCCTGAATCATCACTTCAACTTTATCGAGCGGAGCGGTCGGTTCAAAACGTGCGACAACTTCTCCTTCCCGATTGACTAAGAATTTTGTGAAGTTCCACTTGAT
>DLOL01000086.1:0-568 GCA_002478485.1 Eubacteriaceae bacterium UBA7485 | reverse complement strand
AAGCCCTTAAATTCCATCTGTTCTTTCAGGTATTTATAGAGAGGAATTTCATCCTTCCCGTTGACTTCAATTTTCTTCATTTGCGGGAAAGTAACACCATAGCGAGTTGAGCAGAACTGGTGAATTTCTTCTTCAGATCCCGGAGCCTGGTGACCAAACTGGTTGCACGGGAAGTCTAGAATAACAAATCCCTGGTCTTTATACTTTTCATAGAGCTTTTCAAGTTCTTCATACTGCGGGGTGAATCCGCATTCTGTAGCGGTGTTGACGATCATCAGGACATCCCCTTTATATTCAGAAAGCTTAACTTCCTTGCCCTGAGCGTTTTCTACTGTAAAATCATAGACATTCATATTAAGTCCTCTTTTTTAAATTTCTCTACTGCTTTAGGATATACCCTCTTCCTCATAGAAGATCAAAGAGAATAGGAAGCAGGGAATCTGATCTTGAGAAACCAGCCGGAACTAGATAATAGTTTTCTTAGTAACGGCTCTAAAAATTTCCACCGACAAGAGTCTTCTAAATGATTTCGTGTAAAAACACCACGTGACATCCTCCCCGCCCTGTA
>DLOL01000045.1:11949-13962 GCA_002478485.1 Eubacteriaceae bacterium UBA7485 | reverse complement strand
TATTTTCATTTTCAAGTTTGTCTATGGATGGGACGCAATTCATCCCCCACTTTAGAAGTGGGGGACTTCTCGCTGCATTAAGTTAAATATGCCCAAACGGCATAAAAAAAACCGCAGGGGCCTCCCTGCGGTCGAAATGGAATTATTAACTTGTCCCTCAAGTTATTTTGCAAGCTGCGCCTTTGACGCGTCAACCAGCTTTTCGAAAGCCGGCTTGTCGTTCATGGCGAGGTCTGCGAGCATCTTTCTGTCGATGTCGATGTTCGCAAGCTTCAGGCCGTGCATGAACTGGGAATAGCTTAAGTCGTACTGTCTTGCGCCCGCGTTGATTCGGGTGATCCAGAGTCTTCTGAAGGCTCTCTTCTTTTCCTTGCGGCCTCTGTAGGCGGAGCGCTGTGCACGCATCACGGCTTCATTCGCGCTTCTGAAGAGTTTGGACTTTGCGCCGTAGTATCCCTTTGCCTGCTTTAATACTTTTTTATGTCTCGCTTTCGCGTGAACGCCTTTTTTAATTCTTGCCATATCGCTTATTCTCCTAACATTCTCTTGATCTGCTTCACGTTGGTCTTGTCAGCAGAAGTCTGCTTCCTTAAGTTTCTTTTTCTCTTCGGGCTCTTCTTGTTGAGGATATGGCTCTTGAAAGCCTTCGCTCTTTTGATCTTTCCGGACTTTCTAACTTTGAAGCGTTTCGCAGCGCCTCTGTGGGTCTTCATCTTAGGCATCGTCTAAACTCTCTTTCTTTGTCTTATTCTTGGTTGGGCTTCTCTTCGCTCTTCGGCTCCTGCGCCTTCTTCGCCTCGGCCTTTTTGGGCATGTCTTTTCTCGGCGTGATGAACACGCTCATGTTGCGGCCTTCAAGTTTCGGGTTCTTGTCGATGGTCCCGTAATCCTTGACGCGGTCGGCGAAATCGAGAAGCACTTTTTTGCCTCTGTCGGTATAGGCCATTTCACGTCCCCGAAAGCGGACGGAAACTTTGACGCGGTTCCCCTGCTCGAGGAACTTGATGCAGTTTTTGGCTTTGACGGCAAAGTCGTGCTCTTCCACGCGCACGGACATCCTGACTTCCTTGATTACAACGGTCTTCTGATTCTTTTTCGCTTCCTTGGCTTTTCGCATTTCCTCGTAGCGGAATTTTCCGTAGTCAAGGATTTTGCAGACCGGAGGCTTTGCGTGCGGGGAAACCTTGACCAGGTCAAGACCCGCCTTGTCCGCAATTCTCTGCGCTTCCCGCCTCACCATGACGCCGAGCATTTTGCCGTCGGGCCCGATCACTCTCAGTTCCCGGTCACGAATCGCTCCGTTGATTTCGTGTTGAAATTTTTTTGCTATGGGTTTTACCTCCAATAGGCTAAAGCCTGAAATAAAATAAAAAAATGCAGGCGAAAATCCGCCTGCATTGATCAATCAAAAAAAGAATCTTGTTGATTCGTGCATATAAACCCGGCCGGAGGACCAGCGCAAGGTGAGAAGCGGACTTCTGCTTTGTTTCACTTCTCTAATCTTACCAGCCGGGAAATTAAATGTCAACACTTTTTATAAGGAAAGTTCCTTGCTCTTTTCCTTTATTTCGCGCTTGAGCTCGTCAATCAGGGCCTCTTTTGAGACGGATGTCTGCTTTCCGGTGTCGCGGTTTCGGACCATGAAGTCTCCTCCCTCCACCTCCTTGTCGCCGATGACGATCATATAAGGCACCTTCTGCATCTGCGCTTCCCGGATCCGGTAGCCGATTTTCTCGTCCCGCTCGTCGATTTCCACGCGCACGCCTTCTTCTTCAAGCTCTTTCTTGAGCGCGTAGGCGAAATCCGCATGCTTTTCCATCACCGGGATGAGCTCGACCTGCACCGGCGCAAGCCACAGCGGGAATTTTCCGGCGAAGTGCTCGATGAGGATCCCCATGAAGCGCTCGATCGATCCGTAGATGGTCCGGTGCACCATGACCGGGCGGTGCTTCTCCCCGTCCGCCCCGATATAGTGCAGGTCAAAGCGTTCGGGCATCTGGAAGTCAAGCTGGA
>DLOL01000045.1:11590-11944 GCA_002478485.1 Eubacteriaceae bacterium UBA7485 | reverse complement strand
ATCGAGTCTTCGAGGTGAAAGTCGATCTTCGGGCCGTAGAACGCGCCGTCCCCGGGATTTAACTGGTAGTCGATCCCCTTGGCCGCGAGCGCTTCCTTGAGCGCGTCGGTCGCGTGCTCCCATTCCTCTTCCGTTCCCATGGAGTCTTCCGGCCTTGTGGAAAGCTCGATGTTGTATTTGAAGCCGAAGAGGTCGTAGAACTTGTTGGCAAGGTCGATGACGCCGATGACTTCATCCTTGATCTGGTCTTCCGTCATGAAGATGTGCGCGTCATCCTGCGTGAAGGTTCTCACGCG
Organism: Eubacteriaceae bacterium UBA7485; assembly: GCA_002478485.1. Classification (GTDB taxonomy): domain Bacteria; phylum Bacillota; class Clostridia; order Eubacteriales; family Eubacteriaceae; genus UBA7485. The sequence continues at coordinate 11,648 of DLOL01000045.1, read as the reverse complement.
CATCAGGCCGTGGAGCGCCCCGTGAAGCTCGTGGCGGTGGACATGCCCCAGTTCCCCC
>DLOL01000045.1:7322-11574 GCA_002478485.1 Eubacteriaceae bacterium UBA7485 | reverse complement strand
TGGTAGACCAGGATGCCGCCCGGGCAGTTCATCGGCTTGATCGCGTACTCGTCCCCGTCAATCTCGGTGAAGTACATGTTGTCCTTGTAGTGGCCCCAGTGGCCCGAGCGGCGCCACAGGTCCGCGTTGAGGATCATCGGGGTCTTGATTTCGGAGTATCCGGCCTTCTGGTGCTCTTCTCTCCAGAAATTTTCAAGCTCGTTCCGGATGACCATGCCCTTGGGATGGAAGAACGGGAAGCCCGGCCCCTCTTCATGCATCGAGAACAGGTCAAGCTCTTTTCCGAGCTTTCTGTGGTCTCTCTTCTTGGCCTCTTCCATCCGGTTGAGGTACTCGTCAAGCTGGGACTTCTTCGGGAAGGCGGTGCCGTAGACTCTCTGGAGCATCTTGTTGTTCGCGTCGGCGTGCCAGTAAGCGCCTGCAAGGCTTGTGAGCTTGAAGGCCTTAATCTGGCTTGGCGACTGGATGTGGGGGCCTGCGCACAGGTCCGCCCATTCGCCCTGTCCGTAAAAGGAGATGGTTTCGTCCTCCGGCAGGTTTTCGATGAGTTCGGTCTTGTAAGGCTCGTTGTTTTCTTCCGCCCATTTGAGCGCGTCTTCCTTGGAGGAGACCCATCTCTCGATCGGCGGNNTTTTCATCTCCGCCTCGATCTTCTCGAAGTCGTCCGGCGTGAGTTTGTGGTCCAGATCGATGTCGTAGTAAAAACCGTTGTCCACGGCAGGTCCGATGGTGAGCTGCGCTTCGGGGTAGACGCGCTTCAGGGCCTGGGCCATCAGGTGGGAGGCGGAGTGGCGGAACGCCTTTCTTCCGTCTTCGTCGTCAAAGCCGAGAAGCTCAAGCTCGCTGTCCCCTTCCACCGGTGTGCGGATGTCGACCACTTCCCCGTTGAGTCTTCCCGCGTAGGTGTTCTTTGCAAGGCCCTTCGAGAGGGCCTCCGCGATTTCAAGCACGGTCATGCCGTTCTCAAATTCTCTGACGGATCCGTCTTTTAACGTGATGTTCATATTCTCTCCTGTAAATAAAAAAGTCCCGGTATCCTTGATCAAGGATACCGGGACGCAAAATCAATGTTCATGCGCGGTTCCACCCGGCTTGACGAAAGGATTCCCTTCCGCCCGCTTGTCTGCGGTCTCTCGTGCCGCGCCCGTGCCGCATTGGACGGCCGGCTCGGAGAGTGGTAATGTTCCCTGTTTGAAAGCTTTCAGCCGCGGCTTTCATCTCTGATGGCGGGTTCATCATGTCTCTCGTCAACGCTTCGTTTTTTCATTATAAAAAAAACTTTTCTGTTTTTCAAGAAAAGAGGACGGATTTTTAAACATTTCATTTTATCTGTCCACCTTTTTTTAAAACCGTCCGTTTTCCGTTTTTTTTGCCCGATCCGGTCTTTCAATAGTAGAATAGCTAGGTACGGCAAGAGCCGTTGATATTGAGGAGGAAAAATGAAAACGAAACGGACGGGAATCATCCTTCTGGTGGTTCTCGCGCTGGCCGTGCTCGCCTTCACCGGCTATTTTGTCTTCCGGCAGCATCCGGACAACGAATACCGGCGGNNTACAGCCATGCAGAGCGCACTGGACCGCCAGGACTACCAAAGTGTGTACGAGGAGGCGGACAAAGCCATTGCGATGGAGCCGGAAAACGACGACGCTTACCGGCTCAAAGCGGAGGCTGCGCTGAAGCAGAATGACTACAACACCGCGCTTTTGATGTTTGAGAAGATCTACGACCTGACCGGGGACGAGGCGGACAAGACAAACGCCGACGAAGCGAGGGCCTCAGTGGAGGAAGCGAAGGCGGAGGCTGAACAGGCCGACCAGCACGCGGACGAGTACGCGGTTCTCAAAGGATCCTGGGACAACAACGGGATCTCTCAGTTTGACATCGATCCTGCAGCGAGAACCTTTAAATACATCAAGAGCGCCGACGTGATCCAGACAAACGGGAATGCGGTCATCACAAGAACCGCGGAGAGAGAGTATACGGTCACGGATCCCAAATCGGGAAAATCCTTTGTTTTGTCGATCGATCCTTTCAACCCCACGTACCTGAACATTGACGGGCAGGTGTTTCGGAAAGTGTCGGATGAGATGATATACTAGAGTGTCTTCCCGAACCGGGAAGCTGGAAAGATCAATTTATGAATACAGATATTACATCCCTCAGCTTTTGGGCAGGCCCGATTCTCGGGGCCATCATCGGCCTGATCACCAACGGCATTGCCATTCGCATGCTCTTCAGGCCGCTTCACCCGGTCTATATCGGAAAATACCAGCTGCCGTTCACGCCGGGGCTCATCCCGAAAGAACAGGCGAGAATCGCATCATCCGTCGGGAAAGTGGTCAGCGAGGAGCTCTTCAACGCGGAGATTCTCGAGAAAGGGCTGATCAACGAGAACATTGACGGGAAAATCTCCTCGTCCATCGAAGTGATGTTCATGCACGCGCGCGAGAGCGACGAGACCGTGAAGGATGTGCTTTTAAGATACTTTAATGAGAAGGATCTTGAAGAGAACCTCGACTACGTCTTAAAGTCTTCTTCCGCCTACATCTACAAAAAAGCCGTGACCATGAATCTGGGCGAGCAGAGCGTGAACTTCATCCTTGAAAATCTCGACGAGCGCCTCAACGAGTCGTCGGGCATGCTCAAGTACCTCTCAGGCTCCCTCGGCGGCATGCTTAAAGAGCCCCTGGTAAACATCATCGACAGCGTGGTTGAAAAACAGGCCTTTCAGCTGGTCTACAGCGCGCTCAAGTCCGAGGGCGATCAGCTGCTCGACATGAAGATTTCAGACCTTGCTGCCCGGTATGAAGCGTCGATTCCAAAGATTGAATCCTTTATCCTGAAAGCCTACCACAGCGCGGTAAGAGAGTATCTCCCCGGCGCGCTCAAAGCCATCCACATGGACCGGCTCGTGGAGGAGCAGATCAACAGCTACTCTCCTGCGGAGATGGAAAGACTGCTTCTCGAGCTCATGAAAAAGGAGCTTGGCGCGATTATCTATCTCGGCGGCTTTCTCGGCTTCTTCATGGGTATGATCATGAACTTTGTTTAGTACATCACCGGCTTCGGCCGGTTTTTTTTATATTTATGCGTTCTCTTGCATGTTTATTCTTTTAAGGCCTTTCAATTCCAGCTTGAAAAAAGCGGATTTTTCGCGGATCTTTCGATCGTAAACGTTTACTTCAAGCATAAGACCCCCGCCTGCTTATTCATGATTTTCATAAGACACCTGAATGAAATTGATAATCCTTTTTGGCATTTTCATCTGTTATTTTCAACCTTATTCGGTTAAAATGAAAATATAAGTAAGTTTACTTCTGTTATTTTTCCAAAAAGAGGTAAAAGCATGACGGATAAGAAAAAACTCTCCTTTGATGAGCGGCTTCACGTTGTCAAACACTGCCTCGATCATGGCCTGGACTATAAAGGGACCGCCATCCGATTCGGCATTTCCTACAACCAGGTCTACAGCTGGACGAAAAAGTATCAGGAACGCGGAGAGAATGGATTGATCGACAAGAGGGGCATCCGCAAAAAACCCGATGAGATGACGTCCGAGGAGCTGGAGATTTACGAGGAAAAGCAGAAGCAGAAAGATCAGCTGAAGAAAGAACAGGAAGAGGAGCTGATCGGGGCACTGTCTCCCTACCTGAATGACAAACGGACGCTGCAGCAGAAAAAGTACGAACTCATCAGGCGCTATCACGACGAGAGGGGCTGGTCCATCCTCTGGATGTGCTCGCTTTTTAAAATCGGGCGCTCGTCTTATTACAAATGGAATCACGCAAGGAAAAGAAGGGCGCGGGAAGAGTGATCTTCCCGCTTTCTTATTTTTCAATCAGGTACGCCATCAGACGCTTGACCGCGACGGAGGCGGTTTTTTTATCCCTGAGCGCAAAGCCGAGATTCCGGTAAGCCGGCACGTCCAGCGGCTTAGTGAGAATCCGGTAGGGACATCTTTTTAATATCAGCTCCGGGAGCACGCTGATGCCAAGCCCGCTCTCCACCATCGACATGACCGCGTAGTCATCCCATGTGGTGAACTTCGCTTCCGGCATCATCCCCCTCGATTCAAAGATCTTTTTCACATCCGAATTCTCCCCTTTTTCGAGATGAATGAACGGCTCGTCCGAGAAGGCCTTGATAGGAAAGACGTCAAGGTCTTTCAGCCTGTGGTTTTCAGGAATCACCGCCATCAGCCGGTCCTGGTCGAGAAATACCGTCTCAAGCCGGTCGTCGGCGGGAAGCCGTA
>DLOL01000045.1:6404-7289 GCA_002478485.1 Eubacteriaceae bacterium UBA7485 | reverse complement strand
TAATCCCCGAGTAAAAGCTCAAACTCAATGTTCGGGTAATCTTTCTCAAAAGCGCCGATCAGTTCCGGAAGCCAGTGCGTGGCAACGCTCGAGATGGTCCCGATCCGGATCAGGCCGGTGTCAAGTCCGGTGATTGCGTCGACTTCCATTTCAAGTTTATCGGCTTCTGTGATCAGCCGTCTCGCGTGCGGGAGAAGCTTCACGCCGTCGGACGTAAGCTTCACACCTCCTTTTCCCCGCTCGAGAAGGGTTACCCGCCATTCTTTCTCGAGCTCTGCGACCATCCGGCTGACGCCGGACTGCGAGTAGTTGAGAACTTCTGCCGCTTTCGTAAAGCTTTGACAGTCCGCCGCGGTAACAAAGACTTTGATCTTTTGAATGTTCATCCTTCCTCCTTATCCATGCGATTTTATCATAAATAGAATGAGAAACATTCGCTTTTCTGATGAAAGACCCCGTGGGACAATGAAGAGGCTAAAGACAAGGAGGAGAACATGATCAACGTCAGTGAAATCAAATATGAGGCGCCGGAACAGTGCAAGACGCCTCTTCAAGAGAAGGTCTATGAAGTTCTTAAGCAGCTTGAAATTCCCTTTTCCCGTGTGGACACCGATGAAGTGATTACCATGGAAGACTGCAGGGCGGNNCCGGTATATGGAAGAAGCTTCTCTAGAATATCAGCCGTTTTCAGCTTCATGTAGCCGGTGGTGGTGCCGTCGCTGCATCCGTAGTCCTCCTCATCCGCCACCATGGAAGACTGCAGGGCGGTGAATGAGAAACTTCAAATGGAAATGGTAAAGACTTTGTTTTTATCGAACCGCCAGAAAACGGAATTTTATCTGTTTATCACAAAAGGAGACAAGCCGGTATATGGAAGAAGCTTCT
>DLOL01000045.1:0-6198 GCA_002478485.1 Eubacteriaceae bacterium UBA7485 | reverse complement strand
AGAAGCTTCTTCCATATACCGGACATGAAGCGGTCGTTATCGAGGTGTGAGATGGGGTTATATCAAAACCGGATCGTTGTGAAAGTCGGAACTTCTACGCTGACAAACGAGCTCGGGCAGGTCGATCTCCGGGCTTTTGACAATCTTTGCCGGGTCCTATCCGACATTCATAACATGGGATATGAGGTGATTTTAGTCTCATCCGGCGCCATCGCGGTTGGACGCGGAAAGCTGAAATGGAAGGACTTTGGACTCAGTATCTCCCAAAAGCAGGCAGCCGCCGCCGTTGGGCAGAGCCGGATGATGTTTCTCTATGATAAGTTCTTCGGAGACTATGACCAGACCATCGCGCAAATCCTTTTAAATGCAGAAGATATCCACCAGGAGGAAAAAAAAGATAATCTCACCCGTACATTCAACACCCTTCTCCAGACCGGTATTCTTCCGGTTGTAAACGAAAACGATTCGGTCTCATACACGGAGATTGAGTCTGAAGAGCGGCTCTTCGGGGATAATGATATGCTCTCGGCGGTCGTCGCGGTGCTTTGCCGCGCTTCAAGACTTGTGATTCTCTCCGATATCGAGGGATTTTACGACAAAGACCCAAGATTCTATCCCGAAGCCAAACTCATAAGAGAAGTTGAATCCATTGATTCGGATCTTCTCAGTCTCGCCGGAAGTGCCGGGTCCAGGCGCGGAACCGGCGGAATGAAGACAAAGATCAAGGCCGCTTCACTCGCGGTTTCAAACGGGATCGAGACGGTGATTACACACGGAAAGAAAGCCGACAATCTTTATACGATCCTTCACGGGGGCCATCCGGGAACCCGGTTTCTTCCAAAAACGACATTATAATCAATATTCGTTGATAATTTGATTTTGTGTTGTGTTTTTTCTTATAGGTGAAATCAAATTAGTTTATTATGTCTACCTATAACATGGTTTATACTTATTATTTTATCAATTATGTATGTTTAAAAACAGTCTTTAATAATTTAACGCAATGCTATATATTAGAATCAGAACAAGGGATACAGACCATTTCAAAGCCCCCTAAAAACGTATGACTTGCGCATAAGCTACGCATCTCAGTTTATTCTTTGGTCATGCACGGACAAACGAGATCCTGTATCTCATGTTCACTCACATGGAGCGGATGGCGGAAGGAATTCCTGATTTCAGTCCTACAATCGCCATACATTCTCTTCACCGCCGCTTCATGGATGTTCTTTCAGGACGGGACTACAACAGAAGTAAACGACTCTTATATAATCACACCCCATAGCACGGGCCGGTTTCCCTGATTCCGGTCCGGTCCCGTTCTGCAGAGCGGTCCCCCGGTTTTCCACTTCACCGGGGGATTTCTCTTTAAAAAATGCCCCCTGAATCTTCAGAGGACATCAGAAAGTTTTATTGAATTATTCTGCGCGTTCAGGAAAAAGCTTGTCAAGTTCTTCGCTAAGCGTACCTTCTTTGACATACGGAAGCGCATCCAGTTTTCTGAAGTTGTTCTTTTCAATCTTCTTCATCTTCTCAGAACCCAGGATGAAGTTTTTCGAGATCTCGTAGATGATCTCGGTCGGTGCAAGTCCGTAGACCTGATTTTCGATGATATGTTTCAGTCTCTCTTCCTCATCCGGGAAGGCCGCTTTCATCTTCTCGCTTCTATAAAGACGCTTGATAATCTCCGCGGGATAAAGGCCGGATTTCATGTACGGGTCGAGGAACGTCTTCTCCGGATCGTCAAAGCATCCGGGACTCTGCTCTTCAAGCTCGTCCACCATCTTCTTTACCACCCACTTCGGCGTGAAGATCTGGTTGGTCTTCTGAGGTGGAATAAAGTCGAAAATATCTTCACTCGCACTCTCATCAAAATAGTCTGAGAGTTCTTCTTTTTTATGAAGAAAATTCTTAACTGCGTCGTTGAACACCACTTCATCAAACAGGTGACCGTAGAAATCTTTAATCTCTCCTGTATCCGCGTCCTTAATTTCTCCGCCATCTCGAAGAAGTCGGAACTGGTTTAGTGTGATGCCGGTCACTTCCTGGAAGACCTCATCCGGAACGATCTTGTCAAAGCTCTCAAGCGTGGTGTTCTCATCTCCGTAAGCCATGAGAAAACTCGGAATGGTTCTCGAAAAACCTCTCAGATGGTCTTTAATTCCGGACTCGATTTGATCCTGCTCTTTCACAAGCTTGACGGTTTCAATCTGTTTGACCGCTTCTTTTGAAGCTTCTGCAATAATCTCTTCATGTCTTTCTTCAAGCTGATCTTCTAGTTTTTCGTTAATTTCCTGAATCTTTTGACGGCTTTCTTCTTCAACCTGCTTTTTTTCTTCTTCTGTCTTCGCCGCTTTATATTCGGTTTCAGAATCCTTTACGGCCTGGTTATGTTCAACCTGGTAATCAACAAATATTTTGTTTATTTGCCCTTCCACACTGTCCTTGATAATTTTCTCAAGGTTCTTTTCCTGCGCTTTTCCGTGAATGTCTCCTTTAAAGACTTCTTTGGTTTGATTCATAAGCGGACCGGAAAATGCGTCGACAATATTTGATTTAAAACCTTCATAATTTTTCTTTCTAGGTTTTTCCTCTTGCTTTTGAATTTCCTTTTCGATGGTATCGGTATATGAAGTTTTTACCTCGTCGTAGACCTTCGGACCAAAAATGCTCTCGCACTCTAAAAGAATTCCTGTTTCGTTCACTACGGGATGGCCCTCATCATCGAAATTGAATTTTTTTCTTGTTTCATCATCCGGGAGCTTGATTTTTTCTTTCGGTTCTTTCTGAGGCTCAAACTTTCCGATGATTTCGATAATTTCTTTCGGCGCGTGGAAAACATTGGTAATGTTCTGAAAGAGGAAATCGGACATGAATCCTCTTCTGACTACTTCTTCTGAGTAGATTTTCCTCGGAATACTGAGCACGCTTTCCGCGTCAAGCTCGATCATCTCACCGTTTTCATCTTCACCGATAACTGGAAAGAAGTTGAGAAGCTCTTTGATGTTCGCTTCCCGGTCAGCAGCCGTTCCTCCGCCGCCGTTTGTCTTCGGAATCAGATCATTCGCAAACTGTTCATAAACCTGCAAGGTTCTTGCAGGATCAAAATCAAACAGATACGCATTTTCTTTCCGGTAATTGACACCGTCTTTGGTGTATTTTAATGGATTCTGCGCTCTGAAAGCCGCCTGCATATAGAGACTAGGGCTCTTCACGTTCGCAAGCATAAGAACGCCGGTCCATTCGGGAATGGTTACACCGGTTGTCAGCTGACCAACGGAGAGCGTTATGGTTTTATCATGCTTTTTAATGGCTTCCGTGACTTTTTTATAGGATTTCTCAGCCGACTCATTTTCATCGATCCTTCCGTCCCCTGCCGCAAGAATCACTTCATAATCTTGAAAAACCGGGTGTTGATCCAGCTTCTTCTTTAACGCTTTCGCGCTGTCCACGCGGTCCAGGATCCAGAATGTATGTTTCAGTTCATCTCGAAGTTCTTCTGTGGAAAACGGAAACTTTTTCTGAGTAGTCAGCGCGTCTAAAAATCGGTCGACTGATTCTTCATGCTCAAACTTTCCATTTTCTTTAGTCTTGAAAAACTCGTTCAGATCAAACGCGTATTCGACAGTCTCCCCTTCTAGCTCCATCCCTTTATCAATTTCATCTGCAATGATATCGCTCATCCGGTACGTGAACATGTTAAGTTTCGGAAGATCCGTATAAGGATTCGCAATTTCTTCCCGGTCGGCTTTTTCCTGAAATTCCCTCTTCTTATTTTGCTCGTCCGCATAAGTCCAGTTGTAAATGGCGTCTTTCTCAAAATGTTTACTAGCAAGCGCTTTAAACGGGGTGCCTGACAGATGAAGCGTAAAATCTCTTTTGATCTGGCTGAACGCGACATCTGTCTTGAATGTGTCCACTCCTTCGTGGGCTTCATCGATGATGACCAAATCCCAGTCCACGTTTTTCACGTAACCAAGCTTGTCATGGGTTCCTCCGAAGTACTTAGATCCTTTCAGGTCTTGCAGAGAGATGAATTCAATATATGGCGGATACTCACCTTTTTCCAGAATCAAGTTGTTATAGTCTTTTCGACTTAATACCAGTTTTTCATGTTTAATATTGCTGTCTTCGCTGATAAAGCGAAATCCGGATTCAAGGCCAAGGAACTTTTCATAGTCTTTATACCAGGATGTGGAAGTGGCGGGACGGTTCGTCACAATCAGAATATTCTTCGGTTCCGGCTCTCCGTCTTCTCCGATCTTTTCCTTCATCTCTAAAATCAAGTCATATGCGGCAAGCGTCTTCCCGAATCTTGGTTTCGCATTCCATAAAAACTCGCCGCCTGGATGGTTGTCTATATAAGCTAACGTCTTTTTAACCGCTTTATCCTGCTCATCCCTAAGCTTGTATGGAACCAGGTTTGAAGTTTTTTCGATCCGTCCATGGTTCTCTCTAAACTCTTGAAAACGTTTTTTAGATTCTTCTCCCGATATGTTGAACCATTCTGTCTTTTGTTTTCTTGGATAATTTAGTTTGGAAAGATAGTTGTGAAAATCATGATCCGTAAAGGGCTCACCTGAGCCGTCATCATAGATCGCATTCCCTTTCCATTCAAGTTTCGGCTCAATCCCTGCAGTATGGGTCTGCTGTTTAATCCGGTCCATAACATTCTGTTCTGTGTAACCGATCTTGGTCATTCCATCTAGATATGTTACTCCAGGAGATGTATATGCATAGATCATTGGGACATATTTTTCTAAGGTTGTTAATACAATTTTATTCATAGTATTTCTCATTATTGATAATGCTTAATTTAAAGGTTTTATTGTATCTTCAATAAAGCTAATTTCTTCTTCAGATAACTGATATTTTTCATAAAGTTTTTGGTCTGTCCATTCTTCAGTAAAATCTTGAGTTGGAACAAAACGATAAGACTCTCTACTTAGATTTATAGAAGAAAGCGTTTGGAGAATTAAAAATCTTACAAACTTAGTAGAAAGATATTTATATAGATTTAAAGCTTCTAATTTTGTTTTTACTGGTCCTCCAATAATATACGAATCAGTACAAACTTCATCAGGTTCTAGTACTAGCATTTTTGCTATAACTTTATACTTACCGCTTTTATCTGGTTCACCAGCATGTTCAGATGTAACTCTACTAACCATAACTTTATAATTTGATATAAAATCAGGATTTATTTTTTCTGAAAGTGCATTCCTGGATAAGTAAAAATCACCTTTACTAGAAAGGATATGTAAATCACCCTTTTCCATATTTGTCTTACCTTTTGTATTGGTAGGTAAACCAAATGGATTACGTGCGCTCATTAAATCTACTATGCTTTTTTCATTTAATGTCATAACCTTTTTTATGATTTCAACTGATTTATTATATCTAACAAAAAGAGGAAATTCTGTTAAGGACCTATTAACTGTGTTGGCATTTCCATTAATAATATTGGTAATAAGACAATCTGTATCGTGAGGATCTCTGTTAGCTTTCCAAGCGAAATAATTTACTCCTCCCCCGATACTTACATTTGGAAAACAATCTTTTGCATTCTGGTAATCTACTATCCTGGTTAACTTTCCGCTATTTAGCATATTATTTCTAAATGAGTCAAGTCCTTTTCCCCCATTAAACCATCGAGATGGAGTGATCATAACTGTAGTATCGTTACATATTTTTTCTGATTCTAATACAAAATTTTGATAAATAGGTTTTGAACTAGATCCATTCCCGTTATCTTGGATCTGATAAGGAGGATTTCCAATTACAAAGTCAAATTTAGCCATGTTCACACCTTCTTCTCTTATATTCTTAACGAACGATGTTTGTTTAGTTTTCGTCCACGTTTTATAGGTACATAAAGGACTCTCTTCTTTAATTTCAGACATGCTTAGAAAACTTACCTGCTCCTGTATCTGCTTTGGCTCACCCAATGGAACACAGTAACTAAGCCCATCCATCTGGAAAATATTCCAGGAAATAATATCGGCTATCTCATCAAGAATCTTTTGATTCGGTCTCTTTCCAAACTGACACTCATAGTTCTCAACAAAAGTCAGAAGCAAATTGATTCTTGCAATGAGAAGATTGTCTCCCTGAAATTCATAACCGTAAGTGTTTTTATAAGCTTTTCTGGCTTTTGCTATCCAATCTTTCTCGGTCATGTCTGAAATTAAAGAAGAG
>DLOL01000067.1 GCA_002478485.1 Eubacteriaceae bacterium UBA7485 | reverse complement strand
CCACTTTCATCATAGAACCGTTCTTTTTTGATCTTGAAAAACAGCTATTCTACGGAGTTTGATAAAATTATCATGAATTATCTAATCATTAAATATGCGACTTAATGAAATTCTTATTTATAATTTATAAAGAATGTCTTGTGAGAAAGAGATGAGTTTGATTCTTTAAAAAATTAAAACTCACCAGAGGTTACGGAGCCGATAATGAATGACCGAATACAATAACTCAATAATTGAAGCATTAAGTTGTGAGGCTGTCTATATGTTGTCCACTGGAGACTATTTAGATCCTCAGAATCTTCCTGGTGCAGAGGAGGAATGGAAGTTAATAGAGTTTGAGAATCCACTTCCAGGAGCTCTTCATTCCTCGGTTTCTTCTCAACTACAAAATAAAGTCTTGATCACGGCTGATGCCTCTTATAATCCAGATCAAAAAGGACCAGTGCTTGAGTGTTCTTGGTGTACAGATGAAAATAAAATCATAGAATCGATCCGAAGGATTCGAAAAGGTGTAGGAAAAAATCCGGATTCAGGAATTTTAATCAGATTGTTTTTTGAAGAGACTGGGCCCAAGGTATTTGAGTTGGCAGGCGATTCTGTTAAGGAAACACTTCTTGATAACATTGAGACAGCGCTGGTCGCCGGAGCAGAAGAGATTGTATTGAAATTAGATTTCTTTCGCCTTTTACAGATTGCGGGAGGCATCTTTCAGACAGATGACATATCACTTGGAACGAATGCTGTATTTGCATCATGCCTAGCTCTCCTGAATCAAGACAGCTCCGCGATTGAAAGCGCCCTGAAGGGACAAAATACTGAGATTATGAAACCAAGTCGCGAGATTACAGTTCTAGCTCGAAATCTTGCCTTGGATCAGCTGAGCCGATTCTTTTCTGATTCCGCAATCTTCAGGATCGAACTTATGGAAGTTAATTCATCAATTAAAACAGAGGATCAGTAACTTGAAGACTTTTGCGCTCATTGGCATGAGTCATAAGAATGCGCCTGCCTCCATAAGAGAAAACGCCGCATTTACAAAGAATGAAATTACCAGAATTATAAAACTATTGAGAGAAAACGGAATTGAGAGTCTAATTCTCTCAACCTGCAACCGGAGTGAAATCTACCTCTATGGAGAGAACCCGATAAAAAGCGCTGAAAAAATCTATCATCAAAAGTGCCCGGAAAGCGAAAAATTTCTTTATTCAAAACAATCAGAAGAAGGGATCCTTCATTTTCTTTGGGTCGTATCAGGATTTGATTCCATGGTCCAGGGAGAAGACCAGATTCTCGGACAGGTTCGGGATGCGTGGGATCTTTCAAAGAATGCTGGAGGATGTGGAAAAGTCATCAACTACGTTGTCCAGCAGGGCGTCCATTTTGCAAAGCAGGCAAAAAAAGATCAGGAGCTTGAAGGTGTCCCGCGGTCGCTTGCAGCGACTGCCGTAAAAGAAATTTTAAAAGATTCCGAAATACCCTCCCATGTATTAATCATTGGAGCTGGAAATTTTGGAAAGTTGACGCTTCGTTATTTGGCAGAGTCGGGGCTTGGAAAAATTTNNTTCCACTCTCCGGTCCCCTTCCCGGACGTCCGCATGACTTATTCACTTCAATCTGTCCCAGTCTTGAAATAATTCCATACGAAAAACGTTACGAGAAGATAAAAGACGTTGATGTGGTCATTTCGGCCACGTCGGCCTCCCACTTGGTTCTCAGGCGTGAGGAAATGAAGAAGAGAAAGAAAAAACTTTTAGTCTGCGATCTGGCTCTTCCAAGGGATGTGGACCCGGAAATTGGAAAGATGGAGGGAGTCAGGCTTTATACCCTGGATCATTATCAGAAGATTTTGAAGGAAGGGGACCGGAGAGTGGAAGAAGCCCAAGAACGTCTAGAACCAAGAGCAGAGGAGCTTTCCCGGGAAATGATGGACCATATCCACCATATGTACCGGGACGAGCTGAAAGCAGCAGTCACAACTCCTGTATACCACAAAATGGAGGAGACGGAAGCCATGATCGACCAGATGGACGATCTGACTGATTCTCAGAAGAAGCGGATTAAGAAAAGGATAAAGTCGGGGTTTAAAGCGTTAGTCAAAAATTCTCTGAATTGCGCGGATCATCTCTCAGAAGATGAAGAAAAAGAGGCACTGTCCGTAATTCAGCTTCTATCGCAGAAAGAGTGGGAGGAATGAAGGCGGCGATTGTACTGGAATTTAACAGAAAAAAAGTCGTTGTGATCGGAGCCGGCGACGTCGGAGTGCGAAGAGCTATAAAGTATCAAAGCTACGGGGCTGAGGTTCTTGTGATCTCCCGCTCGTTTTCTTTACAGGCCAGAAAAAAACTGGAGGAGAATGGAATATCCTGGTTGGTCAGTGATTACTGCCCCGGGGTTCTTAACGGGATGCAGATCGTAACGGCGGCAACCGGAGATAGTTTAACGAATCAGAAAATCATAAAGGATGCCCGAAAGTTTGGAATACTCTCAAACAGTGCGGAGAGCGGAGAGGGTGATTTTCAGTTTCCGGGGGAAAGCAGAGAAGGCAGCGTCCTCATCAGTGTGACCACCGGAGTTCCAGCGCTAACAAAAAAGATCAGAAAATTCATTGATCTTAATATTGGAGAATTATCCGTCCAAGCGAATTCTCTACATATTATTCGAGACGCCATGAAAGAGAGAGGCGTTTCAACAAGGAAAATTGAGGCGCTTACGGAGCTTTCGACCAGTGAGCTTTCAGAGCTTCAAGGAAAGGCAGAGGACTTTATGTCAGGAAAAACAATCAGGATAGGCACGCGGGGATCAAAGCTTGCGCTCGCGCAGACGGAAGAATACAAAACAAGGCTTGAGAAAGCCAATCCGGAAGTTGCCTTTGAAACGGTGGTGATCCGGACTTCGGGAGATGAGAATCAAACGGATGAAGTGAAGATGATTGGCCAGAGTGTCTTTACCCGCGAAATTGAGAAGGCGCTTTTGGACGGGGAGATTGATCTCGCAGTTCACAGTCTGAAAGACCTGCCTTCCGAGCTGCCTGAAGGGCTTGAGCTGGCCCCGCCTCCAAAGAGAGAGGATGCTAGGGATGTGATGATCGTTAAAAAGGAAGTAAAAGATAAAAATCCTTATGCCTTTTTGTCCGAGGAGAGAGTGGTTGGAACCGGATCGCCAAGGCGTGCTGCGCAGCTTCGGGAAATTGGAGAGAAGACCGTTATCAAACCGATCCGCGGAAATGTGGACACCCGGATCGAGAAACTGCTTCAGGGTGATTATGATGCCATTGTCCTGGCAAAAGCGGGGCTAAACCGCCTGGGCATTGATCTTGAGTCGAAAGGTCTAAAAGAGATTGAACTTCCAAAAGATTTTGTACCGGCGGCCGGGCAGGGAATTCTTGGCGTTGAGATCAGGGAAGGAGACCAGGCGGTCAGATCGCTTGTTGGACCGCTAGCCGATCTTGAAGCAACAAAAGCCATGCATGCAGAGAGGGAAGTTCTAAGACTGCTGGGCGGAGACTGCACGATTCCGGCAGGCGCCTACCTCAGGATGGAAGATGAGGTGATTGCGGTGATGAGCGGACTGTACGGCGACCAGGACGGAGTAACCGTCACGGGCGAATTCGCCGGACCTCCGGATCGAACGACGATGATTGCCCGAACACTGGCTGATGCATTGAAGGAAAGACTAAAAGAGAAAAAATCCGAATGAGTACGGGAAAAGTGACACTGCTCGGCGGCGGATGCGGAGATCTTGCCTATTTGACGCTTGCCGGCAAAAAAGCGCTTGAGCAGGCCGATGCGGTCGTATATGACGCGCTGGTCAATCCCGGGCTTTTAGCCCACGCGCCGAACGCGGAGCGGATATTTGTCGGCAAACGCGGATGGCATCATCCTGTGGAGCAGGATGAAATCAACACGATTCTGATTCAGCTTGCAAAAGAAGGAAACCAGGTGGTCCGCCTGAAAGGCGGAGATCCGTTTGTATTCGGCCGCGGCGGCGAAGAATGCGAAGCGCTGATTGGAGAAGATGTGCCTTTTGAGGTCATTCCCGGCATTACATCGGCACTTGGAGGTTTGCTCTCGGCGGGAATACCCGTAACACATCGCGATGAAGACCATGCTTTTGCCGTGATTACAGGCCAGCCGAAAGACGAATCAAAGGAGATTGACTGGAAGAATCTTGCCACCTTTAAAGGCGCGCTTATCTTTCTGATGGGCATGCGTAATATCCGCCACATCACCACGTCTCTGATCAGGGCAGGAAAAGATCCGAACACACCGGCCGCGGTGATCCATGCAGCCTCCATGCCGGAACAGAAGACAGTTTTCGGAACACTCGGCAGCATCGCCGAACAGGCAGAAGGAATCAAGGCACCTTCCCTGATTGTGATCGGCGGCGTAGTCCGTCATGCCGTTCCGTTCAGGGAGGAGCAGGAAAATGCCACCCTTTTAGGTAAGCGCATCCTGGTTACCCGCGAGAAGGGAAAGAATGAGATCCTTTCAGAGCGGCTCACGGGAAAGGGAGCGGAAGTACTGGAGTGTCCTTCAATTGAGACAGTGCCGCTTCCAGAAGGAATTCATGAACTTCGAGAATCTTTTAAACGCATCAGCACCTATACAGATCTTGTCTTTACCAGTGCCACAGGTGTTTCCCTTTTTTTTGAAGAGCTCTTTAAAGAAGGGATGGATGCGAGGAAGCTTTCGGGACTTCAGATCTCTGTCATCGGGCCTGGCACAGAAAAAGCGCTTCAGGACTACGGGATCTGTGCGGATATTGTGGCAGAATCTAACAACGCTGAGGGGCTTTTTCAGGAACTGGAACCTCTTCTCTCGAAGAATTCGAGAGTACTCCTTCCGCGCGCGGAAGGAGCAAGAGCTTTCCTCAGGGAAAGAATTGAAGAAATCTGCTCGGTGGATGAGATCCGTGTCTATGAAAGTGTTCCGGATATGACTGGCTTTTCAGACTATGAAGCGCTGATCAGAGAAGAGAGAATCGATGCGGTTACATTGATGTCCGCTTCAAGCGCAAAGGCTTTTCTCACTGCCGTGAAGGAGACGGGGCTTCAGGAAGCGGTCGAGAATCTTGAACTGATTACAATCGGACCCGAGACCAGCAAAGCGGTGAGAGAAGAAGGGTTTCAAGTCGGGCGGGAAGCCTGCCTGTATACATTGGACGGCCTGTGTCAGGCTGTGGAAGAGAGGTTAACGGATGCTGCCGACTAGGCTGAGAAAGAACAGGGCGGTCAGATGTCTGGTCAGAGAGACGGTTCTGACGATGAATGATGTGATTTATCCGCTATTTGTGGTGGAAGGGACCGGGATTAAGCGAGAGATTGAGAGCTTGAAAGGACAGTATCATTTGTCCTGCGATATGCTCGCTGATGAGATGAGGGAACTTTCAGCCTGTGGGGTCAAGGCGGTCATTTTATTTGGTGTGCCTGACCATAAAGACGGATATGCATCTTCTGCCTACAGTGACGAAGGCATTGTGCAGAGAGCGGTAAAAGCCATCAAAGCCAGCGCGCCGGAAATGTACGTGATTGCGGATGTTTGTCTTTGCGAATATAAATCGGACGGGCACTGCTGTTTCTTTGAATCAGACGGTCAGATCGACCGAAAGCGGACCATTTCGACGCTTTCGAGAATCTCTGTTTCACTGGCCAAAGCAGGTGTGGACATGATCGCGCCGTCAGACATGATGGACGGGCGAATTGAAGAAATACGAAAAGCGCTGGATGCCGCCGGCTACGAGTCGGTTCCAATTATGAGCTACGCTGCGAAGTTTGCCTCAAGTTTTTACGGCCCGTTCCGGGATGCGGCGGGCTCCGCGCCTGCTTTTGGCGACCGAAGGTCCTATCAGATGGATCCTGCAAACGCGGATGAGGCGCTTCGGGAGATCGACCTTGATGTGGAGGAGGGCGCGGATATCATCATGGTAAAGCCTGCGTCCGCTTATCTCGATATTCTGGCAAAGGCAAAGGAGCGGACCGTTATGCCCCTCGCCGCATACCAGGTTTCCGGTGAATACGCGATGCTAAGAAACGCGGTGGACCTTGGACTGATGGACGAGCGTGTTTTATTTGAAAGCCTTGTTTGCATCAAGAGAGCGGGTGCCAATCTTATCATCACTTATTTTGCTAAGGACGTAAAACATCTGATTGAATCGTACCAGGAGGCGTAATGGGAAGAAGCAGAAATGAAACGTGCTACGAACAGGCCCTGGAGGTTTTGGCGGGCGGTGTGGATTCACCTGTCCGTGCTTTCCACGCAGTAGGAGAGATGCCGGTTTTTGCCGAACACGCCAAAGGCGCATATGTCTATGACGAAGACGGAAAAGCTTACATGGACTTTATCGGATCCTGGGGCCCCATGATTCTGGGACACGCTTCGGATGTGCAGCTTGACGGGATTGAGGAAGTCCTGAAGAAGGGAACCAGCTTCGGCCTTCCCTCGAAACTTGAGACGATGACAGCCAGAGCTGTTGAGGAGGCATTCCCGTCAATCGAAAAGATCCGGTTTGTCAACTCCGGCACAGAAGCCGTCATGTCAGCGATCCGGCTTGCAAGAGGAGCGACAGGAAGAGATAAAATTATCAAGTTTGCAGGCGGATATCACGGCCATGCGGATGCCCTTTTGGTGGATGCGGGGTC
Source organism: Eubacteriaceae bacterium UBA7485 (assembly GCA_002478485.1). Classification (GTDB taxonomy): domain Bacteria; phylum Bacillota; class Clostridia; order Eubacteriales; family Eubacteriaceae; genus UBA7485. The sequence continues at coordinate 10,135 of DLOL01000067.1, read as the reverse complement.
GGGTTCTTTGACCTATGGCACGCCTTCCAGTGCGGGTGTTACAAAAGGCGCGGCGAAAGACACGCTCACCGCGCGCTACAATGACCTGAACTCTGTCCGAGCTCTCTTTCAAGCTTATCCGGATCAGGTGGCTGCGGTTATTGTCGAGCCCGTAGCCGGGAACATGGGTGTGATTGCGCCTGAGGACGGTTTCCTTGAAGGCCTGAGGGAGTTAACCAGGAACGAAGGCGCGCTTTTGATCTTCGATGAAGTGATTACGGGATTCAGAACGGCTTTTGGCGGAATGCAGGAAGTTACAGGAATCCAGCCCGATCTCACCACACTTGGGAAAATCATCGGGGGCGGTATGCCGGTCGGTGCTTTCGGAGGAAGAGAAGAGGTGATGTCTCTTCTCGCACCGCAGGGGCCTGTTTACCAGGCAGGGACGCTCTCGGGCAATCCGGTCGCCATGAAGATGGGTCTTAATCTGATTGGTTATCTTAAAGAGCATCAAGAAATCTACCCAAAACTTGAAAGGCTTGGAGAGAGGATCAAGCAGGGAATTGAGGAAAAAGGAAAGGACAACGGAATTCCCGTCAGCGTTAGTCACCAAAATGGCATGCTTACGATCTTCTTTCGAAGCGAAGTCCCAAAAAATCTTGAAGAGGTTCAGCAGTCCGATACCCGGCGGTACGCTTTATTTCATCAGAAGATGAGAAAGAGAGGATATCTTCTGGCTCCCTCACAGTTTGAAGGCATGTTTTTATCCGATGCTCATACGGATGAGATGATCAGTCTGTTTTTACTGGATGCCGGGGAAGTGTTTGAAGAGCTTTCGTAACCGGATCCACTCTTTAAGCCGACCTTCCCGTTTTCTTCCGTGATAGAATTGTCTGAAGGGAAGGAGAGGTAAAGATGCTGGCAGTAGATTTATGGAATAATGAGCCGATCACACCCGTTTTGTGGCTGGTTATGATTATCGCCGCATGTATTTTTGACTGGCTCCTGGGAAATCCTGGAAAATCCCTCCATCCTGTCCCTTTCACGGTTCGGTGGATTTTTTTCCTCAAAAATCGTTTTAACAGGGGAAAGGCACTTCGGATAAAAGGCGCAATCATCTGGTTGATGCTGGTTTTTTTCTCCGGCTTGATCCTTTGCGTCATTCAGTGGCTGCTCCTAACACTTCTTTATCCGTTAGGAATTCTGGTTTTGTCCTTTCTTCTCTCTTCTTTTTTGTCCATGAAGTCGCTCCGAGAAGGAATCCTGTCGGGAGGGGAAGAAAACCGAAAGGAAGGTGTGAGGAAAGCCAGATTATACGCCGGCTACATCAGAAAAAGGCAGAAGGAGACAGGAACGAGAAGCGGGATGCTCCGGGCAGTGATCGAAGTATCGACAGAACAAGCCGTTGATGGCGTCTTATCACCGCTGCTCTATATGGTGTTCGGGATCATCACATCCATGGCTGCACCCTGTTTCAATCCGCTGACACTTTGCGCTTTATATGCCGTTACCCGCATGATGGCCATCACGGATGAGAGAGGGGATCAAACGGAACCATTTCTTCGTTTTCCGGTTCTGATCGATCGGATTCTCTGCTATTTTTCGGTTCGGATCAGCGCGTTTCTTCTGATGATCTCAGGCGGAATCCTTGGTTACGATGCAAACAGCGGTGTAAGACAGCTGTTCAGAAAAAAACAAGACGGCAATCAAGTGCCGAGACTTCAGCATGCAGTAGCCGGGCTTTTTCACCTGAAAACCTTTGGAAACAGCAAAGTGGAGGACCCGGAGAATCCTATCATCAGTCCTTCTTACGGACATGTTGAAAGCGTGTTTGCGATGACAGAGCTCAGCGAAGTGCTTATACTTTGCCTTTGTGCGTTTATTGCAGCGGTAATTTACCTGCCAGGATATCTGATTTTTATATTTTAAGTTGGAGTGTGGAATGTTGACAGTAGTGACGGGCGGAGCCAGAAGTGGTAAAAGCCGGTTTGCCGAGAAATTGACAAAAAACAAGGATGGAAGCACCGCTTATATCGCCACGGGAATTCCGTTTGACGAAGGAATGAAGGACCGGATCAAAAAGCACCAGGCCTCAAGACCGAAGGAATGGACGACGATAGAAAGGTACAAGAACTTTCGTGAACTATTGAAGGATCCTGTCTTTGAAAAGTCAGAGAATATTCTGTTCGACTGTATCACTGTCATGGTGTCAAACCTGATGCTTGATTCAGGCCTTGATTTTGACCTATGCGGAATTGATGCGGTAAACCGCCTGGAGCATGAAATCACGATGCAGGTGGAGGAACTGATCACTATCCTGAAGGATAAGAACACGGTTATGGTTACCAATGAAATCGGATCCGGAATCGTGCCGAGTTTTATGATGGGAAACTACTTCAGAGACATAGCGGGAAGAATCAATCAGCGGATTGCGGATTATGCGGATGAGGTTTACGTAACGATCAGCGGGATTCCGCTTCAACTGAAGTAAGCGGAGACCCGTTCAATCCTTCAGAAAACTATGCTAAAATAAGATATTGATTGCATGAATCAATTTTACAGAGGAGAAATTACGTGAGTTTATATCAGGACTGGCGCGATGATATTACCGCGCATTCGAATGATCCGTACGAGCAGCAGAAATACTGGGATAATTTCTGCGAAGCAGAGATGCATGTCTATGAAAAGATACTCGGGGACAACCGCCAGGTTGTGGAAGGAACGGTTGAATCCCTAAGAGATGAGTTCGGACTTGACAACATTAAAATCCTCGGTTTCATTGACGGAATTTCTGAATCGCTGAATGAAGATCTGGGGGATTTAAACGAGCTGACACTTGAGACTCCGGTAAAGCTTGATATCAATTTTGAGAAGCTCTACACCAACATGCTCAAGGTACCTGCGGAGTGGCTTTACACGCTGCCGCAATGGGACGGCGTGCTCTCGGAAGAAAAGAGACATGATTTGACCCGCGCGTACAAAGACTCGAAGACAGTGCATGTGGAAAAAATTGGAAGAAACGATCCGTGTCCATGCGGTTCCGGAAAAAAATATAAAAAGTGCTGCGGAAAAAACAAGAATATCCGCGGATAAAGATTAAGAAGAGTCATGCTTGTGACGACCCGGGAGGTGCCAAATGATCCGAAAGACAGAGGTTTCTTTCGAAAAGCAGAGGCTCTTCTTTTTGTTTAATCTAAAACGCAAAACAAAACTGAAATACCCAATAAAAATTGTAGAAATTGTAAAGGAAAACAGCTGAGACAAACCTTTATTTTACATAAAATAGAGTATAAAATATGATGAGATTATATTTAGTCTTGATTTTATACAGACGAAAAAACATATTTTGCAATCATTTTAAATTCACACAGCTTTTGCATACGCAAATATGAACATTTAGAGAAAAACTATGGAAATTATCGACATGCACTGCCATATCTTACCAGGCATTGACGACGGGGCTCCGGATGAGGAAACCACACGCGCCATGCTTGGACAAGCCTGGGAACACGGAACAGTCGCGATGGTGGCAACACCTCACAAATACAAACGGCGCGGCTTTTGGCCGAGTGACGATGCTGTGGTCAAAGCCTACAACCAGGCCAGACGGATCGCGCAGGAAATCGATCCCGCTTTTGTGATCTTTCTCGGGTCAGAGGTGGGAAACTCTTCCAAACTTGACACCTATCTTCAAGACGGACAATACCGGACGATCGCCGGGTCAAAATATCTGCTGATCGAATTTTCCCCTTCAGACCCATTTGAAATCATCCAGAGAAGCCTGCAGACCGTTCAAATGAACGGCTACAAACCGATTCTTGCGCATTGTGAGCGTTATGATGCGATTGTGGAAGAACCGGAAAGACTGGAAGAGCTTTCACAAGCGGGTGTTCTTCTTCAGCTTAACGCGGACAGTATTCTTGGGAAGCGAGGAAGAAAGGTAAAAAAATTTTGCTTAAAGGCGTTAAAAAAGAACTTAATTAGCTTTATTGGATCGGATGCCCATGATTTAACCTATCGGCCCCCGGTTCTTGATGAATGCTATGAATTTATTGAGAAGAAGTTCGGCACACAGAGAGCGGACGCGCTGTTTAACGCGAACATCGCGAAAGTGATCATGAGTTCAGGAAAGTTTTAAGGGAAAGTGAACGAAAACGAAAGTAACAGTAGAGAAACCACAATTGATCTTTTAGATCTTGGGAAAAGCTTATTAAGTCATTGGCTTGTCATTTTGTTGGTTACGCTTGCGGGTGGCATCTTGGCTTTTTTAATTTCTGCTTTTCTGATTACACCCGAGTATACTTCAACAACCAGTATCTATGTTATTCCTAAAACGACAGAAGCACAGAGTCCAACGTATAATGATATTAATGCAGGGACACAATTAACTAATGACTACGCAGCCTTGGCAAAAAGTAGACCAGTTTTAGAGAGAGTAATTCAGGAACTTCATCTTCAAATGACTCCAGAAGAACTGAGCGATCATATTTCAGTAGATATAAAATCAGATACTCGAATATTGGTTATTCATGCAGAAAATACAAATCCGCATCAAGCTCAAAAAATTGCAGATTCAGTTCGAGAAGCTCTAACCGCGCAAATCATTGGTGTGATGGGGGTAGATAATGTAACCACTGTAGAATCTGCGAATTTTCCAGATAAACCTTCTTCGCCCCATGTGCTAAGAGATACGATTTTAGGGGCACTAGCTGCATTTATAATAGTAATATTTGTGTATATTGTATACTATATTCATGATGATACAATTAAAACTCCAGAAGATGTTGAAAAACATCTGGGGCTTACAGTTTTAGCACAAATTCCTATGGAAGGAACTACGCCTAAAGAAAAGAATTCAAAGAGGAAAAGGAAATAGCGTATGAATTACGGAAAAGTCGATAATAAGATCGATCGAGATGAATACTACTTCACAGAAGCCCTGAATACGCTCACCACCAACATCGCCTTTGCCGGTCCTGATAACCAGGTGATCATGATGACTTCCACGTTTCCTGGAGAAGGAAAAAGCACGGTTTCATATGAATTGGCAGTGGCTTTAGCAAAGATGGATAAAAAAGTTCTTTTTGTTGATGCCGATTTAAGAAAGTCGACCTTTATCGGACGTACAGAATTTTCTGAACGTGTTCAAGGACTATCCCATTTTTTATCCAATCAGGTTCCCCTTAAAGATACTCTTGTTAAAACAGATATAGAAGGTTTAACTGCTATTTTTGCTGGGCCTGCTCCACCGAATGCCACTCATCTCCTAGATTCTCCACGTTTTAAGCAGCTGCTTAAAGAAGCAAAAAATCACTATGACTACGTTATCGTGGATGCGCCACCACTCGGCGCGGTTGTTGATGGATCAATTGTCGCTAACGCTTGTGATGCGGCAATTCTCTTGGTTCAACACGGGACCATTCGTGAAAAGTACGTAAAAAACTCCATACGGCAGCTTGAGAAATCTGAATGTCCGATTCTTGGAGTTATTATTAATAAAACACCTATGAAAAAAAATAGCTATTATAAAGGTTATTATAAAGGCTATTATCGTTATGAATAAAATAGAGATCGAATAGGCTATCGAATTATATTTCTGGTAATACGATAGCTTTTTTTATCGAAAGACTGAAAATTTTCAAGTTAAGAAACCATTTTAAATACTTTGAAATAGAGAATTCAATGGTCTACCGCTTTATCTCTAAATAAAAAGTGAGTATTTTTCTTACGATTGGTCATCAAGTTCATTACAGGTTGATTAAAAAATGACAAACACAATCGATCGTCGAAAGCACAATATACATTTTCAATGAAAAGCAGATTTCATAAAGGAATTGATAGAAAAAACAAGAGGGAATACAGCTCTGGATGGATCCAACTGTATTCCTCTCTAAAAAAATACCTCAAAAGTAATTGATTTAAGCATGCCGTATCAGGCGGATATATATATCATCTTAATCGCTCTCTGCGGAAAAACTAAAATCAGGATTCGTGATTGGTATAGATTGGAGTCACTCCTGTCTCCACTGCGTTAATATCCGCTTTTGCGTTAAAGACCGTTCCTTCATCCGGATACATCATCGATGCGTTTTCTCCCAAGGCAGGTGAATAATTTGGTCCAGTGGTCCCGTCAAGACTGTACGTATAGATCTTCCAGGACTGTCCGTCTTCGAGTTGTTTTTTCACAAGTTTCATCATGTCCTCAGACGGCATGTTGGTCTGCGCGCTTGATGAGATCACGTTCATGATCTCCCCGTAATTTGAAATGACGGAAGGCGAGATCACCTTTTGAATCAGCGCAGTCAGCACCCGCATCTGGTTCATACCTCGCTCTCTATCACCATTTGCGAATGCATATCGTTCTCTGACGTAGGTTAACGCTTGATCACCGTCTAGGTGGATATTACCTTGTGAAAAAGTTTCACCACTACTACTGGCAGTGAAAGGCTGCGGATTGTTCACATCAATACCGCCGACCACATCCACCATGTTGATTAGTGAAGAGAAATTCACTTTCACGTTGTAGTTGATTTCAATCCCGAGGAGATGCTCAAGTGTCTTTTCCGTGGATTCAATACCGCCAAGTCCGGAATGGGTCAATTTGTCGGAAGCGCCGACGTTTCCATCTCCGTCCACGATCGGCACGTAATAGTCACGGGGAATGGAGATGAGCATAATCACGTGAGTTTTCGGATTGACGGTGGCGATCAGATTCACGTCGCTTCTTGAGCTGTAGTCAAGCGCGCCGCTCCTCGTGTCAATTCCGCTGATGAGGATATTAAACGTGTCGTTCTGGTTGGTCACGCGGGTTGCCTGGTTCTTTGAGTTTGCGTCATAGGCGTAATCATAGATGGAGCGGACTTCGTTTTCCAGATTTTCCTGCCCCTGCAGGTCCGCAACACTGGACAGATAGCCACGGTCCATGATCATGGCCTGAATCGTTCCGTTTTTCAGATCCGTAACCATCGTCATCGAGGAAGTCTCCGGTCTTGCCATAATGTCAATGTTTTTGCTCTTGAGCATATCCAGCACGCCCTGCGTTCCCTGGGGCTTGATCGAATCGAGATATCCGACCGTCTTTCCCTGGAGCTGGTCGATGGACTGAATATCACTCTCATTCATCACATAGACGCAGGTGGTCTCTTTCCCGGACGTGTCCTGGAGTTTTTTCAAAGTGCTCTGCGCGGTTTTGACATAGTAAAGGCCCGCGATGGATCCGATGAGGATTAGAACCGAGAGCACAAGACCTCCGATGCGCTCGGACCTTTTTCTGTGAAGACTCAGCCATGCCGCCGCGCAAAGAAACACGGCGAAGATGATCACGACCAGCGCGATGTATTTTCCCGGAAGCACGTTCATGGAAATGAGGGAGATAATCAGCCACAGGCTTAAGACCAGCGAAACGAGAAACACGTAGGTCGCCGGCCTTTTCCAGATCTTTTTCATGATTTCCCTTTCTTTGTTTTTCTAAGTTTTCGTCTTTTATTCTATTTTAACAGGTCGCAGACTGTTTTTCACATCGGCTTACGTCTTCGAAGAAGATGTGTTTTTCCGCATTTCCTGGATAACAGGAAGAAAACTCGACACTCATTTATCAAAATTTAAAATATTTCCGTTAGAACTATAATAAATTGCGAAAAACATGCCCGCCGCTTTTCTTTGAATGTTTCTGCGGTGCGTGATACACTTATACCAACTCCAGACTTTAAGATAAAACTTTCAAGGGGGACAACATGGATACGATAGGCAAATCCGTGGGAAAAGTCGATCATTACGACAAAATTTCCGGAAAGATTAAATACACATCCGACTATCCATATGAAGAGCTGCTCACCGCGCGCGTTCTAAGGAACGAGAAGCCGCACGCGAAGATCCTCGAAGTCAAGCTTCCCGATCTTCCCGAAGGCTATACCTACGTCAACCATGAAGACGTGCCGGGGGATAACGACGTCAATATGGGCGTCATTCACGACACGCCGGTGTTTGCTGTCGATGAGGTCAAATTTATCGGGGATCCGATCGGACTCATCGTGGGTCCGGATCCCGATGTGGTGGACGAGCTTCTGAAGAAGACCGAAGTGGTTTATGAGGATCTTCCGGTTGTAAACGATACATCCAAGTCAGACCATGCATTCTTCGACTACAGTTACACCAAGGGCGATCCTGACAAAGCTTTTGAAGAGAGCGATTTTGTGTACGAGGAGACGTTTAGCACTGGCGCGCAGGACCAAGCCTACCTCGAAACCCAGAGCATGATCGCAGAGCCGGACCATGAGACAGGAGGCGTGTTTGTGCATGGCTCCATGCAGTGCCCGTATTATCTCGTCAACGCCGTCGCTCCGGCCATGGGGCTTAGGACCGATCAGGTGCGCATCAAACAGGAAGCCACCGGCGGGGGATTCGGAGGCAAGGAAGACTATCCGTCCGTTCTCGCATGCCAGACGTCCGCTGCCTGCCTCAAGACCGGAAGTCCCGTCCGCATCGTGCTTTCAAGGGAAGAGGACATGACCAGCACGTCGAAGAAGCACCCGGCGCGGATGACCTTCAAGATCGGCGTAAAGGACGGGAAACTTCACGCGATCGACTGCGACATCGTCTATGACGGCGGCGCTTACTCCACGCTCTCCATGGTCGTCCTGCAGCGCGGCGTCATCACCGCGCCTGCCGGATACCGCTGCGAGAACATCCATGTCAGGGGACGCGCGATGCAGACCAACTCCGTGCCGTTTGGCGCCTACAGAGGATTCGGCGGACCGCAGTCACTCTTCGGCATGGAGCGTATCATGGACCACGTGGCGGACGAACTTGGCCGCGACCGGACTGAGTTCAAGCTTGAAAACCTCGCGGTCAAGGGCGACTCCACGTCCACCGAAGGAATCTATCATTTCGATGTTCCGTATCCTGAAATGACCGACCAGCTCTTTGAAGCGTCGGACTTCAGGAGAAAGCATGAAGAATATTCAAAACCGCAGACCGGCCGCTACAGACGCGGCATNNGCTACGCTCTGCACGGCGGCGGATTCACGGGAACCGGAGAACGCGACCTCATCAAGGCGACCGTGATTTTGAAGAAAGACAAACACGGGAAAGTGCATGTGGGCGTCTCCCAGACCGATATGGGTCAGGGATTTCTCACCACGCTTCCGAAAATCGTTGCAAAGGAATGCGACATTGATCTGAAGGACGTCATCTACGATCTACCGGACACCAAGCACATTCCCGACTCCGGTCCGACCGTCGCCTCCCGCTCGATGATGAACGTGGGGGCTCTGACGAAAAAGGCCGCGGAAAAACTCAAGGCGCAGTGGGACGACGCGGAAGAAGTGGAAATTGTCCAGCACTATGAGCAGCCCGAGTGGCAGATTCCGTTCACCATCGACGGCTTCAAGGGGGACGCCTATCCGTGCTTCTCGTTCGCGACCTATGTGGCGGAAGTGGAAGTGGACACGCTCACCGGCGTGATCACCTATCCGGGCATCTGGGCTTCCTTCGATGTCGGAACCGCGATTGACGAAGCCATCCTCACCGGACAGATGGAAGGGGGAACCCTTCAGTCCGTCGGATACGCGGGGCTTGAGCAGATTCCCTATGACCAGAACTGCAGAATCCGGAACAACCATTTCTCGGACTACCTGATCCCGACCGCGATGGATGTTCCGAACATGAACGTCTATTTCTGCCCGGTTCCGTATCCGGAAGGACCGTACGGCGCAAAAGGCGCAGGGGAGCTTCCGGCAACAGGCGCTCCGAGCGCGATTCTGGCTGCCGTCGAGCAGGCGCTCGGAAACGGCGCGCACCTCAACCACATTCCGCTGACCCCGGAAATGGTTCTGGACGCACAGGAGGAGGCGTAAGATGAATTACCAGTTTCACTTAAACGGACAGCCGGTGGTCTACGCGGGAAAAGGGACGGAAAGACTCCTTGACGTGGTGCATGACGGCTTCGGGCTTACCGGAACCAAATGCGGCTGCAAGGAGGGCGAATGCGGCGCATGCGCGGTCATTGTCGACGGAAGACTCCTCAATTCCTGCCTCGTGCCGCTCGGGAGCCTGCAGGGGCGCAATGTCGTCACCATCGAAGGCTTTTCCGAAATGCCGATGTTCAAAGAAATCTCGGAAGGCTTTGAAGCGGTCTCCGCCGTTCAGTGCGGCTACT
>DLOL01000039.1 GCA_002478485.1 Eubacteriaceae bacterium UBA7485 | reverse complement strand
TATAGTGCGACAGCCCCTTTTATTTATAAGACACAATGCGGAAGGAACATTAAGCTCAATCCGAAAAGTGCTGATGGGTATAAAATAAATGACCTTACTTTCAGACTTTCGTACAATAATAAATGCTTTTTCGAAAACCTAATTAGAATCAAGGGTGGTTGCGAATGGATCGTATTCGAAATCGATATTTAGATATGATGTAAAACATAATAGGAAGGTATAGGAATTTTAATGATAGAAAGGAACTTATATGGAACTATCTGTCTTAAATGTGGTTCCTCGTCGAATCGGAGAAACTGAAAAAGAAGCCATGGATCAGATGGTAGCACTGGCTCAGGGTGTTGAGGATCTTGGATATACACGTTACTGGATAGCGGAACATCACAATACAAAAGCTTTTGTTTCTTCAGCTACCTCATTGCTGATACAACATACACTTGCAAATACAAAATCAATTCGTGTTGGAGCAGGCGGTGTAATGCTTCCGAACCATACCCCGTATGTCGTAGCCGAATATTACGGTACGCTCGAAACTTTATATCCCGGACGCGTGGATTTAGGACTTGGCCGTGCGCCAGGTACAGATATGCAGACCGCAAGAGCGATTCGTAGAACAGTTGATTTTACGGACAAGTTTCCGCAAGAAGTTCAAGAATTGGAAGGATATTTTAAAGATTCATGGCCTGTTCATGCCTATCCGGCCGCAGGACTCAATGTACCACTTTATATTCTAGGATCTTCCACCGATTCTGCATATCTTGCTGCGGAACTGGGTTTACCTTATGCATTTGCCAGCCATTTTGCTCCTGCTATGCTTGAACAAGCAGTAAAAATTTACAAGGACCATTTTAAACCTTCAGAATATTTGGCTTATCCGTATGTTATTGTCGGTGTCAATGTGACAGCAGCAGATACGGATGAAGAAGCTGAAAGACTTGAAACTTCAAAGCTTCAAGGAATGGTTGATATCGTCTTGGGACGCGGAGAAGGAATTAAACCGCCAGTCGATAATCGTGAAGCCGTGTGGGATAATCTGCGAAAAGAAATTCGTGCCGTCCCACATTTTGGACCAGTAGCCTTTAATGAAGAAGACTTGTTGAGAGATGCTAAAGCAGCAGTTCAACAAATGGGATCTTGTCAGCTGGTTGGTTCTGTTGAATCTATTAAGAAACAGTACAGGGCCTTTAAATCAAAAGTACAGTTCGACGAAATGATGGTTAACACATTTATTTTTGATCCAAAAGCTCAGCTCCGTAGCTTTGCTCTTTTGAAACAGGCAGTAGATGAAGTTGAATAAACAAGGTTCATTATAATCTCTCATTACGAATATTACGAAAATATTTAGATAAATACTAACAATTTACCAAGAGTCGTCCTGTACCAAAGTTTAATTGGTGCAGGACTTTTTCAATTTTAAAAGCTTGAAACACATTTAAGCTTATGATTTGATTCAAAAAGAAAGAATAGTGAGGTAGGTGAAATGAGCAGCAAGTCTTTTTTTGAACAATTACTATATGATTACCTTTTTTTAAAGAATTTGGATCGTATCCATCTCTATCCTCCAGTAGACTCAATTCGAATTCCAGCACAGTCTAAAGAAGAGAGGATCCAAGATAGCCAGAATGGGATGACCATCGATCGCTTTACAGAGCTTTCTCAGGAAGAAGCAGAGGTAATTCCTGAACCTTTTTATCAAGAGTTAAATCTAGGAATTGTTGTAGAAGAAGGAATCAAAACCAATCCAGAGACAGAGGAACTGGTTATCTTAGGAGAATATAATCGCTCGATTCTTGGAAATCAAATCAAGCTGTATTACGGATCTTTTCAAAAAGTCTTAGGACAGGCCGATGAGAATACATGGAAAAAGAAGATTAGAGAGGTTCTAAGACATGAGTTCAGACATCATATGGAAGGAAGAGTCGGGAGAGATGATCTTGAGCGAGAGGATAGAGAAGAGATCAGAAAGTTCTGGAGACAAAGAAGAAATCAGTAGTTTCAGTAGTATAGAAGAACATTTTAATGCGAAAAAAGAGATTTCTCATTAAATAAACAATAATATTTTCAGAATTCAGCAAAAATTAAGGAAATTTTAAGAAAAGGTCCGGATTCAAATGGGATTATGTTAAAATTTAAGATATATAAATAATGAATTGAATGCAAAAATAACAACACGCCTATAAAAATCTTAAGAAGGTATACGTATGAGTCTAGCTATAGAAACTGATTTTAAACAGTGGCTTGATAACAAATACTTAGACAGTATTACAGCTACTTATTTGAAGATGATGGAAGGGGCAAACGATTTTGCCGTTAGTAATGGAATAACAGATTTAAACATCTATGATTTTATCATTCCAGAATCTTTTAAGGCTTTGTCAACAGACATCCTCTCACTGCTCTCCCACACACCAATAACAGATGAGAACTTTCTTAAGATGAAAGCAGCTCTAGATGAATTCAGCGCTTTCATTGGTGAGGAAGGGCGCTTTTCACAAGAAGCGCTTGAAGAGGCCAGGGAAGCAATTAATAAAGACGCGCAGGAACGGGAAGCCCGTGAAAAGAGACTTGAAGAAGAAAGAGCCAGAAAACGCGCTGAAGAAGAAGCGAAAAAGAAAGAAATGCTCTCTCTCTTTTCTAGCGTGACAGTCGCTGAAGAGGTTGATGAGGGGGAGAATAATAAGGGCGGAGACTTAGAAGAAGACTCCACCTCTGATAAAGATGAAAATGCGGTGGATGTTCAAGAAAAACCGCATCATGTATTCAAGGTTATTAAGCATTCAAAAACAAAAGATTTACCGAAATTAACAGAAGAAGAGTCCGAGCTTTTATTAGATGAATCCCAGGATGTTACGAAGACAGGCGAAAAGCCGAGTGAAGAATCTACTGAAGAGACTGTTGTTTATGAAAATTCATCGGAACCTCTAACAGAAGAAGCTGAAATAGTAACTGAAGAGAATACATCTCAACCTATTACATCTTCGGAAATTGTAGAGGATGAAGAGTCAGTTGAATCAGTAGAGACTGAAGCTTCAAAAGAGTTAGAAAAGACAGAAAAAAAAGCTGATTTAAGTGTGGAAGAGACTCCTCAGGAAGAGATTCAGGAAAAAGAAGATAGCGAAGAAGCGATCTTTACGGAAGAACCGGTAGTGTCTGATCAAGCTCAGGTTGAAGAAGATGAACAAAATCAAGCAGAAGAGAAACCGGTACAGATAACTGAAGAAAAAGAAGAGTCTGAAATTCTGACAGACATAACACCAGGAGAAGTTGTTGAAGTTACTGAGGAACCAGGATCAATAAAGATGGAAGAGAATGGTTCTAAAGAAACTCAGGAAGAAAAAGTCGAAGAAGTTCCTGCTCAGGAAGCTGCGCATATCAGACCTCATACTGAATATGAAAATGAAACGGATGGGATTATCACCACCGCAGGAGAAGGATTATTTACAAAAGCAGAACTCTTTGATGCTTTTTTCAGTGAAGATGAGGATGAATTAGATTTTTTCAATTCCTTGGCAAGTCTTGACATTGAAGAAGATGAAAGAGAGAACGAGCCCGCCTTTGAATCCTTTATATCAAGTCTAGGCTCCTTCAGTAATGAATCAGAGGAAAAACCTTCAGTTAGTGTAGAAGATGAAGAGACAGAAGAAGTCATCCAAGCTGCTGACGAAATAGAAGAAGAGAATATTCTTACAGAGAATGCAGAAAATGAATCTGCTTATGAGACATTTGTAAAAGAGGATGAAGCGGAAGCAGACAACCTTGGCTCTGAGGAAGAGCTTCAGGACTTCTTTGCTTCTCTTAATCTAACAAATCCATATGATCTCGAAGAAGCAGAAGAAATTGAAATCCCGATTGAACTTGAGAACCTTCCATCCGATGAAGATGAACAGCTTGAAGTTGAAGATTTTTTCAATCAACTAAAAGTAGAAAGTCCGGAAGATATTGAAGAATCTGAATCAGCCGAAGAAGATTATAATCTGATTCATACATTTACCACATCTGAAAAACAGGACCACACTCTTGGTTATGTTCCGTTTCATGCGCAGGGAAAAGATCAATTTGAACCAGCCCAAAGTGCTGTAGATGAAATGAAGAATTCCGATTCAGAATCTGAAAATGAGAAACAGGAAACCGAATCTCTACATTCTGAACAAAAACACGTTTCACAAACGCTTGGTTATGTCCCTTATAAAGCGGATCGAAACAAAAAGACAGAAGAAAACGAAATAAATGCTTCTTTAACTGAAAATAAAGAAGAAACAGAAAAGCCCCAGGTCCTTCTTGAAGATACGAGCAATGAGGAAAAGTTAATTGAAGGTACAGAACCCCTGAGTCTAGAAGGGGAAACACAACAAGATAGCGCAATTGAACTGGGCGGACCAATTGAGTTGAATGGATCTGTCAGTTCTATGAAACTCGAGGATTCTCTCAAAGATCAGCAAAAACTTGAAGAGACTGAAGAACCGCTCGAAATTGAGGGGACAACTGAAGAGAATACGATAGAACTGGGAGAACCGATCGAGATGGAAGGGTCTGTTAGTTCGATGAAGCTTGAGGATTCTCTTGAAGATCAGCAAAAACTTGAAGAGACTGAAGAGTCTCTTGAGGCTAAGGGACAAATTGACAATATTGAACTAAACGAACCGATCGAAATGGAAGGATCTGTTAGTTCAATGAAACTTGAAGACTCGCACAAAGATCAGAAGATGCTTGAAGAATCTCGAGAGCCTCTTGGTATTGAAGGTGAGACTCAAGAGGAATGTCCAATTGAACTCGAAGGTCCGATAGAAATGGGCGGAACCATTGAAATGGAAGGACCAACAGAGGAAACTGAACATTCCCTGGGTGAAGACATAGCAGACCTCGGCGCAGGAATAGCGTCAGTTTTTTCCCCTGAAAGTGAAGCTGAGAAAGTTGAAGAGAAAGAAGAAGTAGAAGAAGTTAAAGCAGATGAGGAATCTGAAACTTCTACACCTGCCAATGTTCAAGTTGAAGAAGGTGTTACAGAAGAAGGTCAGGATAGCCTTGAAGTTGAACTTCCTGCTGACCACAGCAAGCCAGTGACCGAAGCAGTAAAAGCCGTTACAGTTAAAACTCAGGGAACACTTAACGATTACGTTCATCCCGCCTTATTAACACCTGAAAGTTTCTCAATCGGTGAAAAAGCGCCGATTCAGGTAAAAGACTGGGAAGAACTTTATGTCCGGCTGATTGATGAGCTGACGTATCTTGACAGAAAGAACATGGCTGCCCTATTATCTTATTCCACGGGATCAAGAATCAGAAAACCTCGTATGACAGCAACGGGATATGTGATCGAAACAGATCTCAAGCCAGAAGTCATGGTTCGCAATCTCGATGCAATGTTATCTCTTTGCATGATCGATCCTTCTGATATTCGACTAAGTTTTTTAAATGAATAAAGGATGCCGCCGAAAGGCGGCATTTATATTCATAGATGGAGTTAAAAATTAACTATTTTTACATTTAAAGTGTTGGAGATCAACTTTATCGATTGAAAACGTTGATCAAATCGCTTATAATAGAATCAAGAAGTAAAGAGAGAAAGGATTAATTTGTAAGTAGTTCAGTTACTTTAAGGGATTAAAATACGTATGAACAAAGAAGAAAGGGAATTTGTTCGCTGGATGTTCGAGTCGGCTAAGGATGAACATGAACTTAACCGTGCATATCTAGCAACTGAATTTGCTTACGGCAGGAAGCAGAATAGAATCTTCTTTTCTGAAGAAAAGCCGATAAGAAAGCGATACGCTTAATATAAGCAAAAAAGGCCGTTGTAAGCGGCCTTTTTTAGATTCTACGTTAATAAGTGTAGCGTCGGATAGAAAAGAAGACGACCACTGAAGAAAGCAGGAAAGGTCCTTCAAAGAGAGCGTGGAGCCGCAAAGGGACTCAAGACTCATCGTCCTGGACCGGTACTGTGATTCTCTGATATCGTTTCAAGAATGGAACATCCTCATAAAATCTCTTGCCGCAGGAAGCGCACCGCAGCCTTCTTCTGTCAATTTGGATCCAGACCGGCTTTCCATTTATGGTTCCGGCTTGAATTATTCTTTCTCTGTGATCATGGACATGGGTTATTTCGCATCCGCATTCGGGACAGCATTGAGGCTTTCTTTCCATTTTGATCTGGACGAGAAATCCATCTCCGCATTCCTTATATCCCAGAATAATTGCTCCTTCCAAGCGGAGCGTCTCTTTTATAAAATCGTGATGACCGGTATAATTAGAAATAGACATGGCATTCTCCTTTTGGTTTTCGTGAAAGTTAATTAATTTAGGTTGCTGTGTCTTTTTGATTTTATATCAATACGCATTCATCATAGAATCTTATTTATGAAAAATTATTCCCCCTCCGGAAACGGAGGGGGAATAAAAATTAAAGTTTATAATCGGCTTTATTATCGGAACCAAAGAGAGCAATTTTTTCTGTGACCTTATCGATGATTGCATCATAACCAGGTGCAAGAAGTTTTCTCGGGTCGAATCCCTTACCTTGCTGATCTTTACCGGCTTCAATGTATTTTCTTGTAGCTTCAGCAAAGACAATCTGGCATTCGGTGTTGACATTGATTTTTGCTACGCCAAGATCGATTGCTTTCTTAATCTGATCATCTGGAATACCTGTTCCACCGTGAAGAACTAATGGCATGTCTCCTACCTGTTCTTTGATTGCTTTTAAGGCATCGAACTGAAGTCCAGCCCAGTTTTCAGGATATACACCATGGATATTACCGATTCCGGCTGCGAGCATTGATACGCCGAGATCTGCAATTGTTTTACATTCGGCGGGATCAGCAACTTCTCCTGCTCCTACAACGCCATCTTCTTCTCCACCAATGGCTCCAACTTCTGCTTCAAGGGAAAGACTCTTTCCTGCGCAGAGGTTGACAAGATATTTGGTCTTTTCAAGATTTTCTTCGAAAGGAAGTGAAGATCCGTCAAACATGATGGATGAGAATCCAGCGTCGATCGCATCCAGAGCCTGTTCATAGGTTCCATGGTCAAGATGGAGAGCTACAGGAACAGAAATATTCATGGTATCGAGCATTGCGTCAACCATAGCAGCGACGGTCTTAAAACCTGTCATATATTTTCCAGCCCCGCCGGACACGCCAAGAATTACAGGAGCGTTCATATTATTTGCTGCTGTAAGAATTGCTTTCGTCCATTCGAGATTGTTGATGTTAAACTGGCCTACCGCATAGTGGCCCTTAACGGCTTCATCGAGCATACCTTTTGCAGATACTAACATTAAGATATTCCTCCTAAACGAATATACTTATATTATAGCTTATTTCATTCTATATATACCTGTGAACTTCTTGTTATTTACCTTAAGACGCCTTTAAATGTGAACTGAGTTACTTAAAACATAATTTTCTTCTTTTCATCATGTCCCGAAAAAGTGTACATCACGATTAGCTTATTTTTTGTGTAAAATATTGAAGAGAATTATTTCTTCTTCGAAAAACTCCATATCTTGCACAATATTTGAAAGTGTAGGACAATGAAGGGGCTAATCGTAATCGTTCGGATAGATTTGTGAGAAAAGAGGTGAGACGGTGGCTTTAAGAAAAGTAGTTGATTATGAACGTTCAAACTCGGCGAAATTACGCTTGGCCAAACCTGAAGTTCCGGTCAACCTTGTTGAGTTTACCAGCGAGTCTAAACTCATCGAGCAGTCTGATCAGGAAGAAGATTTTGAGGAACTTAGTTTTATTGGCCTTGATATCTCGCAGGAAGAATTTGAGCTCGTAAAATTTTCTTCATGTCGTTTTACGAATTGCCGATTTGAATCAGTTGATTTCTCGAAAACGGATTTTATCAATTGTATTTTCTCTAATTGTGATTTATCCAACTGCTCGCTTAGTGATTGTTACTTTTCAAAAACTGAATTGAATAACATGAGACTGTATGGAACTGATTTTTCAAATTCTGTATTTAAAGATGTTTTATTTCAGAATTCTAACCTCAGTTATTCAAACTTTTCGGATGCAAAAACGGAATATGTGGCATTTAAAAACTCGAGTTTTATCGGAGCCGATCTGATTGGCCTAAAAATGAAAAAGACACTGTTCTTAGATTCTGACCTGACTGGCGCTAACTTTTTTAAAACCCCGCTTAAGGGCATGGATTTCACGACATGTAAAATCCAAGGAATTACTGTCTCGGAGAATTTTTCAGAACTTAAAGGAATGAGAATCTTGCAGGAACAGAGTGTAGATCTTGCTAGACTTTTGGGTATTGTGTATCTTGAAGAAATTTAATTAAATTTAAAGGAAGAAACATGAAAATTGCCATTGGAAACGATCACGCCGCTGTAGATATGAAACGCGAAGTGGTCCAACATCTCACTGATAGAGGAATCGAAGTCATCAATTTCGGAACAGATTCTTACGAGAGTTGCGATTATCCGATTTACGGGAAAAAGGTTGCTCATGCAGTTGCAGATGGGAAGGCAGACCTCGGCATTTTAATCTGCGGAACAGGGATCGGAATCTCCCTTGCAGCAAATAAAGTAAAGGGAATTCGTGCTGCAGTTTGCTCTGAAACATATAGTGCAAGACTTACAAGAAAACATAATGACGCGAACATCCTGGCTTTTGGAGCGCGAGTAATTGGTCCGGGAACCGCTCTCGACTTAGTGGACACCTTTATAGATACGCCATTTGAAGGTGGTAGACATCAAAGAAGAATTGATATGATTGAAGATCCAGAAAATGATTAATGCAGTCGAAAACCGTCTTTGATCAAAGACGGTTTTTCAGTGTATTACGGCTGAATTCAACTAGAAAGGAAACTTGCCAAGTGGAAGAAAAGAACAGTTTATTAAACGAGCACAAGAATGTGTTTTCTACTGTCGATGAAGACGAGCTCAAAAAGCTGTTTGATTACAACAAAGGGTACATTGAATTCCTTAACCGTGCAAAAACAGAACGTCTTTGCTGCGCAGAAGCCATTAAGCTAGCGAAAGAGAAAGGCTTTAAACCTTATCAAGATGGCGACAGCTTAGAAGCTGGAGATCGGATTTACATTAATATCCGTGATAAAGCTCTTATTCTTTACTATATCGGATCTGATGATATTGAAGCTGGAATGAATATTATCGGAGCGCATATTGACTCGCCACGTCTAGATTTAAAGCCAGACCCGCTTTATGAAGACAACAATCTCGCTCTCTTCAAGACACACTATTATGGAGGGATTAAGAAGTATCAGTGGGTAACCCTGCCACTCGCGCTTTATGGAACTGTTGCGCTAAAGAATGGAGAGACAGTCAAGCTGGCTATTGGAGATAAACCGGAAGATCCAGTTTTCTGTGTGACTGATCTTCTTGTACATCTGGCGCAAAAACAGATGCAGAAGAAAGCGACTGAAGTGATAGAAGGCGAGGACCTGAACATTTTAGTCGGCTCCATACCGGTAATTGACGATGATGTCAAAGAAGCAGTTAAATATAACGTTTTGAAAAAGCTCCAAAAGGATTACGGATTTACAGAAGCAGACTTTGAATCAGCGGAATTTGAAGCTGTACCTGCAGGAGAAGCAAGAAACGTTGGGTTTGATGAGAGTCTGATCGGGTCTTATGCCCAGGATGACAGAGTTTGCGCCTACGCTTCTTTAAAAGCCATTCTGGATATGACGAAGACTCCGAAAAGGACTGCTTGCGTCATTCTTGCAGACAAAGAAGAAATTGGTTCTGTCGGCTCAACTGGTATGAACTCTCGAATGTTTGAAAATCAAACAGCAGAAATCTGTGCCTCTTTAGGTGCAAAAGATTCAGGCTTGTCCACAAGAAGGACGCTTAAGAATTCAAGCTGCTTGTCTTCAGATGTTACTGCGGGATACGATCCAAATTATGCAGGCGCGTTTGATACCACAAACTCCGCTTATCTGGGAAACGGTGTTGCACTCTGTAAATACGGTGGATCACGAGGAAAGTCAGGATCAAATGACGCTCATCCTGAGTTTCTTGCAAAAATCAGAAACCTATTTGATAAAGAAGGTGTATTTTTTCAGCTCTCCGATATGGGAAAAGTAGATCTCGGCGGAGGCGGAACCATCGCTTACATGTTAGCAGCATATGGTATGGATGTTGTAGATTGCGGGACACCGGTCTTATCCATGCATTCGCCTTTTGAAATCAGTTCAAAGGCTGACACTTATATGACTTACAAAGCTTATCACTGCTTCTTGAAGGAATTTAAAGAAGCATAGAGATAAAGGAGAATCAATGGCAAATAACCAAGGGCTGAGAACTTTTCTTGGAGGCGTTCATCCGCCGACAGAAAAAGGACTCACAAAGGATGTTCCTATCCTGGAAGCAAAGCTTCCGGAAACGGTCGTCATCCCGATGTCCCAGCACATCGGTGCTCCCTGCACGCCATGCGTGAAAAGGGGAGACCATGTCTATGTGGGGACAAAAGTCGGTGAAGCGAACGGGTTTGTCTCCGTTCCGGTCCATTCCTCTGTATCTGGAAAGGTTAAGAGTATCGATCTTCACCAACATCCAAACGGAGATCGCGTTCAATGTGTCATCATTGAATCCGACGGACTCGACGAAATGGATCCATCCATCAAACCAAATGCGGACTATAAAACGAAGTCCCCACAGGAATTGATCGACCTGATCAAGGAAGGTGGACTGGTAGGGATTGGCGGAGCTACCTTCCCAACTCATGTTAAGCTCACTGTCCCTCCCGACAAGCATGTGGATACAGTCATTATCAACGGTGCGGAATGTGAACCTTACCTGACCTGCGATGATCACTTAATGAACGCGCGTCCCGACCTGATTATTAAGGGGCTTGAGATCGTGATGTATATCTCCGGAGTGAAAAAGGGATATATCGGCGTTGAAGATAATAAGCCGGAAGCCATTAAAAAGCTTCAGGAAGCTTCAGCCCACAATAAAGATATTGAGGTTGCAGTTCTTAAAACAAAGTATCCGCAGGGTGCTGAAAAACAAATGATTAATGCGATCACCGGAAGAGAAGTACCATCAGGCGGCCTCCCCGCTGATGCTGGTGTGATCGTCTTCAATGTTGGAACAGCATCCCAGATTGCAACAACTGTAGTGGAGGGAATTCCTTTCTATCGCACACTTTTGACTTGCACCGGCAATTGTGTTAAGAATCCAGCTACCTATTTGGTCAGATTGGGAGATACTTTCCAGAGTATCATCGACCAAGCAGGGGGCTTTACAAGCGAACCGAAAAAGATCATTTCCGGTGGTCCAATGATGGGGGTGGCGCAGTTCACGACCGATGTTCCGGTAATCAAATCAACATCCGGCATTTTATGCTTTGATGAAAAACTGGCGAAGATTGATGATCCAACGCCGTGCATTAAATGTGGCAGATGCTGCGAGGCTTGTCCAATGCACTTGCAGCCTTACATTATTGCCACTTATGCGTTTAAAAAACGTTTTGATAAATCAGAAGAATATCACGCAATGGACTGTATCGAATGCGGATCATGTGCGTACACTTGTCCTGCAAGACGGCCGCTTTTAACCAGTATCCGCACTGCAAAGCGCGAAATCACCGCTGAAAGGAGAAAAGCCAAATAATGGACGAAAACACAAGACTGATTGTCAGCTCTTCTCCGCACGTTAGGGACACGAGAACCACAAGCAAAATTATGCTGGATGTTATCATTGCGATGATTCCGGCTGCCATTGTGGCCATCTGCGTGTTTGGAATCCAGGCACTGCTCGTCTTAATCTATTGTGTGGCGTCTGCAGTGTTGACTGAATATGTGATCGAGAAGATCTTAAAGAAGCCAGTAACTATCTCCGATTTATCCGCAGTGGTAACCGGGATGCTTCTGGCATTCAATCTTCCTTATTCCGCACCCTGGTGGATGTGCGTGGTTGGTGGAGTCTTCGCTATCGGCGTTGTCAAGCAGGCATTTGGAGGCCTTGGCGCAAATTTCATGAATCCTGCTCTTGCAGCCCGTGCTTTTCTCTTAGCATGCTGGCCGACTCGTATGACAGGGACAGCCTTTATTCCAGATGGAATTACAACCGCAACTCCGCTTGGCATTATTAAAGAAGGCCTTGACGCTTCAATGCTTCCATCCATGATGGACATGTTTTTAGGCGTTAACGGCGTATTTGGCGCAATTGGTGAAATTTCGGCTCTCGCGCTTTTAATTGGCGGTATCTATCTGATCTGCCGAAAAGTAATTTCATGGAGAATTCCAGTCACCTACCTTGCAACCGTATTTGTACTCGAACTGTGCTTCGGAGCCGGGTTCTCTGGAGCGCTGTATCAAATTTTTGCCGGCGGGCTGATGCTTGGGGCTTTCTTCATGGCAACTGACTATGTTTCAAGCCCGAACACAGTTCTTGGCCAGTTTATCTTTGCTTTCGGGTGCGGGCTTATTACCGTCATTATCCGTCAGTTTGGAGGTTATCCTGAAGGGGTTTCCTACTCAATCCTTCTGATGAACGTTGCCGCACCGCTCATCCAGCGCTATACGGCCCCGAGAGTATATGGAATCCAGAAACAGAAAAAGGAAAGTGAGGCTTAATCATGGCAGATAAAGAAAAAAACACCATTGATTGGGGCTATGTCTTCAAGGTAGGCCTTATCCTTTTTGTCATCACATTGATCTGTACGCTTCTTCTTGCAATTACCAATAGCGCAACCGCACCGATCATTGCAAAGCAGCTTGAGGAAACAAGCAAGCAGGCTCAGAAAGAGGTGCTTCCGGAAGCTACAGATTTCAAGGCCATGGATACGGTTGATGAAATCGCGCAAAATGTTGGCGAATCCATCATTGCAAATATCTATGTCGGGACCAAAAACGGCGAAACGATTGGTTATGCTGTCGAAACCAAGCCTTCTGGATACGGTGGAGAAATCGATATGCTCACCGGTATCAGCACAGACGGAAAAATCACAGGCGTGAAAATTCTCAGTCAGTCAGAAACCGCAGGACTCGGTGCTAAATCGACTGAACCTGCGTTTTACGAACAGTATACAGGTCTGGATGCTTTAAAAGAAGTAACTGTAATTAAGAGCGGCTCGGTTAACGGAAACCAGATTATGGCTATTACCGGCGCAACAATTACTTCGAACGCAGTTACAACGGGCGTCAATGCCGCTGAAAAAGCTGTTCAGTACATTACGACAGAAGGTACTCAAGTAATGGAAACAACCGGCGCAACTGGATCGGCTCAATAAGGAGAAACATGAAAAAAAGTAAAATGCAGATCCTGAAAAACGGGATCCTTAATGAAAATCCAACTTTCAGACTCCTCCTCGGGATGTGTCCGACGCTGGCTGTTACCACAGCTGCTATGAACGGCCTTGGGATGGGGTTATCAACAACGGTTGTGCTGATCGGATCAAACGTCGTTATCTCAGCACTTCGTAAAGTCATTCCCGACGCGATTCGAATTCCTGCGTTTATCGTCATTATCGCGTCGTTCGTAACCATCGTACAGATGATCCTTGAAGCGTATGTTCCGTCACTCTATGCAGCGCTTGGAATGTATATTCCGCTGATCGTCGTAAACTGTATCATTTTAGGACGCGCTGAAGCGTTTGCTTACACGAATACTCCGGGAGACTCTTTCTTTGACGGTTTGGGTATGGGCCTTGGGTTTACGCTCGCGCTGACCCTGCTCGCCAGCATCAGAGAAATTATCGGAGCAGGAACTTTCTTTGGTATCTCTCTCTTCGGATCGGGATATGAACCGGCGCTTCTGGTGATCATGCCGGCAGGCGGTTTTGTCGTATTCGGACTGCTTCTTGGCTTAATTAACATGCTCACCAATAAGTATGAAGCCAAGGCCAAGGCAGAAGGCGACAAGCTTGCAGAAGAAGTAAAGTAAGGGGGCTTCATGCATTATCTGCTTCTTTTAATTAGCGGGATTTTTGTCCACAACTTTATTCTCTCCCGCTTCCTTGGAATCTGTCCTTTCCTGGGCGTATCCAAGCAGATCTCAACATCAGTCGGGATGGGCGCTGCGGTTACATTTGTAATGGCTATGGCGTCTGCAATCACGTATGTGGTTCAATATTCCATCCTTGTACCGCTGCATCTCGAATATCTTCAGACCATCACTTTTATTCTGGTCATTGCGACACTGGTTCAGCTGGTTGAAATGGTCATTAAAAAGATGAGTCCAACGCTTTATGATGCGCTTGGCGTTTTTCTTCCGCTGATTACCACGAACTGCGCTGTATTGGGAGTGGCTCTCTTAAACGTACAGTATGGGTACAATTTCCTTGAATCGGTGGTCTTCGGTATTGCAGGTGCGCTTGGCTTCATGCTTGCAATTGTGCTTTTTGCTGGGATTCGGGAACAGCTTGAGCTCTCTCCGATTCCAAAGGCCTTAGACGGTTTCCCAATTGCGCTGATCACGGCAGGTTTGATGTCCATTGCATTCTTAGGCTTCTCCGGGATGCTTTAATCTGAAAGGAGAAGACAATGAGTCAAATTATTATTCCAGTTGTCGTTCTTGGCATTATGGCGCTTGCATTCGGGGTTATTTTGGCTTATGCCTCAAAGGCGCTTGAAGTTAAAGTCGATGAAAGAGTTCCGCAAGTACGTTCAGCACTTCCAGGTGCGAACTGCGGCGGATGTGGTTATCCGGGATGTGACGCTTTAGCCGCGGCAATTGTCAGTGGGGAAGCGCCTGTTAATGCTTGCCCGGTTGGAGGGGCCAATGTCGCTGCTGCCGTTGCGAAAATCATGGGAGAAGAAACCAGTGCAAGCGTAAAGCTTGCTGCCATGGTCCTCTGCCAGGGAGACTGCGAAAAGGCTCCACAGAGAGCAGAGTATTACGGTGTGGCGGATTGCCGCCAGGCACTGAATGCAAACGGCGGAACCAAAGGGTGTCGTTTTGGATGTCTGGGGTATGGGACCTGTGTGGCTGCCTGCAACTTTGACGCGCTGAAAATGGGCCCGAACGGTCTTCCGATTGTCGACCGTGATAAGTGCACGGCATGTAATGCCTGTGTGAAAGCCTGTCCGAAAGGAGTCATGCAGCTGGTTCCGTATGACCATGATATTCGCGTAAACTGCCAGAACACACTTCCCGGCAAGTTTGTCAGACAAGACTGCAGTATCGGATGCATTGCCTGCATGAGATGCCAAAAGGTCTGTCCGACCGGAGCGGTTACAGTCAGAAACAATCTGGCGAGTATTGATTATGCAAATTGTATTCAGTGCGGTTTGTGTGTGGATGTGTGTCCGACGCATTGCCTGACCGGACAAAAAGTTGAAGGAAGCCTTGAAAAATGGGAAAAGGATCATCCGGAATATGAACGTCCGGAAACCAAACCCAAGGCGCCTGCAAAAAAACCGGTAGCTGCGGCTGCTGCAAAATAAGATTCGAGCTCGGTTTTGACCGGGCTCTTTTTTCATGTGAATAGCGCATTTAGAAGGGAATACATATAAATAGCATTACGAGGAGAATACTTATGGAAACAAATAATAAAAAAGACACCGTACCAGCTTTCATGGATTACCTGAAGACCAACAGGGAAATTATCCAGGCATATAATGAAAAGCTCATTCAATCCGGTGAATATATCATGGACGAAGATTTAATGGGAGATATGGGTTCGTATCCCGTTGGTTATACGATTCCTGAACAAAGCAGTGTTGAAGATCTGCAGAGCATTATCGGAAATTCCATTCACCAGCTTCATCATGATGAACGCCAGGTCAAGGATGCGGACGGAAAGCCTGTAAAGCAGGATTTGATCGACAAGTTCTTAGCTTGGCATCGGAACGTGCTGTTTAACACACTGGATCATCTTGCAAAAGACAACGGTTTTAATGTGACCAAAGAACAGCTTGAAAATGAGCTTACTCCTGAAATCGATGCGATTTTAGCACTAAACCCGAAAGCAGACAGTTTAACGGTTCTCAATGCACTTCTTGATGAATATACAACGGACACAAAGTAATTTAAGGAAAAGATGAGATAGAGGGAAATTAAAATGGTTCTATGATGAAAGTG
>DLOL01000004.1:12600-12800 GCA_002478485.1 Eubacteriaceae bacterium UBA7485 | reverse complement strand
ATATTGCGCGTAGTACTCTTCGTACCAACGCCGTGGTCCTCTCCGGCGGCTCCGCGTTCGGCCTGCAGGCCGCCCAGGGCGTCATGGACGCGCTCGAGGCGCGAGGAATCGGTTTTGAGACCGGGTATGCGAAAGTCCCGATCGTCGTCCAGTCTTCTCTGTATGATTTAGGCGCGGGGGATTCGGGAGTCAGGCCTGAT
>DLOL01000004.1:10325-12463 GCA_002478485.1 Eubacteriaceae bacterium UBA7485 | reverse complement strand
ATCTTTGTGGGGGCCGCTGTCGCCGTCAACGCGCTCGGCGACATCTACGACATCAAAACCGGAAAGAAGATAGCAGGGCTCCTCGCGGAGGGCCTTGAAGACTTTGAAGACACCGACGCTGCCCTCCTAAAGACCATGCAGCAGGCGGGGGACTTATGGTCAAGAGGCGAAGGGGAGAACACGACGATCGGCTGCATCCTGACCAACGCGGACCTGAGCAAGGCGGAGCTTAAGAAAGTCGCCCAGATGGGCCAGAACGGATACGCGCGCGCCATCCGCCCCGTCGAATGAGACGGCGTAGAAACCGATCCCCGATTTCATGGCCCGTTCCGCTCCCAGGATCTTTCCGACGGTGCACCCCTGACCCGCGCCCGCGCAGCCGTGCTTGAGGGGCCCGCCTGTGAACGCGTTCTCCGCCGCCTCCCNNCCACGCCCCGTCAGCACCACCGCGGACGGCGACAGCCTCTATGTTCTTTCCACGAGGAAAGTGAGAAGCGATGTCAACGCGGTCGGCGTGCTGGCAGGATATGTCGTCCAGATGGTCGTCCGGGACGCGGTTCTCAATTCTGAAAGCCTTTACGGGTTTAAAAGCGCGAAAGATTTCGCTATGATAAATAAGGAATAGTTTCGCACATGATAAAAGCATGTGATGAATAAGAAAGGATTATAAAATGAAAAAAGCTAATCGCATCATTGAGATTATTTTTTACGTTGCGGCGGCCTGCTCTTTAGTTTACGCCTTTATGGCCACATCATCCGCGATCACTCAGTACCAGCAGGCGGCGCTCTACATGGGCGACCAGCTGGATTTCGGAACAGTCCTCGGATTCTTCTTAGGACAGCTTGTTCCGTCCTACTTCTACGCATTTGTCCTCTTCGCCCTTGGCTGGATCATCGGCGGCAATATTTCCGCTTCCTCGAAAGAAGAAAAGCTTCCGAAGATTCCGGACCAGAGAGAAGAAAAGAAGGAAGAACCGGCCAAAAAAGCCGTTCAGGAACCGGAAGAAGCGAAAGACGCGTCTGAAATTTCGGTAAGCGAAGCGATCATGGAAGAAGAAGCGCCGGAATCCGTCCTCAAGGAAGACGAAAAAGAGGCGCCGGCGTCCGGTGAAAAAGAAGACGAAGAAGAAAAATAAGCGATGAAAACAGGAAGGATCCTTCAGGGGGTCCTTTTTTTATTCCCCAAAGAAAAAGAATGCGCTCCTCAAAAGAAGATTTTCAGGCCGTCGCGTCAAGCTTTTACCTTCCGTTCGGTTCGGATTTCTCCTAATTTTCAAAACAATCTTTCCCCGAATCGTATTTTTGATCATCTTCTAATTTATCAAACGATTGAGAATAACTTTCTGATTTGAAGAACTGGATAAATGCCATTTGAAGCTATGAAATTGCCAAATAGAATAATAGAGAATGCTATATTATGCACCTCTTTTAAATAAACGATTACATAAAAGTGTTGTGTTATATTCGTCCATCAATCAATCAGAAAGGTTTAAGATAATAAGTTAAAACAATATATGACACAGATTTTTTGGTTGAATTGAATTAAAATATAAGCTAAAATAAATTTACAGTTCAAGCATTGGCTAACGTTCAATCTGGTGTTGAATGCCCTTGCACATGGGGTTCTCCTATGTGGAGGGCTTTTTCATAGAAAGAATATCAATTTTAGTTTTATATTTTATTCGTTTCATGCGAATCGTCGAAAAGAGCTGCAAATATTTTGTGACAATAAGAGACTGCGGCAACGCTGAAAACTGTTTACCGGTCCTGAACGAGACTTCAGGATTCCTTCACCAGCTTGAGTCACGCGCCCGTTTCTTACGGAATTTTTCAGCTTTGAAAATCTTAATAGAAAAGGAGAACGCATGCGAAAAGAAAAAAGACATTTCAGAAGACGGACGTTTGTCTTCATTCTGTGTCTTCTTTTGCTCGCGGGATTCAATCTGCCAGCTTACGCGGAGGCTGAAATTCTTCCTTCCGACCCGGCCGCAGGGGACAGTCTGACCCCTGATACGGTGGATTCGGAACAGGAGACGTCCTCCCTTCTCGCAGACCCCGACGCCCTGTACTTTGATGTGGATGATTTCACCATCACGGTCCATCCGGCGGACGACACGACAAAAGAATACGTCGAAGAG
>DLOL01000004.1:3118-10317 GCA_002478485.1 Eubacteriaceae bacterium UBA7485 | reverse complement strand
GGGTGGAGCCGGTCGGCGAATCGGATGAAACGGCGAAAGCGATGGACGCGCTTGAGAAGTCTTCAGAAGAAAGCCAGACCCTCACGGAGCCGAAAGCCTACCAGATTACCCTGACGGAAGAAGAAGCCGACCCCTCTCTTTACACATTCAGCGCGGAGCTTGCGCCAAAGCCCGCTCTTTTAATGGAAGCCGACAGCAAGGCGAAGGAGATGGAGGTCCAGGATCCGGAAGGCTACTTTATGCTTGAAGCCGCACTTTCAGACGGAGGCGTCATGGAGCAGCCCGAGCCTGTCTCGCTAAGCTTGGACGCGGGGGATGTGATCCCTCTCACGCTTACCGCGCAGGCGGGCCAGGTCTTCGCGACAAGGACCGCCTCGATGCCGAACCCGAAGTACACCGTCAGCTACTACGTCAACATGACCACGGCCGACACCTCCTCTTCGGGAAGCGACCAGACACTTGCTATCATTAACACCGACAACGGCGGACAAAACAAGGGCGGGAACAATCCGGTCAACGGAAAGACGCCCGCAACCAAGAACATGGTCCTCAAAAAGGACGGAACCACATCCATCGGCGGAAGAACCTTCAACCAGTACCTTCCGAAGACGAAGACCGTCAGGACCAAATACTATAACGACAACAGCTTCAATTACTACGAGGCGCCGAACCTGAGCTACATGAACAAGCTCGTCAACAACCCCGACTTCACCCTGGCAAGCGTCAAGATCGGGAACAAGACCTACTCATGATCGGACATCGACAAGATCCTCTTCACCAACCGTGACAGCGTGGTGCAGAATCCGCCTGCGGGAAGGATCGTGATCAAGATTACGGAAGGCATGAACATTGAGCTGACCTACGACGAGGCCAAGCATAATGTGGCTCAGAACGCAACGTTCTACGACTATCGAATCTTCAATGCCAATGACGACGGCACGCTGCCAAGCGGGAGCCAGTCAGACCCGATCGTGACTTCCAGCGGCGGAAACGCGACGGATAATACAGGTACGGCCCGCGGGATCAACCGAAACGGCAACTACACCATGAATAATCTGACCGCTTTCAACAACGGGCGGCTCGCGTTCGGAAACGTGAACTCCGGCACCCATCTCGGAAGAAACACCTGGCCGCAGGGGAATAACGCTTCCCTCAACCGCTATAACAACGGCACGTACGGCGGGTGCACCTTCGGGCTTTCGAGCGGTCTTGATAAAAATGGAAAGATTGTCTATTCAAACGGCGTCTATGCGCCGAAACTCTTTGATGACGGCACTGTCAGCCAGAAAAACGGGAAGAAGACGTTCAGCGGTGTAAATCTGAACTTCTCGCAGACGGGGGACACGCATACGCTCACTTCCGTATCCGGAGGGGGACTCTCCGCCGCGAGCCTGAACAAGTTCACGAATCTGAATTACACCCAGAATCTCTATAGCGGCGGGACACAGAAAGTCAACCTGTTCACCAACAACTTCTGGCCCCTTGACTCCACCAGCGGCTTTGACATCAAGTCGGGCGCGGAAGGCAGCCCGAAATACTACAAGGGATGGAACTGGGGAACAGGCAAAGTCGGAACCCATACGCTTCCGATGAGTGATGACAGCGTCGCGCACAACAATCTCTTCGGGATGAACTACGAGATCAGCTTTGAGCTCACCGACGACTACATCGGCCCGCTCGAGTACACGTTCTTCGGGGACGATGACATGTGGGTTTTCCTCTATAAAGACGGGGAGCCGCAGAACGCGAAGAAGATCGTCGACATCGGCGGGGTCCATTCCTCGGTCGGACAGTTCGTCAACCTCTGGGACTACATCCCAAAAGAGAGCGCGTATAACGCAAACGGCGGATTCAAGTCGAAGGCCGGCACCTACAAGCTTAAGTTCTACTACACGGAACGAGGCCTTTCCGGCTCCACCTGCTACATGCAGTACACCCTGCCGTCGGTGTCCAGCCTGAAGCCTCCGGCTGAGAACGGATCGCTTGAAATCAGAAAAGACACGATCAACGCATCGGATGATGCAGTGTACGATTTCCAGATCAAGCTCTCCAAAGACGGACAGGCGCTACTGGACGACTACAGCGGAAAGATCACCAACGCGGACGGCACGATTGCCGATCCCCAGCTTCTCGCGCACGACGACGCGGTCATCTCGCTCAAAGCCGGGCAGACCGCGCTGATCGATTATCTGCCGAGCGGCACCACGTATGAAGTGATTGAGCTCGGGGTCAAGCAGGAAGACGGAAGCTACCAGACGGCGCCGGAAGTTTACTATTCTTCCGACCAAAAGACGTACAGCAAAGGAAATCAGGCCTCCGGCACCATTTCCGCGCAGACCACGGCGTACTTCTACTGCAAGAACGTCTATCCGTTCGGCTATGCGCTGAGCGGAACCAAACAGTTTGACTACGCGTCCGGCGCTATTCCGGACAAGGACCATACCTTCACGTTCAATATTTATGAGTCGAACGAGAAGGGCGAGAAAGTGAAGGCGCTTGAAGATCAGAAGCAGACGCTCACCTTCTCAAAAGACTTGTCCTCCGGCAGCCAGCAAAACTTCACGGCGAAGTTTGAAAATCTCTCGGTTCCCGACACGTTTGTTCAGGGGACGGAGAAGACCCAGACGGTTTATTACCGTATCGACGAGACATTTGACAATTCGACACCTCAGGTTGTTTATGACAAAGGATACGTGCTGGCAAAAGTCACGTACACATTAGGCGATGATAACAAAGTGACCACCCATGTGACCTACGCGAAGTTCGACGAGAACGGAGAGGAAGTCGTCAAGGACGGAAGCAATGTTGGAGCCCTCTTCACAAACCAGTATGTGGGGAACATCGTTCTCCCGGAAACAGGATCAAGCGGAATTCCGCCTTATCTCATCGGCGGGCTTCTCATGGCGCTTACCGGAGCTTTGATTATCGGGGCCCGTAAGATAAAGAAAAGGAAAATCTAAAGGAGACGTAATGAAGAAATTTGCCAAATTCCTGAGCGTGCTGCTCGCGCTCACCATGATGATGGGAACAGCTCCTGTGTTTGCGGCAGAAAGCTACACTGCGAACATCACAGGCGTGAACACCGACAACCACACCTACAGTGCGTATCAGCTGTTTTCCGGCGACTATGATACGGAAGGAAAGTTTGAGAATATCAAGTACGGGTCAAACGTTGATGTCACCAAGCTGATCAATCTGCTGAACGCAGCTCCCTATAACGCCAATCTTAAGCCGGTCAGCGATGGAAAGCAGGTTGACCCGGCAGTGGCAGCGGCCTGGATCTCGAATAATATCAGCAACAACGATACGAATCCGACGGCTGTCAATCAGTTTGCGATTGCATTGAAAAACAATGGCGTTTTAACAGGAAATCCTGTTCAGTCTGGGGAACCTACAGGAGAAAACGGAAACTACACCTACCCGATCACAGGGCTTGCCTCCGGATATTACATGATTATCGATAACGGAACAACAGGTGAGCCGACCACTTCTGTTGTCAATTCCGCTTATATTCTGCAGACTGTCGGAGAAGCCAATCATCCGCTGAACATCGCCGCAAAAGCAAGCGTGCCTGTTCCGGGAAAAACCGTCACAGGACCGAATGAAGGGGATGAGCCTTCTGACTGGACTGACGCGAATATCGGAGATAATGTGACCTTCACACTCACATCCACTCTTCCGAAGTATGAAGATTATCTCAAGTACACAAACGGTTATAAAATCACCTTCAATGACACCATGTCAGAAGGTCTCACCTACAACAATGATGCTAAGGCCTATCTTGTCACGAGCGATGGTGAGGAACTCCCGATCAATTGGGATGATGCGAATAAAATCACCAATGACGGTCAGAAACTGACCGCAACCTTCTCCCTTGAGGACATTGAAGCGCTTGAAGGCATAACCGACGAATCGTTCACGAACAGCAAGATCAAGGTTGTTTACACAGCGAAACTGAACGAAAAGGCAAAACAAGTAACCAATTCAGAAACCAACACGGTTTACCTGACTTACTCAAACGATCCGAATTCAGACGGAACCGGAGATTCAGAACCGGAAGTGGTCAAGGTCTACACCTACAGACTGAACGTGATCAAGCAGGATCAGTTCACTCAGAAAAAACTTCAGGGAGCGGAATTCAATCTCTACCAGGACGTAAATGGCAAGAAAGGTGAATACTACACGTTTGAACAAATTGGGTCAGATCAGCTTCCTGACGGTGTAACAGCTGATGAAGGAACGAACATCTACCGCGTAACCGGACATAAAGGACTGGTCACAGGAGAAAGCATTCCGGCTGAAGCAACCCTGACAACCGGATCAAACGGACAGATCCTGATCATCGGCCTTGATGCCGGCGACTATATCCTGAAGGAAACCAAAGCACCGGAAGGATACAACAAACCGGTGGAAGAGCATGACGAATTCCTGGTTTCAATCAGCCCGGTCAGCGGCGCGACTTCCAATAATCCGACCTGGACAGAAGCCTCAACCACGATTAACAACAGCCAGATCCCGGCCATGCCTGAAACCGGCGGAACCGGAACCAAGATCTTCATGGCTGTCGGCGGCGTGATCCTCGTAGCGGGATGCGTGATGCTGATCGCGAAGAAGAGAAGAGAACAGGCGTAAAGCCTGAAGGAAAGAGAGAGGAGACTCTCTCTTTTTTCTTATGATGAAAAGTAAGCTGCTCGATTCGATCATCTATCTGGTCATTCTCGCAGGCATCGCCATCCTCGCCTATCCGTTTGTCTCAAGCTTTATCAACAGCTTCACGCAGGGACGGCACTACACGGAGTATCAGGAACTTGTGGGAGGACTCACGTCTGAAGAGAAGGATGCAGTCCTCACCGAGGCGAAAGACTACAACGCCTCCCTCTCCACGCAGAACGACCGGTTCTTTCCGAGCGAGGCGCAGCATGCGCGCTACTCGAACACGCTTCTCGTCAATCCCGCGAAGATCATCGCTAAGATTGACATCCCGTCCATCGAGGTTTCGCTTCCGGTCTATCACGGCACGTCGGACGGCGTCCTGCAGGTGGCGGTTGGACACATGGAGGGAACCTCCCTTCCCGTCGGAGGACAGGGAACCCACGCCGTCCTGACCGGACACACCGGACTTCCGAGCGCCACGCTCTTCACAAGGCTCTCCCAGGTGGCGGTCGGGGACCGCTTCTCGATTCACGTGCTCGATGAGGATCTTTACTATGAAGTGGATCAGATTCATGTGGTGACGCCGGATGATGTGACGGACCTGGCCATCGACCCGAACCAGGACTATGTCACGCTCATGACCTGCACGCCCTACGGGGTGAACACGCACAGGCTTCTGGTGAGGGGCCACCGGGTGGAGGCGGAGCTTNNAACATGATTGAGATCCGCTACGTGCTTCTTGCTCTTGGCGCGCTCTTTATCCTTGTGCTCGTGCTGTTCTATTTGAGTGTTCGAAAGAAGAAAAAGAAGGAATGAGAACGCATGTCCCGGGAAATGATAGTCCGGAAAAGATTGACGAAAGTCTTGAAAAACTTTATGATGCGGGAGTAGGAGAGCCGGAGCTGTCCGCAAAAGAAAGCCGGACGGGATCGGTCCTCCGGAAAGGAAAAGGATATGACGGATTTTTTGGATTTAGCCAGGAGACGGTTTTCCGTCCGAAAGTTTGACGGGGAGAACGTGTCGAGAGAAGACCTCGACAAGATTTTAGAAGCCGCAAGAATCGCGCCGAGCGCGAAGAATCTGCAGCCGGTCCGCATCTACGTGCTTGAGGGAGAAGACGCGATCAAGAAGCTTGACGCGCTTACGCCGTGCCGGTACGGCGCGGGAACGGTTCTGCTCTTTTCCTACGACAGAGATGAAGACTGGAAGAACCCGAACGAGGAAGGTGTGCATTCCGGCGTGGAAGACGCATCCATTGCGGCNNGAGGCGGCCGATCTCGGCGTGGATTCGGTCTGGGTGAACAACTTCGCCCCGAGCGCGGCGAGAAAAGCGTACGGCCTTCCCGAAAGTGAAGTCCCGGTCCTTTTGATGCCGCTTGGTAAACGCGCGGAGGGGGCAAGGCCGACCCCAAACCACACCGGCAAAAAACCGGCGGATGAAGTCGTCAAATACCTGTAAAAGAACGCCTGCGCGATCGTTTGGTCGCACAGGCGTTTTCTTTATGGTCTATTTCTTCTCTCTTCAATCAGGGCGTTAACTTTTTTAAAGATCGGAACGGCANNGCGCACAAGATGCCGATCACCGCACCCGCGAGCACATCGGATGGATAATGCACGAAGAAATAAAGGCGTGTAAGCCCCGTGACGCAAGCAAACGCCACTGCGATCCAGGAGAGCACGCGTCCGGTCCTTGATTTGAGCGTCAGGAGCATGGAGGCCGCCATCGTGAAGGCGATCGACGTGTGTCCGGATGGGAACGAGGAGCCGCTTGGCGGGCTGATCAGGATCGGGAGCCCCAGCGCTTCGTAGGGTCTTGGGCGGTTGACGATCGGCTTGATGACCGCGTTGACCAGGACCGCGTCCAGCGCGAGGGCGATGAGCATCACCCACCCCGCGTTTCTCGTCTCTTTTCGGATCAGGAGAATCAGGCAGACGGCGATTTCAAAAAGGCCGCCGCTTGACAGGTGGGTGATGAATTTCATCAAGCTCGTCATCGCGGGGGAGTACATCGATTCCTGTATCCAGTACAGGATTTGGGTGTCAAGATTCATGTTTTTCTTCTTTCAGATAGGTTCTTGCCCGCTCCACATGAGAAGGGAGGCACCAGTTAATCGGCCTCATCCCGTGGGATTCAAGAAAGGCGTTGGCCTTTGAGAAGGGCCGGCTTCCGAAAAAGCCTCTGGATGCGGAGAGCGGGGAAGGATGGGGTGATTCGATAATCAGATCGTCGGGGTTGGTGATGAGCCGCTTTTTCGACCGGGCGTTCGATCCCCAAAGAATGAAGACCACCGGTTTTTTTCGGGCGTTCAAAAGCTCGATGACCCGGTCGGTGAGTTTCTCCCATCCGAGTCCCTGGTGGGAATTGGCCTGGCCTCCCCGCACGGAGAGGGAGGTGTTTAGAAGGAGCACACCCTGTTCTGCCCAGGCATCCAGACATCCGTGCTCGGGAATGGCGCATCCCAAATCGTCATGGAGCTCCTTGTAGATGTTTTGGAGAGAAGGCGGGACCCGGACACCGGGCTTGACGGAGAAGGCAAGCCCGTGGG
>DLOL01000004.1:1770-3060 GCA_002478485.1 Eubacteriaceae bacterium UBA7485 | reverse complement strand
GAACAGGTCGTACATGTCCGGATACACCGGTCCCTTTTTATATTCTTCAATCAGCTTTCTTCGAAGGGACTGGTAGTAGGGCTTTTCAAATTCAGGGCCGAGGAGCTCGCCCCAGTCGTTTTGGAATGTCGCACTCATGCTTCCTCCGGCGCGCAAAGGCGCGTGTAGTCTTTAATTTTGTAGTCCGCAAGCGCGTTGATCTTTCGGGTCGTCTCCTCGCTCCAGGTGCCGTCCACGGCGCAGACGTCCATGCCGGCGCGCTTGGCCGAGAGAACCCCCTCATAGGTGTCCTCGAAGGCAAGGGTGTTTGCGGGGGAGACATTCAGATTCTCCGCCGCCAGCAGGTAGACCTGGGGATCGGGCTTTCCCTTGATGGCGCCTCCGGTGAAGCACATGGTCGAGAAGACGTGGTCGAGGTCAAAGCGGGTCAGGCAGCTCGTCGTGAGCGTCTCCACGTTTGATGTGGAAAGTCCAAGCGGAAGATCCTTCTCGTGAAGGGATTTGAGGAAGCGTCCCGCGCCCGGGAGCATGTCAATCTTTTCTTTGTAGGCGCTCTCGCTCATCGCATGCCACCGGTCCATGATGGTCTGAACATCGTCCGGGATTGAAAAGCGTTTCTTGAAGTAAGCCGCGGTCTCCTCAAAGCTCATGCCGGCGATGGCTTCGTGAAGGTCATCGGGCACGGAGATCCCGAGCTCTCCCAGGTAGTCGACGTCGATATCCTGCCAGATGCCGAGCGAATCCACAAGCGTTCCGTCAAAATCGAAGACGGCCGCGTCATATTTTAAAAGATCTTCTTTCCTAAGCTCTCTCACGTTGGTCCTTCCTTGTCCGTTATGAAAAACGGCGGTTTTATATAGAATTATCTTCTCACAAATTCCTCTAGATTGATTCAAACATTCAAGTTACAATGTATACATAATGCAATCGGCTGGAGAAGGATATGGATAATCACAAGAAGGCGGATCTCCTGACGGAGGATGCGCCTGCCAAAATCAATCTCGCCCTGGACATCGCCGGGACGAGGGCGGATGGTTACCACCAGATGGATATGATCAACCACAGCTGCACGCTCAAAGACACGCTAACCTTAATACCCGATGAGACCTACACTCTTTCAGTGAACGGGAAGGAGCAGGAGGATGCGGAGGACAACCTCGTCACCCGGGCCGTGCGCCTGTTTGAGAAAACGTTTTTAAAAAAAGCCGACTTCCGGGTGGAGCTTTCCAAGCGGATTCCCTCCCGAGCGGGGCTTGGCGGAGGTTCTGCGGACGCGGCGGCCATGATGCG
>DLOL01000004.1:1594-1753 GCA_002478485.1 Eubacteriaceae bacterium UBA7485 | reverse complement strand
CCTGACGGACGAGACGCTCAGGGAGCTTGGCGTAAGACTTGGCGCGGACGTGCCCTACTGTGTGGGCTACGGTCTGTGCAGGGTTACGGGAATCGGTGAGGGGATTGAGCCGGCCAAAAGCTCCGTTTCCCTTCCGCCTCACCTGATCGTGATGCGGCC
>DLOL01000004.1:471-1589 GCA_002478485.1 Eubacteriaceae bacterium UBA7485 | reverse complement strand
AGCCTTCAGACTCGCGGACCGGGAGGGAAACCACGTCCATCCGGATATCGGTACGCTTTGGAGCGCGCTCCAAGAAGGGAAGCATGTCCGGGATGAGGCCTTGGGGATGAACAGCTTCTACGGACCTGTCGGGGAGAAGGTCCCCGAACTGCGGGAGGCCGTGGACGCGCTTTTGGAGGAGGGGGCGGATCTTTCACTCCTCAGCGGGTCCGGTTCGGCCGTCGTCGGCTATTTTTCGGACAGGGCGAGAAGAGATGATGCGCTCAAGAAGCTCTCCGGCCGGTTTGGAGATAGTTTTTTAGCACAAGCGGAGATAGAGATATAGATGGAGAAAGAGACACACCTGAAGCTTGACGTCAATTCCTGCAAGCCGCTCAGAGAGATCGTTTTTGACACGATCCGAAACGCGATCATCAACGGAGACCTCAAGCCCGGACAAAGGCTCATGGAAGTTCAGCTCGCCCAGGAAATGGGCGTGTCGCGCACGCCCGTGCGGGAGTCGATCAGAAAGCTCGAACTTGAGGGACTCGTCAAGATGGTCGCGCGCAAAGGCGCCTACGTGACGCCTTTGACAATTGAGGACCTTGAGGAGTCCATGGCGGTTCGAAGAGTCCTTGAAGGACTTGCCGCAGAGCTTGCGGCCCAGAACGTCACCCCCGAGGGGGTGGAGGCGCTCAAGAAAGCCAACCAGGAATTCATCGACGGTCTGATGGAAGATGACGCGCAGAAGGTCATCCAGGGCGACATCCACTTTCACACGGCCCTGTACAGGCTCAGCGGAAACCAGAAGCTTTACCACATTACCAACCAGTTAAGGGAACAGATGCAGCGCATCCGCGTGGAATACGTGCACCGCATTGATGAAAAAGACCACCTGATCGGCCAGCATGAAGCCATCATCGAGATGGTGGAGAAGGGAAGAGGCGAAGAGGCGTTTAAAGTCGCGGAAGAGCACATCAAGCTTGCAGAGCGCGACATGGTCGATCTTCTCAGCCAGGACTGTGAAGAGGACGAGGAGCACAAGCACCAGATTCAGTCAAGGATGCTGCGGGAAGCTTGATGCAGACAGAAGTTTAAAGAAAGAAAGCCGGACGCGGCCCCGCGGGGAAGCGCCCGGC
>DLOL01000004.1:0-437 GCA_002478485.1 Eubacteriaceae bacterium UBA7485 | reverse complement strand
ATGTCTCGGAGGTCCGCCGAGGAATTTCAGGATCTGTTTTCCGGTCTGGTTTTTTTGGTGTTTTTCTTATAGACCTTCGTTTTGGTCGCGGAGTTTTTACCGCCCTGCGCCTGCCTGTTTCTTGAAGGGAGGTGTTTGATTTTCTTCAGCTCCCGCAGGTCCCTCGTGTCGGCGCGCTTTGAGCCTGTCGGGGGCGTGGGGGAGAAATAGACTTTGGGCTGGTGCGGTTTGAGCACTTTCAGGTCGGTGTGGACATCGGGCTCGAGTCTGCGGTTTTTACGGCTCGCCTGCGCCTTGACCTGGTTTAAAGACTGCTCTTCCCGCGCGGAGAAAGCGGAGGGCGGGTCCACCGGCTTGTTCTGGCGCAGGGCGGTAAAAACTCCGCGACCAAAACGAAGGTCTATAAGAAAAACACCAAAAAAACCAGACCGGAAAAC
>DLOL01000097.1:3103-7173 GCA_002478485.1 Eubacteriaceae bacterium UBA7485 | reverse complement strand
TTTTCTAGGACCACGGTGCGAACTCATTTCGCACAACTATTTTATTATATCTTATCGAAAGGCTTCTGTCAACAACTTTTTTAAATGTTTTTTCGAAGTTTCCGATAAGATCTTCTGTTCAAAACTTTATCCTGTTTCGAATCTGTATACATTATACATAAAATACAAATATACGTCAACGAATATTTTCGAACGTAATCTTTTTTTATTCGTTTGAATGAATTTTGTGTAATTGTCTTTTAATATTATATGATCTGCTTTTCTGACTGTCAAGCAATCAGATTACATAATCTCCAACATTTTCTTCCTGAATCAGGTCTTGAAGTGTGATGCCTTTTAAATAATCATTCATTACTTCCTGAAGCCCCTGCCAAACCGGAAGTGTTCTGCAGTCAGCCGCCCTTTCACAAGGTTTTGCTCCATTTGTCAGACAGGCCACAGGCGCAAGAGATTTTTCTGTAACATCTAAAATATCGAATACGGAATAATCAGAAGGAGCCTTGTTGAGCATATAGCCTCCTCCCTTGCCGTGAACACCTGTGATTAAACCCGCTTTGGAAAGAGAACTCATGATGCCTTCTAAATACTTTTTTGAAATATCCTGATTAGTCGCAATTTCCTTCAATGGCATGTAATTCCCGTCATTATGCTCGGCAAGATAAACCATGACACGAAGCGCGTATCTTCCTTTAGTTGAAATCATTATCGTTCCTTTACTAGATAAAGATAAGGGTCCTGAATCCAGGGCCCTTACCATTAAACCTATTGTACTGCTTCTATTTAACTATTTAAACTCTAAGTTTTCTACAAGATTTTTTTATTCTTTTACAAAAGAAGGATTTGATAAGTACCGGTCTCCATTGTCCGGAAGAAGTACAACAATCGATTTTCCTTCATTCTCGGGTCTCGCGGCAAGATCCTGAGCCGCCTGGAGAGCCGCACCTGATGAGATCCCGACTAAAATTCCTTCAGCAGCAGATACATCCTGAGCCGCCTTAAAAGCATCATCATTTGATACTGTTATGATTTCATCATAAATATTCGTATTGAGTGTATCCGGAATAAAGCCGGCTCCAATTCCCTGAATCTTATGACTTCCCGCTTTTCCCTTAGAAAGGACAGGTGAATCTTCCGGTTCTACAGCAACTATCTGAATATCGGGATTCTTTTCTTTTAAATATTCTCCGACACCGGTGATCGTTCCGCCTGTGCCGATGCCTGCTACAAAGATATCCACGTCTCCGTCCGTATCTTCCCATATTTCAGGTCCTGTCGTTTCGCGGTGCACTCGTGGATTTGCCGGATTTTCAAATTGGCCGGGAATAAAGCTCCCAGGAATCTCCTTTGCTAGCTCTTCAGCTTTTGCAATGGCACCCTTCATTCCTTTTGCCCCTTCTGTTAGTACCAGATCGGCACCATACGCTTTCATGAGGAGTCTTCTTTCAACAGACATGGTTTCAGGCATTACAATAATTACTTTATAACCTTTTGCTGCTGCGACTGAGGCAAGTCCGATCCCGGTATTGCCGCTTGTCGGTTCAATGATCACCGAACCCTCTTTTAAGAGTCCTTTTTCTTCCGCGTCTTCAATCATCGATTTTGCGATTCTGTCCTTAACAGATCCTGCCGGATTGAAATATTCAAGCTTAGCGAGAATCTTTGCCGGAATCTCATTCTTCTTTTCCAGTTTCTGGAGTTCAAGAAGCGGAGTTTTTCCAATGAGCTGATCTGAGGATGTATAGATATTCGACATGGTCTTCGGGCTTCTTCATTTCTTGAAGAAGCATCTCCTTTCTTAAGTGCGCACTATGCGTTCATGACGGGGCTGCCTGACTTATTTGACAGCGTCAAAACCTTTCTGAAGGTCTTCAAGAATATCGTCAATATGTTCTGTACCGATTGAAAGTCGAATGGTGGTCGGAGTAATCCCGCAAGCCTTCAGCCCTTCTTCATCAAGCTGAGAGTGTGTGGTGGATGCAGGATGAATAACCAGAGACTTCACATCAGCGACGTTTGCAAGCAGCGAGAATAACTCAAGGCTTTCCGTAAATTTCTTGGCTGTCTGCGCATCACCCTCTATTTCAAACGTGAAGATGGATCCGGCGCCGTTCGGAAAATACTGATCATACAGTTCTTTTTCGCGGCCTTTTGAAAGCGAAGGATGGTTGACTTTTTTAACTTGCGGATGCTTGTCTAAAAACTCAACTACTTTTAGTGCGTTTTCCACATGTCTTTCAACCCGGAGAGAGAGAGTCTCAAGCCCCTGCAGGAGCAGAAATGAATTAAAGGGAGACAGTGTCGCTCCTAAATCTCTCATAATGGTCGTGCGAAGCTTGGTAATAAATGCAAGATCTCCTGCTGCCTCTGTAAATACCAGTCCGTGATAGGAAGGATTCGGTTCTGAAAGGCCCGGGAACTTATCGTTCTGCGTCCAGTCAAAATTCCCCGCATCAATCACAACACCGCCTAGAACTGTTCCGTGTCCGCCGATAAATTTAGTGGCTGAGTGCACGACGATATCCGCTCCATGTTCAATCGGCCTGAGCAGATAAGGTGTAACGAATGTTGCGTCCACAACAAACGGAAGACCGTGCATGTGGGCAATCTCAGCAATCGCGTCAAGATCAATCACGTCAGAATTCGGGTTTCCCAAAGCTTCTGCATAAATCAGCTTTGTATTGTCCTTTATAGCCTTTTCAAAGTTTTCAGGGTCCGACGCATCGACAAATGTCGTGGTAATTCCCTGGTCTACCAGCGTATTCGCCAGAAGGTTCACTGTTCCGCCATAAAGATTGGAAGCGGATACAATATGATCCCCGGTTCTTGCAATATTCTGGATAGTGTTTGCAATCGCCGCTGACCCTGTAGCGGTGGCAAGTGCTGCTTTTCCGCCTTCAAGCGCTGCCATCCGTTTTTCAAAGACATCATTTGTTGGGTTCATCAGCCTTGAATAGATGTTTCCGGGTTCTTCCAGATCAAAACGGGCGCGGGCTGTATCGGAAGAATCAAATACATAGGATGTAGTCGCATAAATCGGAACAGCTCGCGCATCGGTAGCGCTGTCCGCTTCCTCCTGCCCGACATGCAGCTGAAGGGTTTCAAATTTATAACTCATTTTCTCCTCCTCGGACCAAAGTTCTTTTCTTTTAAGTCTAGCATAAACACGCTTTTGACTTGCAGCACCATGCTTTCAATTCGGATATGTTTATATTAACCCTATTAACCTATTAAGTAAATAGGTTAATAAAACAAAAAAGAAAAAATCTCCCCGACTAAACGGGGAGACCTGAAGAATTATTCTTCAACTTCAATAACAGAAACCGGGCAGGCTTCTGCCGC
The DNA here is from genome assembly GCA_002478485.1 of Eubacteriaceae bacterium UBA7485. Taxonomy (GTDB): domain Bacteria; phylum Bacillota; class Clostridia; order Eubacteriales; family Eubacteriaceae; genus UBA7485. The sequence continues at coordinate 3,834 of DLOL01000097.1, read as the reverse complement.
TTCTACTGTGCCGGCTTCAAGATCGTCCGGAACCGGGTTATTGATCGGAACAGCTGTGCCTTCCGGACCAAATTCGAATTCTTCCGGGCAAATTTCCGTACACATGCCGCAGCTGATGCAGCCTTCATTGATAACAACTTCCATGATAATACTCCTTAAGCTTGAATCGGCCTTTTCAGGCCTGTCCTTTCTTTAGTGATGATTGAGAAAAGACTTGCCGATTACTCTTCAACTTCGATAACGGAAACTGGGCAGGCTTCTGCCGCTTCCACTGTGCCNNCTTCAAGATCGTCCGGAACCGGATCATTGATCGGAACTGCTGTGCCTTCCGGTCCGAATTCGAATTCTTCCGGGCAGATTTCCGTGCACATGCCGCAGCTGATGCAGCCTTCTTCGATAACTACGTCCACTGGAATGACCTCCTTTCATAAAGCTATTTTGAAGTTACCCTTTGTTAGTTTAACCTATCACTTTGAATTCCCTGTAAAATAAAAAGAACCCCGATTCATATCGGGGTTCTAGTATTCGATTATTCTTCGACTTCGATAACGGAAACCGGGCAAGCTTCAGATGCTTCTACTGTACCTGCTTCAAGATCTGCTGGAACTGGATCATTGATCGGAACAGCGGTTCCTTCCGGACCAAATTCGAATTCATCTGGGCAAATTTCGGTGCAAAGTCCGCAGCTGATGCAGCCTTCATCAATTTGAACTTCCATTTTCAAACTCCTT
>DLOL01000097.1:0-3009 GCA_002478485.1 Eubacteriaceae bacterium UBA7485 | reverse complement strand
TTCCAGCAGATCTTGAAGCAGGACTTCGATAACAGATACAGGGCAAGCTTCAGATGCTTCTACTGTGCCTGCTTCTAATTCAACCGGAACCGGATCATTGATCGGAACAGCTGTGCCTTCCGGACCAAATTCAAATTCGTCTGGGCAAATTTCGGTGCAGAGACCGCAAGAAATACAACCTTCATTGATAACAACTTCCATGATAGTTCTCCTTTAAGATTATTACTTTTAGAATACCCTCATCTGTTTGAAATCATCTGCGCCCAGGCCCGTAAAACTCAAGGCTCAGCCAGCGCCATTCCGGTGACAGTATCTGTTCTTATTATAGAGCAAGAAAGCCAAAAATTATTTAAGAATTAAAAATTTACAGCCTTTTTCGTTCAGTTATCCAATGATTTCCAACACTGGAAGGCATCGCTGTTAATACTACCCGCAATTTATATTCCAAAAACGATCAAGCGTTTCTTTCAGCTGAATTTCACTTTTTACTGAATGCTGGTTTTTCAGATGTTCCGGAAACAAGGTCTGATATCCGGGAGTTAAAAAGCGCGAATCGATGAACAAAACCGCTCCCTTATCACTTGCTGTTCTAATCACGCGTCCGGCTGCCTGCAAAACTTTGTTCATACCAGGATATTTATAGGCGTAATTGTATCCCTGGCCGATCTTGCGGTCATAATAGATTTTCAGCTTCTCCCGCTCTTCACTCACCATTGGTATGCCAGGTCCAACCACCACAACACCAATGAGTTTTTCACCTGGAAGATCCATCCCCTCTGAAAAGGCGCCTCCCATAACGCAAAAACCGACTCGTGTTCCACTGCCTTTCATTTCATCGAATGCCCGAAAGAAGGATTGCCTTTCCTCTTCTCCCATATCTGCTTCCTGAACCATAATCTCTGCTCCGGTCTCAAGCTTCTCAAAAGAGCCGAGCACATTCTGCAGATATTGATAAGAAGGGAAAAAGACGATGTAATTTCCCTCTTTTCCTTGAATAAACGAAGCAATGTCCCGCGCAACCTGATCCTTGCTTTTCTCTCTGTCCTTGTATTTGGTGCTGATCGAACTGTCGACCATTGCGAGGAGATTCTCTCTCGGAAAAGGAGATGGAACGCGCATGACGGGAGACTGATCCATCCCGAATACGGATCGGTAATAATCAAAAGGAGTCAGGGTTGCGGAGAAAAACACTGCCGATCCGCTCTCTCCAATTCGGTTTTTAATCATCTCCGACGCATCAAGGCAAACCAGCTTTAAGAATACATTCCTTTCTTTCCCGCGCGATTGCACCCGGGTTTGGTAATTCTCGCCATAATATTCAAGGATCTGAAGATAGTTTCTTGCCGAAAGCACTGCGTCCGAAAGTACGCTTCCCGCCTCCTGGATGTCTTTCCCCTCCTTGATCTGGTTCTTTCTCCAGCTGTCCGCTGCCCGGATAAACGAGAGGAGCGCGCTTTCAAGTTTTTCCGGAGGATGATCAAAAAAGTCTTCATAGCCTTCAAGATCAGAGGCAAGTTCCTCCAAAATCCCGCTCACGAAGGAGGCGCGCTCTTTGAGATTCTTGATTCCTCTCCCGCCCCCGACTTCCTTTATAACCTTATCGAAAACTGCTTTTTCGATCTCGACCGAATACATCTCTCTCGAACGATCCGGAAGATTATGCGCCTCATCGATCAGATAGGCGTTTTCATTCACGCCCTCAAATCGGATCAGCGCCGCGTTTGGATCAAACACATAATTGTAGTCTGCGATAATTAAATCTGAAAAACTCGACAAATCAAGCGAGAGCTCAAACGGGCAGATCATGTTCTCCTTCGCCCACTCTTCGATCTTTTCCCTGGAGTATTCCTCTTCCTGGGCCAGAATCCGAAAAAGGACCGGGTTGATCTTGTCAAAATAATCCTTCGCATACGGACAGTGGTCAGGGTCGCACTGTCTTTCTTTTCCGGATTGCACCAGTGGGCAGATCTTGTCCTTGGCTGTAATCACGCACGAACGAAGGCATGCCTTTTTCTCACGCATCAGCCGCGCAGCCTTCTCCGCTTCTTTTTGAGTCTGAGTCTTAGCCGTTAGATAAAAAATCCGGTCAACCGGATTTTCCTCCCCGGCAAACATTTTGACAGAGGGGTAAAGAGAAGAGATGGTCTTCCCGATACCTGTCGGCGCTTGAAGGAGAAGGTGATGACCTCTTTTCAGAGTGTTCCAGACGGACAGGCTCATCTCCCTCTGACCCTTTCTGAATTTGTCAAATACGAACGGCAGTTCTTTTGCCCGTCTCGCTCTCTTCTGCAGATGTTCGATGCGCATCTTCGCCCAGGCCAGATACTGCTCCAAGACAGAGGAAATGTAAGTCTTCAGGGTGTCTGCGTTTTCCTGGAATCGAAAGCTTTTGCGCGCGCTGTTTTCCGTCGAAATGTAAGTCAGCTCCAGCGTGACTTCACTCTTTTTTGTGAGGAGAAGATAGAGGTAGCCGTAAAAAAACAGCTGGGCCTGATGAACCTCCTTGACCTCCACTTCCTTAAGCGGGCTGTCCGTGCTTTTGAGCTCTTCAATGACGGTTTTTCCGTCATCCTGATACATCGCGTCGGCCCGTCCGCTCAAGTGAAAGCGCACACCCTCGAAATCAATATTTCCGCCAACATAGACTTCGCTTTCATATCTTCTCTTGATCTTCTTGTCTTCTGACTGGATCTGCCGATGGATCCTTGCGCCTTCCAGCATACGGTCTTTTCCGCCGTAACGCGCGTCAATACTTCCGCTCTTGAGCACAAATTCCACCAGCTCCCTAACTGAAAGATCAATGAAAGATCCTTTTAAATCAGCTACTGTTTCTTCTTCGCTCTCTTCCTTATCCGCCGCCATTAGCGCGCGAAGCTCCTCTCTCCAGGAGAGTGGCTGGCCATCGGTTTTCTTTTTTGTCTCGTCCATCTCCCGGTTTCCGCCTTTCATCTTTTGGATTATTATACCTGTTTTCAGAAAAACAAAAAAACGGTTCTATGATGAAAGTGG
>DLOL01000090.1:20464-21813 GCA_002478485.1 Eubacteriaceae bacterium UBA7485 | reverse complement strand
TATAAGGGATTGTTAAAGTATTATCAATACCCCTGCATAAAAAAATCCGCAGACGATCTCCGCCGGCTCGCCCGGCCTTCATCATCCCGGATCAGAGGAAGGGTTTTCCCTTCTTGAATCGTGTTATCTTATCTTATCTTCTATCAATCAGAATGTCAATAGTATCTTCAATAGGGATTTTTCCTTTCCTTAATATAAAAAAACGGCTTTTTGTCAGCCGTTTTCTTTAAACTTCATTCTCTAATTCATGATGCTTATGCTTTCCAAACAGTTTGAGTATAACTGCTCGTTCAATAACCAGAACAGGTAACTCTGTTAATGGTCCAATAAGACAAGCCAGAGCAACAAGAGGTTCATTTGGAAATATCAATGCTCCTAAGGACAAAGAAAGCGGTGTATTTCTAGCTGTGGCTGCAAATAAGAAAGAAATTCTGTTTTCAACGGGCATCTTTCTGGAAAAGGCCATTACCAAAATGAAGTTTACTGGATAGTAAATTGCCATTGCAAGCAGCATTCTTGGATAAAGATAGGGATTTTCAAAAATGCCCTGTCCTTCAGAGGCAAATACAGTAAACACAATCAGACTCATGACTGCTGATTCTAAAAGCTCTCCGCGATCATCCATGAAATTCTCCATTTTTTCAAATGCTGGATAGCGTTTAAAAAAGAACTTAAAGATCATGCTTAAAACAAATGGAATGAAAGCAACTGAAAAGACTTCAATTAAAATTTCCAACACATTGATTTGAGCTCCCCCATGGAAGAACATCCCTAAATAGACTGGAAGCAAAAGAAGCTGCAAAACCAGTTGAATTGGTAGAAGTGCCGAGGAAAGAGCCAGATTTCCTCCGGCCATTCCTGTGAAGATTAAATACCAATCCGTACACGGCATGACAAGCATAAGAATAAGGGCTAGTTGAAGTGCATGCTGGCCGCTCAATACCGTCTTTGAAAGAATAAACGCAAAAATAGGAGTCCATAGAAAATTCATAGTAAGAACCTTCAATGTGAATTTATAATCTTTAAAGGCTCCAAGAACGTCTTTCCAGTCAATATCTAAAAAAATCAAAAACAGAAGGATCATCAGGAAAGGATCTTCTAGTCCTTCCGTATGCTCAGAAATCCACTCAATCCGACCCGCAAATAAGCCAATAACCGCAAAAGCCAATATAATAATAGGTTGCAGGCGGTCTAATCTATCTAACGTCTCTTCTTCATGCATCCTTTTACCTCTTCTTTCCTTTTCTGAAAAGTGTATCCATTTCTCTTCCTTTCCTTTCAGAAGAAAAATTTAGTTCGCAAAAAAAAAGACCGCTCACGCGGTCATGAGGTTTTCTTCAAACTTTTAA
>DLOL01000090.1:3857-20425 GCA_002478485.1 Eubacteriaceae bacterium UBA7485 | reverse complement strand
TACGTTTCATGGACTTAACAATCAGTTCAATCGCTAAAGCCGCAATTTCATCCTCTTTAAAATCAATCGATGTAAGCGGAGGAACAGAATGACGGGAAATAGTCGTATTATTCATTGAAATCACCGAAATATCTTCAGGAATCATTTTCCTTTGATAATATACAGCTCGCAAAACCAAGGTTGTAAAGCGGTCATCTAAAATTATAAGGGCAGTTGGAGGATCATCCTGGTTTTTTTTGAAATAATCATTAAGCTCTTCCCAACCTGCATCTTCCTCATTAAAGCAAATAAGCTTTGATCTCCTTAATTTGAGCTTCTTATTCTTCATAATTCTGGAGATATGCTTCGAATAATAATCACTATGATCATTTTTGGAAAAAACAGGCTGTCCCAAACAAACAATATGCTCATGCCCTTGTTCTACCAGCATTCGAAGGCAGGACTTTATTGCTCGAAGTAGATCCGGTCGAATGAAAGAAGCTTTTCCATCGGCTTCTTCGGTATTAATAAAGATCACATTGTCCGTCAATGAATAGAGGTGCTCCTTTTCCTGATTGGTAAAGCAGCCCACTGCTATGAGCCCGGATAACGGAGTTTCTGATTTCGCGTTGAACTTTCCGTTACGATCCCGGTATAAATTCACACTGACCATGTCCGCTTCGAAACAATGTTTCTCTAACGAATTCTTTAAAGCCAGGCTAAATAAATCTGATGAGCGATCTTCTATTTTTGACGCAAAAACAATCCCAATATGAGGTGCGTCCTCATCCTTTCTGCGACTTGCACCATGCCTTTCCCCCGGCGTTTTATAGCCAAGTTCTTTCGCAATGCTTAGAATTCGCTCTTTAGTTTCTTTTGAGACACTGAATTTTTCATCCCGGTTCAGTACTCTGGAAACGGTTGTTTGAGAGACACCCGCTCTTTCGGCAATGTCTCGTAATTTCGCCATACGCTCACACTTTACTTCAAAAATTTAACTAAATTTTACTTGTTTTTACTGACTAAAACAAGAGAAAAGTTTATGCGTTGACAAATCCGTTTCAATCATGGATTTCGGTAAAGCATATTGCATTTTATGATATCAGAGTGAATTTGTTTGAACAGAGCATCGACTGAATCAAATTTCATATCCGAGCGAATTCGCTTTAAGAACTCCAGTTTGACCGGTTTTCCATAAATGTCTTCATTAAAATCGTAAATATAAGTCTCAATCGAATAGGGATGATCTTTAAAAGTCGGATTATGTCCGAGGTTTGTAAGTCCGTCATAAGACTTTCCATCTACGGTAATACGCGTGAAGTAAACGCCCGATTTCGGCATGATTTTAAGAGTATCTGTTTTTAAATTAGCCGTTGGAATCTTGTACTGTCTTCCAAGATGCTTTCCCTGTTGAATCGTGCCGTTTAATGCATAGGCTCTTCCGAGAAGCTCCTGGGCACTTTGTACATCTCCGGTTTCAAGAAGCTCTCTGATTACCGTACTGCTTACCGTTCTTCCTTCCGAGTTTAAAGCGGGACTGATAATGACAGGAATATTTTTCTTGGCAAGAACACGTTTCAGTTCTTCAGCATTTCCCTTCCCTTTATAGCCAAACGAATAATTAAATCCACAAACCACTCCTCTTAGATCAAAGACTGATAACAAGAGGGAAAAGATAAAATCATCGGGCGAAAGTTTTCTTAATTTATTTGAAAAAGGAAGAAAGATGACATAATCCATTCCAAATTCAAGTGCTTTTTCAGCCTTTTCCTCATTGGTCATAAGAAGGAAAGGAGCATACCTGGGAAAAATCTCCATTAAAGGATGTCTGTCAAAGCTTAAAAGTCCACTTCTTGCATCTGTTCTTGTTGCAAGGCTCTCACATTCACTTAACAGCCTTTGATGACCTAAATGGATTCCGTCAAAAAAACCTAAAGCCAAAGCGACAGGTCCCAGGGCTGTCTTCAGATCATCCCCATGAAGGTCTGTTTTTGAATAAACAGTTGTAAAACCGTATTCCGTGTCAAAGTGATAAATCTTCACTCAGATTCCCTCCTTAAAGATCCGGGCCGGTTGAAAGTAAGCTCCATGATCATCCTTAATCAAGGAGCCAATAGAATAAAGTCCTTTTAAGTCTTCAATACCTACACGAACCAGTGTGCCGTTTTCAAGTTCAAAGGGCAGAAGATCTCTTCCTCGTATACTGTTTCCATTCAATAATCTTTTTGAAGCTTCCTTTTTAACAATTATCTTGGGAAGATGCTTTAAGATATCCTCCCCTGCAATTAAGTGCTCTTTTATAAAATTCTGCGTCTCATCGCTCTTTTCAATATCATTAAAAGAGATGGCCTGGTCTACGTTGAAGTTTCCAACTCTTATTCTTCTTAACTCTTCAAGGGTCGCAGGAACTCCCAATTCTTTTCCGATATCTCTGGCTAAGGAACGGATATAGGTTCCTTTTGAGCAATCCACATCGATAACCGCGCGTTTCGAGCTCACATCGATCAGACTGATATTTTCAATCACGACCGGTCTTTTCTGTATTTCTACAGTCTTTCCTTCCCTGGCGTATTCATACAGTTTCTTCCCCTTAACTTTTCTCGCACTATAAATGGGCGGGGCCTGCTCAATCTCTCCAATAAAAGATGGTATTACGTTTTCAAGCTCCTTTTTATTTATGTCAACTTCCTGTTCATGAATAACGTTTCCCGTGACATCGCAGCTGTCGGTTTCCTGACCAAATAAGATGGTTCCCCTGTAAGACTTGTTTTCATTTTCAAGATAAGGAATCAGCTTTGTGCATTCACCTAACGCCACAAGAAGAAGACCGGTTGCATTTGGATCCAATGTCCCGGTATGGCCCGATTTCTTCTGCCCTGTTATTCTTCTTAATCGAGAGAGCACATCATGAGAAGTCCAACCCTTCGGTTTGTCGATTAAGAGAAATCCATTCAACGATTTTCCTCGCTTTCACTGATCTCATCTTCCAAAAGGTGCAAAACATTAGAAACCACTTCTTCTTTATTTCCGTTAATTGAGAATCCCGCTGCTCCTTTATGTCCGCCGCCTCCGTATTGTAACGCTACTTTGGAGGCGTCTGCTCTCGATGTTGATTTTGCTCTTACGGATACTTTAAACTGATCTTTCCCTGTCTCTTTAATGAAGGCGGAAATCTCAACACTCGGGATATCAATTCCAATATTTGTGACATCGCTGGTCACATTTTCTGAACCGCCCCATTTATCGAAATCCTCTTTAGAAATGTTAAAGATAGCAATTCTGTCTTGATCATGTAATTGGATAGAGTGAATGGCCGCACCCAGTAGTTTTAATTGTCCAAAAGTTTTCTCGGAATGAAGTTTTTTAGAAAGCGGTGCAAAGCTCTTCCCATTTTCATGGAGTGCTGCCGCAACCTCATGTGTGTTGCTAACCGTGTTCCCGTATTGAAACGATCCTGTATCTGTAGTGATAGCCGTAAAAATATCATCTTTCATCGCATCACTCAATGGAATATCGAGTTCCTGAAGCAGACTGTAAACCAATTCTCCTGTGGCTCCTGTCACCCGTACACAATTAAAATCGCAAAATCCCAAATTACTTTTGTGATGATCAATCACTGCCGTATAGTTACATTCGGGAAGCTTTTTTGGTTCAAAGGCATAGTCTTTGGAAGACGTGTCCAGGTAGAGAATCATGTCGTATTTTTCTTTGAGGGAGGAGGCATCACTTGAAAAATAAGGTGACTCTTGGATAAACGATAGAACTTCCTCCCGAACCGGGTCAATAAAATAATCAACCTCTTTTCCGGCAGATTTCAGACCTGCTCCTAAAGCCGCAACCGATCCAAGCGCATCTCCATCCGGCTTTTGATGTGCGAGCAGCAGAAAGTTTTGACTATTCTTAATATGATTAACAAGTTCGCCAGGTATCTTAATCACGTTTTTCTCCGTTGTCTTTCGATTTTTCGATTTATCTGAATTAATGTAAAAAAGCCGCACGTTGTGCGGCTTTTTTTAAAAATCATCCTCATCGGGCAGGGTTTCTGACACCTGTCCGGACTTTTTTAAGTCGTCGAGTATACTTTCAATATGCATACCGTATTCCACGGAATCATCAATTTTAAAAGTCAAAGCCGGCGTGGTATGAGTGTTGAGGATTTTTCCTAGTTCACTTCTGAAATAACCCGAAGCACGTTTTAGGGCCTCAAGAACCTGTTTTTTCTCGGCATCATCCGATAGAATGCTGACATAAACGGTTGCCATCTTTAAGTCCGGCGTCGTTTTTACTTTTGTAATACTCAGCGGCGCTTCCTGAAGGCGCCGGTCTTTAACTTTACTTGCAATTAATACAGACAGTTCTCGCTGTATCATTGCGTCAATTCGTTCAATTCGATGTGAAGCCATTATAGCCTCCTTGTTTATACTTCAGGAGCAAGTGCTTCCTGTGGTGTTTCAAGCTCTCTTTTAACCGCATCCATTGTGAAGGTTTCGATCACATCGCCAACCTTTACGTCATTGAAGCGTTCAAGCCCGATACCACATTCATACCCGGTTGAGACTTCTTTCACATCATCCTTGAAACGGCGCAGGGACCCGATGGCACCTTCGTGCACGACAATACCGTCGCGAATCACGCGGGCTTCATCATTTCTGACGATTTTTCCGTCTGTGACGTAGGAACCGGCGATAACTTTTCCGCCAGGAATTTTAAACGTGTCTCTGACTTCAGCAGTACCGGTTGTTCTTTCCACAAATTCCGGCGCCAGCATGCCTTCCATAGCTTCTTTGACATCTTCAATCGCATCGTAAATGACTCGGTAAAGGCGAATATCCACTTCTTCTTTTTCAGCCATGGCCAGCGCATTTTTATCCGGCCGCACATTAAATCCGATAATGACGGCATTGGATGTGGAAGCGAGCATTACGTCCGTTTCATTGATGGCACCGACCGCACCGTGGATGACATTAACCTTGACTTCATCTGTGTTCAAGCGGAGTAATGACTGTGTAAGCGCTTCTACAGAACCGTTCACGTCCGCTTTCACGATCAGATTAACTTCAGAAATCTGACCGTCTTTGAGCATCGCGGAGAGATCATTCAGATTAACCGCGCTCTTTCTCTGACGTTCAAACTTAAGGGATTCAAGTCTCTGCTGAGCGAGCTGTCTTGCTTCCTTTTCGTTTTCGAGCACGATAAAATCATCCCCTGCCTCAGGCACATCCGATAAGCCGGAAATTTCGACCGGAACAGAGGGGCCTGCTGAGCGAATCCGCTTGCCTTTATCGTTGATCATGGTTCTGATCTTCCCATAGGTCGTACCGGACAGAAGCATGTCACCTACATGAAGGGTTCCCTGTTGTACAAGAAGCGAGGCCGTTGGGCCCTTCCCTTTCTTAACCTGAGCTTCAATCACGGAACCTCTTGCCTGACGGTTTGGATCCGCCTTGAGTTCCTGCATTTCAGCAACAAGCAGAATGTTTTCGAGAAGCTCTCCGATATTCTGACCCTTTTTGGCGGAAATCGGGACCATAATGGTATCACCGCCCCACTCTTCGTCAATCAAGCCGTATTCCGTAAGTTCTTGTTTCACGCGTTCCGGATTAGCGCCTTCTTTATCGATTTTGTTGATTGCAACAACGATCGGCACATCAGCGGCCTTGGCATGGTTAATCGCTTCAATGGTCTGAGGCATGACACCGTCATCTGCTGCTACAACAAGAACAGCAATATCTGTCATCTGGGCCCCACGGCTTCTCATCGCGGTGAAAGCCGCATGCCCCGGTGTATCGATAAAGGTAATTCTTTCATTATCAAAACGGTCAGAATTAAGCTTAACGGTATAAGCACCGATATGCTGAGTGATTCCGCCCGCTTCTCCTGAAGTGACATTTGTTTTACGAATTCTGTCAAGAAGGCTGGTCTTCCCATGGTCAACATGACCCATAACCGTAACAACAGGCGCTCGCTTGACTTCTTTTCCGGTTTCCACACTGTCATATTCTTCGAAGATTTTTCCCATCACATCTTCAGAGCTGACAGGTTTGACCTGATACCCAAGTTCATCTGCTACAATCTGAGCGGTATCCGCATCAATTTGCTGATTGATTGAGGCCATCGTACCAGCCATCATCAAGATCGTGATGATTTCAGTCGCACCGACGCCGAGAATATCGGCTAATTCTCCGACAGTAAGCACTTCCGGAATTTCAAAGACCTGATTTTTTCTCTGATCCAGTTTTCTTTCTTCGCGCTGCTTTTTATAGTCCACACGCTTGTTCTTTTTGTGCTTGCTGTTATCTCTGAGCTTGAAGTTCGGATTTTCCTGCCTTTGGTTGTTTCGGTTGTCCTTTTTCTTTCGGTTATCCCGTCTTGTATTTTTCTTTGTCGGTTCAACCGCCGCTTCAACCGCCGGCTTTGGACGTCTTTTCCGGTTCTGGTTATGCCCTGAAATCTGGTTTTGGCCCTGCGTATTTCTCTGGTTTCCCTGAGATCCGCCTCTCTGGCTGTCCCCCGATCTTCTTCCTCCCTGGCTTTGTCCGCCCTGGCCGCTTCTTTTCTGCCCCTGGCGGTTTCTTCCAGCATTTTTGTCGGATTTTGCGTTGTTCTTTGGTCTTTCGTCCCGTCCTTCCGAACGTGCCTGCCCGTTTCTCTGGTTTTTCTTCTGATTGTTCGAGCTTCTCTGACCATCGGCGCTTCTGTCTTTGGCTTTATTCTTCGTCTGTTGGTTATTATCAGCTTTCACGTTTTCCTGCTTTACCGCGGTCTGCCCCGCGCCTTTTTTATAATGTTTCTTATATTGGTCGATCTGTTCTTCCGTCAGGACGTTTTGGTGAGTCTTCACCGGAATATTAATCTGATTTAACTGCTCAATTAAATCATGGCTTGGAATTCCACATTCCTTGGCTAGTTCATAGACTCTTTTCTTCGGCATCCGTACTCCTTTTCTAAATCATCAGTTCATCTCAGTGTCTCCGCTTTCGCTGTTTTTCTTTACGGTGTATTCTTCTTCAAGATATTTCTGAAGTTGAGATTTTACACTTTCTACGGCATCCTTGTCAATGTTGGCACGGAAAGCCCGCTCGAGGTTTGGTCTTTTCAAAAACTTTTCCGCACAGTCCGGATTCTTGCAAATATATGCGCCTCTTCCTGCTGCTTTGCCGGTCGGATCGAAAAAAAGTTCTCCGTCCGCATTCCTGACAATTCGTAAGAGATCCCGTTTTGTGAACTTTTCTCTGCAGACCACGCACTGACGCATGGGCTGTTTTTTTTCTTTCTTCATGACCTTATTCTTGGTCTTCTGGAAGATCTTCTTCCTTGTCTTCTTCGACTGTCACTTCTTCAACAGGCGTTTCGTTTTCCTGTCCCTGGTCTTCTTCAGACGGGTCATCGGCTGTTTCAAACAGATCCGTTTCAAACATGTCTTCTTCGAGTTCTTCAGGTTCCTGCGCTTCTTCAAAGAGTGAATCAATATCGGCCGGTTCATCTTCAATCTGATCAAGATCGACAATCAGATCATCTTCCTGAGGCGGTGTCATGAAATCTTCATCAAAATTCGGATTCTCAGCCACAAGCTGATCGTAATCTGTTTTTGATTTGATATCAATCTTCCATCCTGTCAGCTTGGCAGCCAGGCGAACGTTTTGGCCTTCCTTGCCGATTGCAAGCGAGAGCTGATAATCATCAACAACTGCGAGCGCGGTGCGTTCTGCCTTATTCGGGATGATCTTTAAAACTTTCGCAGGCGAGAGTGCATTGGTCAGATATGTTTCGATATCATCCGAATACCGGATCACATCAATCTTTTCATTGTTGATTTCGTGAATAATATTCTGGACACGAATGCCTCTCTGTCCGACGCAGGCGCCAACCGGATCGACGGACGGATCGTTTGAGAGAACTGCAATCTTGGTTCTTGATCCGGCTTCTCTTGAAATCGAGACAATTTCGACCACACCGTTTTCTATTTCCGGAACTTCAAGCTCGAAAAGCCTCTTCACGAGATCCGGATGTGATCTGGAAACGGTCAGAATCGGTCCCTTTGCTGTTTTCTTCACGGAATTCAAAAGTACTTTGATCCGGCTTCCGGTCCGGTATTTTTCCCCGTTTACCTGTTCTTTCATCGGAAGAACCGCTTCTGTCCTCCCAAGATTGACATTGACCTTTCCGTTGTCCGAACGAGAAACCGTACCGTTGATCAATTCGTCTTCCCGGTCCGCATACTCGTTGTAGATCAGATTTCTTTCCGATTCCTTGATTTTCTGCATGATCATCTGCTTGGCGTTTTGTGCGGCAATTCTTCCGAAATCCTTCGGCGTGATTTTCTTTGACACCACATCTCCAATGACAGCAGACGGCAGGATCTCTCTCGCTTCCTCAAGGCTTACTTCGCATTTCTTATCATAAACATCGTCTACAACTTCCATCGCTGCGTAAACATTGATCTCGCCAGTATCCCGGTCCAGACGCACACTGGTTTCATAACCGTCCTGCGGTTCGCCATAGTGTTTGTCATAGGCCGTCTTAATCGAAGATTCGATCGCCTGGATCAGTTCTTCTTTATCGATATTCTTCTCTTTTTGAAGATTGTCGAGCGCATTTAAAAATTCTTCATTCATGAATCAAAGTGCGGACCTATCGTCCGACTCTCCTTTCCCCCGTGAGCCGGGGATGTGCGCGGCGTTCGCGCCCGCGGATTAAAATTCCACTACAGGAGCGGCCTTTGCGATATCCTTTTTCAGATATTCAACATCTCCCGCTTCCGTTTCCAAAACAATAGCGTCTTCCGTCGACTCCTTCAGCACGCCGGTAAAATTCTTGCTTCCATTCTTTTTTTCAAAGAACTTGCCTTCGATTTTCTTTCCGATCGCTTTCTGCCAGTCCCGCTCTCTCTTAAACGGCCGGTCGATGCCTGGGGATGATACTTCCAGAAAATAACTTTGTTCAATTGGATCCTTTTCATCAAGAATCGGGTCAAGGATTCTGCTGACTTTTTCACAGTCATCAAGAGAGACGCCCTCGCCCTCCTCTTTGTTGTCAATGTAGACCGTCAAAATCCAGTCGGGACCCGTTTTCTGGAAAGTCGTATCCACACATTCATACCCTGCTTTCTCCACATAAGGTGTAAGCAGTTCGAATAGTTGTTGTTCTTTATTCGCCATGATTTACTCTCAAATAATTAGATTCTCATACCTATTCTTTCCCAAAAACAGACTGAGTTTGCCTCTTGCCGCAAAGGAGCTGAAAGAAAGGCGAGAAGTCCTTTCTCAAGGAACTTCCCGCCAGGTTTGTCCGCTGCTCTTGCTGCGGGTATCAGGCTTTTAGAAGATATGTTCCAAACTGGAACAAAGACATGTCTGCCTAAGCAGGCTTATACCGCAAGAATTTCTTCTTCCTTCTTCTTCAAAATTCCATCGACATTCTTAATTTCATCATCGGTGAGCTTTTGAAGTTTCTTTTCCGCTTCTTTCAGATCATCTTCCGTAATAGAACCGTCTTTCTGGGCGGCTTTCAACTCGGTCAAAGCTTTTCTTCTGACATTTCGAATTGCTACCTTGGTGTCTTCTCCGTACTTTCTCGCGGTTTTGACCAGGTCTTTTCTGCGTTCCTCAGTCAGCTGCGGAACGACCAGACGAATCGCTTTTCCGTCATTCGAAGGATTAAACCCGAGATCGGCTGCGATAATCGCTTTTTCGATCGCCTTCATCGCAGACTGGTCATAAGGCGAGACCAGAATCAGTCTAGCTTCTGGAACACTTACGCTTGCAATCTGATTTAACGGGGTTTGCGCACCGTAATAATCTACGGTCACTTTGTCAAGAATGTGCGGATTGGCGCGTCCCGCGCGGAGTCCGCTCAGGGATTCCTGAAGGCTGGCTGAAGCCTTAGTCATCTTTTCACTTGCTCTGTTGTTAATTTCGTTCTGCATATTTCTTTCCGTTTCGTCTATATTTAGGATCCTTGAATAATCGTACCGATTTTTTCTCCATCAACCGCATGAACAAGATTTTCCGGGTTTGCCAGGCCGAAGACCTGAATTGGCATTTTATTTTCCTTGCATAAGGTGATGGCAGTCAAATCCATAACCTGCAGGTTTTTCTCAATCACTTCGCTATAAGTGAGTCTTTCATAGCGTGTGGCCTGCGGGTTGATCAACGGGTCGTCTGAATAAACGGCGTCTACGTTCTTAGCCAGGAGAATGATATCCGCGCCGATTTCAACCGCTCTGAGAGCAGCCGCTGTGTCAGTCGTGAAGAACGGATTTCCCGTTCCCGCTGCAAAGATAACCACTCTGCCTTTTTCGAGATGGCGAATGGCCTTTCTCTTGATATAAGGCTCGCAAATGGTCTTCATGTCTATAGCCGACTGAACTCGGGTCGGCATGTCCATGCGTTCCATCACATCCTGAAGCGCCATGGCATTAATCACTGTCGCAAGCATGCCCATATAGTCAGCTGAGCTTTTATCCATATCTTCTGCAAAGCGCCCTCTCCAGAAGTTTCCTCCGCCTACGACAATCGCAATTTCGACGCCCTGCATCCAGATTTTTTTGACTTCCTTGCAAATCGATTTAACGACTGTCGGATTGATTCCAAATCCCTCATCTCCAGCCAGGGCTTCGCCGCTGAGCTTGATGAGCACTCTATGATATTTCGGCTGCATGATGTCCTCCTGTTATCTAATTTATTATACACAGCGCAAGTTTTGATGTAAAGGCAGGAGGAAGACCTCAATCCCGGCGGTATTCTTGCCGGTAAGCGAGCTGCCTCCGGAAACGGACCATCTCGCAAAGCTGGAGCGTGAGCATATAGATAAAAGTTTGCTGCGCCTTATCAGGGCGTGATAATTGTCTCTTCCGCGCTTTTCTCACCGCATCCATCTGATTAGAGATGGATTGGTCTACAGACCGGATAAACAGTTTCCAGTCTTCTTCCGTATCGAGATTGGGGAGTCGCTTGTCTCTCCCAATCAACTTCCTGTAATCTTCGTACATGGAGAGCTTCCTTTCTCAATGGTAAAGGCGGTTCTCTTTTGCCCCGCTCCGGCGGGACATGCAAAAATTTTGAAGAGGTAAGTTTTAAATAACATTTTTAGGATATATTTGGCTACGGACTTAAAGCAAAATGAAAAAAGCTCGGTGTTTAACCGAGCCCATAACGTGTTGAACAAGTATTGCCAATTTCTTCTGCTTTTAAAAGGTTGGCGACTTTAGCGTGAAGTCCCTGCTTCGTCGAAGCGTACAAATTCTTGCCAGTATGTGTATTCTTATTCCAAACGCAAGCCCGGAAGATTCGCACGCCATTGATCACTCTTGAGTCGATGTTCGTAACTTCCATACTCTTTACTCCTATCGTTCAGCCGATCCTATCCCCCATGAATCAGCTTATCCGTTCCCTCTTCCTAAATAAATTACCTGAACAGTTCTATGTAACCGTTCTACACAATTATTTTAACACGTGCTATAAAAGATTTCTACTTTAAATCTATCTGAAAGTTATACTTTTTTGCTTCGTGATATATAAGTTGACTTATTTTTGCATATCTTTTTTTCGTTTTTTTCTTATTTTATATAGGATTTAATTATTATCGTGACAGTTAGCGTCCCAATCCCACGTTTTCTTTGATTCAAAAAAGAAGAAAGCCAAATGCAAAAAGACCCAGAATCCGAAGCGAATCCTGAGTCAAGGTAAAATCGAAAAATTCTATTAAACATCCAAAAATCTTCTCGTCGCAATATACGATCCGACCGCGCCGACGACTAGCCCGTAAACCAGGAAGATGGCGGCAAGTTCGACAAAAACCGTATTTGGCGAGACAAAATTTTCACTCACGGAAAGAAGCACGGATCCATTCACCATTCCCAACGCGTAAAGGTACGCACCTCGAATAAAGAGAACGGCGATCAGAGCGGAGATGCACCCGAGCAAAACCCCCTGAAGAATAAACGGAGCCTGGATATAGAAGTTTGTCGCTCCGACATATTTCATGATCTGAATTTCACGGCTTCTGTTTACAACCGTTAGACGGATCGTGTTATAAATCAAGAACAGTGCAATCACTGACATGACCACTAGAATTGTAATCGAGATGATATTGATAAACTTGTTGAAACGCAACAGTGAATTTACGTAATTTTCCCCGTATTTGACATATTCAACACCGTTATCCTGCAAAGAGTTCGCAAGCGACACCACATCCTGAATGTTATCTCCACTGTTTACTGTGAGCACATAGGATTCAGGAAGCGGATTGTTATCTCCCGTGTAAGCGCCCATCAGCTGCGAATAATCCTGGATCTGGTTTGAGAAATTGTCAAGCGCTTCCGCTTTGGATTCATAGCGGATGGTGCTGATATTCGAATCAGCAGATAATTTCTGATAAATCTGATCTTTCTGTTCCTGCGTGACATCTTCTTTTAAGAACACTTTGATCTCAAGATTGCTCTCCGCGTTCTGCGTGGCTAACTGAATATTGTTCGAGAGTAAAACAAAAATCCCCAGTATAATCAGGGCAGCGACGATCGAAACAGCCGCCGCAACGGTCATCAGTCTGTTTCTGTCGAAAGACTGGAAAGCTTCTCGAAAAATGCTAGGCAGATAATTTGGTTTCTCATGAGACGACATCTTTGTACTTCCCTCCCATGCTGTCTGACACTAGCTTTCCGTTTTCAAGCACAATGACGCGTTTCTGCAACCGATCGACCATTCCGGCGTCATGCGTGACCACAACGACGGTTGTCCCATGCTTGTTGATGATCTCAAGAAGCTTCATGATTTCAGTACTCGTTTCCGGGTCGAGGTTTCCTGTCGGTTCATCACAAATCAAAATGCTCGGATTATTGATAATCGCCCGCGCAATGGCGACACGCTGCTGTTCGCCGCCTGAAAGTTCGTTCGGATAACGGTCCGCCTTGTCCGAAAGGCCTACCATTTCAAGCGCAAGAGGCACTTTTTTTCTGATCTTGGATTCCGGCCGTCCGATAATTTCCATCGCATACGCGACATTTTCATATACCGTCTTGTTTTCAAGCAGTCTGAAATCCTGGAATACGACTCCGATCTTTCTTCTCAGATAGGGAACTTCCTTTTTCGAAACCTTGCTCAGATCATAGTCTCGAATCTTGACTGAGCCTGCGGACGGTTCAAGTTCTTTCTGCAGAAGCTTGATAAATGTCGATTTTCCCGCACCGCTTCTTCCGACTAAAAAGACGAACTCACCTTTATCGATAAACAAATTGACATCGCTCAGCGCGTCAACGTTGTTCTTATCATAAGTTTTGCTGACATTGGAAAATTCTATCATGTTTGTCTGGAGAACATGGTTCTCCATCTCCTTTCCCGCTTTCTCTGAAGAAAATACCCAATCTTGCCCGTTGACATGAACTTTCTTCTCCGCGTTTTGCACATACTCTATTTATTGTACAATTCAATCTCAAAGAAAACAAAAAACCGGTCTTTCGACCGGTTACACACAAATCATATTCTCATTTAATCCATTAAATCAGCGCGATCATCGTCTGATATCGTGACAACAGAATCCAGAGACTCCCCCCGCTTCAGACTCTCGCGAATCTGATAAATGCGACTTTTGTCACGGATCTTGTTCTCATGCCGGCATACGATATTTTCCATATGGCTGCGCTGAACCGTCTTTATCGTGATCCCTTTCCAACTCATCTTTTTCCTCTAGCCAGTAAATCTGGTCTTCATCCATCGATATATATATGTATTATACCAACTTCCTGACCAAAAATTATAGACTTTAGAAGGAAAACCAAGAATTATTATGCTCTTTTCGCAGCACTGGCCTTGATTTCTTCGACTTTATCAAGTTTTTCCCATGGAAGATCGAGATCATCCCGTCCAAAATGACCATATGCGGCGGTCTGTTTGTAAATTGGACGTCTTAAATCGAGATTTTTAATAATCGCTGCCGGTCGCAGATCGAAATTTTCTTCCACAATTTCAACCAGCTCTTCTTCAGGAAGTTTTCCCGTTCCAAAAGTGTTAACGTTGATAGAGACAGGTTTTGCCACCCCAATAGCATAAGCCAGCTGCACTTCAGCTTTATCCGCAAGTCCGGCCGCTATCAGGTTCTTCGCCACGTGACGGGCTGCATAGGCTGCCGAACGGTCTACTTTTGTCGGGTCCTTTCCTGAGAAAGCACCTCCGCCGTGGCGTCCCATTCCGCCGTAGGTGTCGACAATGATCTTTCTGCCGGTCAGTCCCGCATCTCCCATCGGTCCGCCGACCACAAACCTTCCGGTCGGGTTGACAAAGATCTTCATCTTGTCATTCCAAAATCCCGCTTCTTCAAGAACCGGCTTGATGACATATTCGATCATGTCCTTTTCAATCTGGTCATGTTCCACGTCTTCCGAATGCTGGGTGGAAATAACCACGGTTTCTACTTCAACCGGCTTGTCATCCTCATATTCAACTGTTACCTGGGACTTTCCGTCCGGTCTCAAATAGTCAAGCGTCCCGTCTTTTCTGACATCAGCCAGTCTCTTGGTCAGCTTATGAGCAAGATAAATCGGCAGCGGCATGAATTCCTTAGTTTCGTTTGTCGCATAACCGAACATCATCCCCTGGTCTCCCGCGCCGGTGGACAGGTCATCTTCCATGTCGCCCTCTCTGGCTTCAAGCGCTTCGTTGACGCCCTGAGCGATATCGGGGCTTTGCTCGTTGATCGCGGTGAGAACCGCGCAGGTTTCAGAATCAAAGCCGAATTTGGCCCGGTCGTATCCGATTTCCTTGATGGTGTCTCTTGCGATCTTGGGAATGTCCACATAGCAGTCGGTGCTGATTTCTCCCGCAATCAGAACAAGTCCTGTAGATACGGAAGTTTCGCATGCCACGCGTCCGTTCGGGTCTTTTTCATAAATCGCGTCCAGCACCGCATCTGAGATCTGGTCGCAGATTTTATCTGGATGACCTTCTGTCACACTTTCAGAGGTAAATAATCTTTTCAACGCATACTCCTTTAAATTAAAAAACCCGTCGCATAATCGACGGGACTCTCATCCCTATCATTCAGCTCACCTGCGGGTTTTGGCACCTTGACTTTTGTCTGGTTGCCGGACTTCATTGGGCCCGTTCCCTCCGTCGCTCTTGATAGGCTTTATTTTTTTATATCCTATCTTGATGCCAGATAGGTGTCAATTGGACAAAACTCTGGTTTTGTCCTTCTCTTCTAGAAGATGATGAAAAAAAGATATAAGAAGCGGAAGAATTCTTTGTGCCTGCTCGGGAGTGAAAACATGGCACGCGCCGTCAACCGTGACAAGCCTAGCATTCTTATAGCAAGCCAGCGCCTTCTCTGAATAGGAGAGCGGAACCAGATGATCCTCGGATCCGTGAAAGATTATCACATCCCCCCGGTAGGAACGCTGGACCGTCTCCACGTCCACTTCAAGCGCGGCTTTGAGGTAGGCTTCTCCCACCTGCATGCCGAGAAGCGGGAAGCGCTCGGGAAGTGTGTTCCGGCTTCCGAATTCTTTCATAAAATAATCTTTCATGACAAAAGCCGGATAAAAAAGGGCAAGACCCGCCACCTTTTCTTCCCGCTCGGCCGCCGACATAGCAGCGACCAGACCGCCCTGACTTCTTCCCAATAAGAATAAAGAATCCTGATCAAACCGCTCATCTTCTGAAAAAGCATCAATAATTCCGTTCAGATCTTCTCTCTCCGTTTGAATCGACATCTCACAAAAAGGCAGATGCCTCTCGCCCGGATAGCCGCCTCTGAAATCAAAAAGATAGGAGGCGATTCCCGCCCCGGCTAAAGCGCGTGCGTAGATCTCGCCCGATGTCATGTCAAGCCCAACTTCATGGGCCATAATCACCAGTGCGGGTTTTCTTCCACTTTTTTCCGGCTTTGGAAGAGANNGAGATAAAGGCGTCCCGCCGGAGCTGAATCTGTTTTTCCGGCGGGATCATCGACGATTTGATACCAAGATCCCATCAGCGCATCAAATGCTCGATTTCTTCCACAGTCTTCGGAATTGACTTTGTTAAAATCACCGGCTCATCTTCCGTTACCAGGATATCATCTTCAATGCGAATGCCGATCTCAAGCTCCTTGATGTAGATACCCGGCTCACATGTAATAACCATGCCGGGCTCGAGAACCAGGTCGCGGTTGGTTCCGTCATGCGTGTCAAGGCCCAGGGAGTGTCCGATGCTGTGGTAATACCAGGCGCCGATTCCCTCATCCGGAAGCTTGAACCCGCTTTGCGGAAGGTACTCTTCATATTTCTCAATGGTGAGCTCTTGAAGATCTTTCAGCCTCACACCGGCTTTGTACTCCTGAATCACCTCTTCTTCGACGCGGAGCACCACGTTATAGAGCTTCTTCTGAACTGGCGTGAAGTATCCGGAAACCGGATAGGTTCTTGACACGTCCGCACAATATCCATCCACCCGCGCGCCGAGATCGAGAAGAAGGAGCGTTTTCTTTTCGAGTCTTTCCCGGTTTGTTTCGTAGTGGAGAATCGGGCCGTTTTTTCCGGAGGCGGCAATGGTCGGAAAGCTGAGTTCTGCACCGTTTTTCTTGACCACGTATTCAAAAAGAGAAGAGATCTCATATTC